>JAQVPA010000054.1 GCA_028702315.1 Candidatus Margulisiibacteriota bacterium
GATATTAATCTAAAAGAGTTCGGCAAAAACGTTGCTTCGCCTAAGGCCTCGATTGAAATGATGAACCGGTTCCGGACTGAAAATTCTTTGCGTGCCTTAGCCAGACAGGGGCTAAAGGGGCCCGGAATTGTCCCGCTTCTCTTTTGGGCGCCGCTGGATGCCAAGTATCCCGGGGCCGGCTTTCAGGAGGTTGCGAATTCATTGCACGAACTGCGGATCGGCAATGGGGAGGCAATCGACCTGGGCCAAAACATGAAAGCGCTCGGTTCGGTTTCCGAAGAAACTCGCGGGTTGATCATCGGTTATTATTTTGTAATGAGCGGGCAGGCAAAATTTTCCTCTTCGGATAGTTCGTTACCAGCCCGGTTGGTGACGCGGCGCCAGGGGGAAGGGCTTCTTTGCCCGCCGGCGTTAGAAAAAACCAAAATCACCGGCCTGGCCGATGATACCGTAGTCTTGCTATTAGAAAGGCGGGTGGACCTCAAGCGACTGCAAAAATCATCGACTGAATTCCGGAACTTAACCACTATTAAGTCGAGGGGTTAACCAATCAGCTTCAGGTTGATGTCGAGGGCGGGGGCCGAATGCGTCAGCGCGCCGATAGAGATGTAATCGACGCCTGTCCGCGCGATCGCGGCGATATTATCTAAATTGACCCCACCCGACGCTTCGGTTTTGATCTTCGCTTTTTTACAAAGCTTAACGGCTTGACGCAATCTTTTAATATTCATATTGTCCAAAAGAATCCTGTCGGCTTTCAGCTCAATCGCTTTCTTAACTTCCGCAATCGTCTTTGCCTCAACTTCGATCTTCTTGCCCCTTGCCGCTTGCCCCTTGCCTTTTTGTATCGCCTTCGCAATTCCGCCCGCTAATTTGATGTGATTGTCTTTGATCAAGATGGCGTCATAAAGTCCCAGCCGGTGGTTTTCCCCACCACCCATTTTCACGGCATATTTTTCTAGCAAGCGAAGTCCCGGCAGTGTTTTTCTCGTATCTAATAATTTAACCTTACTTTTGACTTTTGAATTTTGACTTTTGAATTTATTTGTCAGCGTCGCGATCCCCGAAAGATGTTGCAGGAAATTCAGCGCGACGCGTTCGCCGGTCAAAATTCCCCGTGCCGGACCAGAAACAATCGCAATGACCGTTCCTTTTTTCACTTCTTTTCCGTCCCGGGCCTTGGCGGTAAATTTTATTCTGTGGTCAACATGGCGAAAGACTTCTCGGGCAACGTCCAGCCCGGCCAGCACTCCTGTTTCCTTAGCGCGAATAATTGCCGTAGCTTTTTGTTCGGCTGGGACAATTGCTCTGGTCGTGATGTCGCCGGAGCCAACATCTTCTGCCAGCGCCAGCTTCACCATAAAATCAATAACTTTGTTTATGTGTTTCATTGTACGCGTTACTCGTTACGCGTTACTCCATTCTTTTCATTTCAAGACGAACAGCACCAAATAATAGTACATCAGCGGCGCGGTCAGGACAAACGAGTCAATCCGGTCGAGGACGCCGCCGTGCCCTGGAATGATATTGGAAGAATCCTTGACCGCCGCGTCGCGCTTCATCATCGACTCGATCAAGTCGGAGATCTGGCCAAATACGCCGATCAACCCGCCGAGGATCAGCGCGTGCCAGAGTTCGAGCTGAGCCGTTGAGCTGAAGATCCAGGCCGCCAGCAGGCAAACGATAAAGCCGGCAATTGCCCCTTCCCAGGTCTTTTTCGGCGAAACCGACGGCATCAGCGGCGTATGGCCAAGCAAGCGGCCAGCAAAGTAAGCGGCCACATCCATCGCCCAGACCGTTAAGATCAAAAAGAAAAGATAGCCGCCATGTTCGGTCAGGTTGCGGATAAAGAAGAGATAACTTAAAAACCAGCCGACATAAATCATGCCGAGAATCGTGACCGCTACGTCGACAATGGTGTCTTTTTCCCTTTTTAAGAAAACGCCGGCGATCAGGGCGATCGCGGCGGCCAGTGTCAGGATCGCGGAATGGGCCGGCTCCCAGTTCCGCTTGACCGAGTAATAAGCAAAAACGACAAAGAACGCGGTGATAATGTTGCCAACATAGTACGCGGGGAAAAAACCTTTCTTCATCATCATATTATAAAACTCGTTGACGGCGATCAGCGCCAGCGCCAGCACGAGAAAAAAGAACGGCCAATTACCGTAATAAACACAACCGAGGATAACCGGCAGGGCCGCTAATGAAGTGACGGTCCTGATGATCATGATAGTTTCCCAAAGCGCCGCTCGCGCTTCTGGTACGCTTCGATCGCCGCGATAAGCTGTTCCCGGCGGAAATCGGGCCAGAACGTTTCGGTCACATAAATTTCCGCGTAAGCGATCTGCCAAAGAAGAAAATTGGAAACCCTCATTTCATTAGCTGTCCTGATCAGCAGGTCCGGGTCGGGCATGTCTTTTGTATAAAGATGGGCTTGAACGTCTTTTTCTTCGATCCTACCTTCTAATTTCAACTTTCTACTTTCTACTATCTCATTCAAAGCATCCACGATCTCCGCCCTCCCCCCATAATTAACCATGACGCTCAGGGTAATCCTCTTATTGCCCTTGGTCTTGTCCATCGCGGTTCGAATTTTATCTTGCAGATCGGGGCTGAATTGGTGCAGCCGGCCCAAAAACTGCAGCTTGACACCGCTCTTCATTAGTTCCGTGACTTCGCGGTCAATCAGCTGGGAAAAAAGCCCCATTAAAAAATCTACTTCCGCCCGGGGCCGCCCCCAATTTTCCGTCGAAAAAGCGTAAACGGTAAGGTATTTGACGCCGAGCTCGGCACAGGCCTTGAGGACGTGGCGGACTGATTCCGCCCCTTCCTTGTGTCCAAAGATGCGCGGTTGATGCCGCTGCTTGGCCCAACGGCCGTTGCCGTCCATAATTACTGCGATATGTTGAGGAACTTTTGCGGGGTCCAGAGCTAGACCTCCATGATCTCTTTTTCTTTGGCGGCGAGAAGCGTATCAATCTCTTTGGTGAATTTGTCAGTGAGGTCCTGGACTTTCTTATCTTGCATTTTTTCAACGTCTTCGGTGATCGTCTTGTCCGCTTTTTGCTTTTTTAGCGCCTCAATCGCGTCGCGGCGGACATTGCGAATGGCGATTTTGGTTTCTTCTGATTCTTTCTTGGTTACCTTAACGAGTTCTGTCCGCCTTTCTCCCGAAGGTTCGGGAAGAACCAGCCGGATCACTCCACCTTCGTTCTTTGGGTTAATGCCGAGGTCGGAGGATTGGATCGCCTTTTCTATCCCCTGCGAGGCGCTTTTATCATAGGGAGTGAGCACGATCATCCTCGGCTCCGGGATCGAGATCGAGGCGACTTGCTTAAGCGGCACGTTGGTTCCGTAATATTCAACTTGAACATGATCAAGCAGCGCCGAGTTTGCCCGGCCGGTGCGGATCGCCGAGAAATTCTTCTTTAATACTTCGATCGCCTTTTTCATCCTTTCTTCGCTATCTTTAATGACGTCTTGCATCTTATTTCCTCCCCTGTTTCTCGACCTCAACCAGCGTCCCAACCTCTTTCCCTGCCACCGCTTTCTTGATATTCCCCGGCTTGGTCAGGTCAAAAACGATGATCGGTATTTTATTTTCCATGCAGAGAGAGGCGGCGGTTGAATCCATGACGCGCAGCCTTTTTTGCAACACTTCCATGTGGGTGATCTTTTTGAATTTTTTGGCGTTCTTGAATTGCAGCGGATCCTTGTCGTAAACGCCGTCAACTTTGGTCGCTTTTAAGATAACATCGGCATCGAGTTCGGCCGCCCGCAAGGCCGCGGTTGTATCGGTTGAAAAATACGGGTTCCCGGTTCCAGCGGCCAGGATCACCACCCGCCCTTTTTCCATGTGGCGGATCGCCCGCCGGCGGATAAATGATTCGGCAATCGAGCGCATTTCGATCGCGGTCTGGACCCGCGACGGCACGCCAGCGGTTTCGAGCGCGTCCTGAAGAGCAAGTGAATTGATGACCGTCGCCAGCATCCCCATGTAGTCGCCGGTCGCCCGGTCGATCCCTTTGACGGCGCCGGCTACGCCGCGAAAAATATTCCCGCCGCCGATCACGACCGCTACCTGGGCGCCCAGTTCCCTGACCGATTTGATCTCCTGGGCCACCACGGCCAGGACTTCAAGGTCAACACCGTATTTTTGCTTGCCGCCGAAAACTTCACCAGAGAGTTTGAGGAGGATTCTTTTGTAGGCCGGCCTTGTCATAATAGACGGATTATACTATAATCGTCTCGTCATGGCAATGTTGTTCCCATACTTTGAATTGGCCGCGTCGCTCTTTATTTTGTTGCTCGCTTTCCAGATCTGGACCAGGCACCACGAGAACAAATACGCCCGGTTTTTTTCGCTTTTTTCCGCCCTCGCTTTTTTAGCGGCGATCCTGACCTATTCCTTTAGGATCGCTTTCACGCTGGATCTCGCCGCCGATATTAACCGTTTAAGCGCCACTCTCTGGGCCTTTGCTTTCGCCATGTACGCCCATTTCGCGTTGTTGTTTACCAAAAAGGACAAGTTCTTGGCCAAACCGTGGAGCCTCTGGCTTCTTTACCTGCCGCCAACCATTATCGGCTTACTCTTCCTGTTTACCAACCAGATGTACCTGCGGCACGAGATCCAGCATATCGGCATCATCAGCCAGCCCGCGCCTCTTTACTCGCTCTTTCTGCTGGAAACTATCGGCTATAACCTCTGGGGTATTTATCTTTTCTTTCAATATTCCAAGACCGCGCCGCAAAAGATCGAGCGCGACCAAGCGGTCGTTATTGCGATCGGCTCGCTCATCCCGGTCGGCATCGGCATCTTGACCGACATGCTCTTGCCGCTCCTTTTTGGTTATCGGCTGACCGTTCCGACCGTTGTCTTTGACATCGCGTTGATGAACTTTTTTATTTTCTTCGCCATGCGGCGCTATAGTTTATTCGCTATTTCCCCCGCCATGGCGGCCGACACTATTATGGAAACGATGCCTGACTCGCTGGTCGTAACCGATCTAACCGGAAAAGTTCTCTTTGTTAACGAGGAGGCGGAAAAGCTTTTTTGCGCTTCAGCCGATGTCTGTCTGGGCAAAAACTTTTTTGCCATGTTCAAGGACAAGGCCAGGAGCAGCCAGCTTTACCAAGAAGTGGTGGAAAAGAAATTGCTGATTGAAAGATTTAAGGCCGACTTGATCGATCCCCTGGGGGAAAACATCCCCGCGATCATCAACGCCCGCCTGATCCGCGAAAAACATGTCGGCGAGACGCTGGGGATCGTTTTCGTGGTCAGAGATATTAGGGGATAGTTAACAAGTAAGCCATGCCCCCCAAAGATTTCATCTATCCAAAAAATTATGATGTAATAGTCATCGGCGCTGGGCACGCGGGGATCGAAGCGGCGCTAGCGGCGGCGCGGCTTGGCTGCCAAACGCTCCTCCTGACCATGAACGTCGACACCGTCGCTTTTATGTCTTGCAATCCAGCCATCGGCGGGCCGGCCAAAAGCCAGCTCGTCCGCGAAGTTGACGCTCTCGGCGGCCAAATGGGGATCGCGACCGACCTGACCTATCTGCAGATGAAAATGTTGAATACCAATAAAGGCCCTGCCGTTCAAGCGCTCCGCGCTCAGTCTGACCGCAAGCAATACCATCGGGTCATGAAAAAAATTCTTGAAGAAGAGCCGAACCTTGACCTAAAACAAGGTGAGGTTGCAGAAATATTAACTTCCGCGCCCTTAAACCGATCAACCAAAAACCAGACTAGCCGCCCAACCCATCAACATATAACCGGGGTCAAAACCACGCTGGGCGTAGTTTACAAAGGGAAAACAGTCGTCGTCACTACCGGCACTTTCCTGAACGGGATCATTCACGTTGGCATGAAGCACCAGGAAGCGGGACGAATGGGCGAATTTTCGGCAAAAGGATTGTCCGGATCATTGAAAAAACTTGGGCTCAAGCTTGGTCGCTTAAAGACCGGAACCCCTGCCCGACTGAACAAGCGCAGCATCGATTTTTCGAAAATGACTGTTCAGCCCGGCGATGAGCCGCCACGGATGTTTTCTTTTCTCTGGGAATACAATCAATACACCCCCCTAGTCCCCCTGTCCCTAGTCCCTCGGCCCCTTCCCCAAATCCCCTGCCACCTGACCTGGACCAATAAGAAAACTCATAAAATAATTATGGCCAACCTTGACCGTTCCCCACTCTTCCAAAAGAAGATCAAGGGAGTTGGGCCAAGATATTGTCCCTCGATCGAGGATAAGGTAGTCCGTTTCCCCGAAAAGGACCGCCAGCAATGTTTTATCGAGCCGACCGGTCGGGATACCAATGAAATGTACGCCCAGGGCATGTCAACCTCTCTGCCGGAAGACGTCCAGCTCGCCATGCTCCGCACCATGCCGGGATTGGAAAAAGTTGAATTGATCCGTCCCGGCTATGCGGTTGAATATGATTATGTCCTTCCCTCGCAGTTGAAATATTCGTTGGAGACGCAAAAGGTCGGCGGGTTGTTTTGCGCCGGCCAGATCAACGGGACATCTGGTTATGAAGAAGCGGCCGCTCAAGGAATCGTGGCGGGGATCAATGCCGCTTTAAAAGCAAAGAAAAAAGAGCCGTTGCTCTTGCAAAGGGACAATAGTTATATCGGGACCTTGATCGACGATCTGATCACTAAGGAGATGCTTGAGCCGTATCGGATGCTCACTTCCCGTTCGGAATATCGTTTGCTCCTGCGCCAAGATAACGCCGACCTCCGCCTGACCGAACTTGGATATAAAGTCGGCTTGATCTCAAAAGAACGCTATGCCGCCTTTTTAAAAAAGAAAAAAGCGGTTGAGGGAAAAGAACGAATTTCTCCGGAAATTTCTGAACAGATCGCTATCACTGAAAAATATGAGGGATATATCGTGCGCCAGCTGGAGCAGGTCGCCCGGTTCAAAAAAATGGAAGAAAAGCGGATCCCCGCGGCGCTTGATTTCGGTTCGTTGCGGGGACTTTCGCGCGAAGCCCAACTAAAACTTGCCCAGCACCGGCCGGCCTCGCTCGGCCAAGCCTCGCGGATCGCCGGCGTCTCGCCCGCCGATGTCTCGGTCCTTATGGTGTATCTCGCTGCCTATGGACGTAAAAATGCCCCCGTGGTAAAATAATAAAAGGAGGTGAATAGAATGAAAAAATTATTGATCATCGCTGTTGTTTTGGCTTTTGCCGCGCACTTGGCTTACGGCGCGTCATTCTCGAACATCGGGTTCATCGACGTGCAAAAGGTTTTCAAGGAATACAAGGAAACCGAAAAAGCGCAGGCTGATCTGGCGAAACAAGAAGAAAGCTTCAAAAAGGAATTTGAAGAGAGCCAGAAAAAGCTGGAAACAGCGGAAAAAGAAGGCAAGAAAAAGGAAGACCTGGAGAAAATGAGAAAAGAGCTGGAAGAAAAGCTGGCCCCGAAACGGGATAACCTGCTCATGCTCAACCAGCAACTGACCCAAAAGCTCCAGTCAAAAATCCTTGACGCCGTGAAAAAAGCGACGAAAAAAGTCGGCATCGAAGTTGTCCTGGACAAACAGGTCGTTATTACCGGCGGCATGGACCTGACCGAGCTGGTACTGACCGAACTTAACAAGTGAAGTTAAAAAAATTGGCGGAACTGGCCGCCGGCGAACTGGCCGGCAACGGTGACGTCGAAATCAAAAAAATTTCCGCGATAGAAGAGGCCGGAGCCGGAGATCTTGTTTTCGCCCACGAAGACAAGTTCCTGGCTTCGGCGCTGTCGTCTAAGGCGGCTGCGGTCGTTGTTCCGCGCTCCGCAAAAGTCTCCGGTAAACCTGCTATTTTAGTCAATAATACCCGACTTGCCCTGGCTTTGCTTCTGCCCCATTTCTTACCAAAAACCAAGACAAAGCCCGGCATCCACAAATCCGCGGTCGTCGCCGCCAGCGCTAAGATCGGCAAGCGGGTCACGATCTATCCTTTTGTTTATGTCGGCGAAGATTGCGAGATTGGGGACGATTGTGTCCTTCATCCTCATGTCACGCTTTATGACCGGGTCAAGGTTGGCAAGCGCGTCGTGATCCATTCCGGCGCGCGGCTCGGCGTCGACGGCTATGGTTTTGTCTGGCACGAAGGTAAATATGTCAAGATCCCGCAAATTGGTTCGGTTGCTATTGAAGACGATGTTGAGCTTTTTGCCAACGTCACAGTTGCCCGGGCAACCCTCGGCGTCACCCGGATCGGCGCCGGGACCAAAATTGATTGCCTGACCCACATCGCCCATAACTGCGAACTCGGGAAAGATTGCGCGCTGACCTCTTTGATCGGCTTAGCGGGGTCGGTTACCCTCAAAGACCATGTCTCTGTCGGCGGTATGGCCGGCTTCAACGGCCATATTGTGGTTGGTGAAAATACGGTCATCATGGCTAAAGCCGGGGTCACTAAAGATATTCCCGCCAATTCCGTCGTTTCCGGTTTCCCGGCGATCGACCACAAAAAAGACCTTGAAGTCCAGGCCTTTTTGCATCGCCTGCCGGAACTCTATAAAAAATTTAAAGCGAAAAAGTGAGGATCGCGTTTTTCGCTGATTCGTATAAGCCCTACCTCTCCGGCGTCACTAACACCATCGAGATATTGGCTAACGAACTCCGCCTCCTTGGCCATCGCGTCTATATCTTTGCCCCCGGCTACCCTGGACATAAGGATACAGACCCTGATGTCTTTCGCTTCCCTTCCGTCCCGACCGGCTATCCAAAATTCCGCCTGGCGCTCCCTTTTGTCAGGGAAATACCAGAGGTTGATATTGTCCACGCTCATTCCCCTTTCCAGTCCGGCCTGCTTGCCCGGTTTATCGCTAAACAAAAAGGGGTGCCGTTTGTTTATTCCTTCCATACGCTTTTTACCAGATATGTCCACTTTGCCCGTTTTGTCCCGCCGCGCCTGGCCAAAATGGGTATCGTTGCCTATCTCCAATCTTTCTGCCGCGGTACCGACCAGATCGTGACGCCATCGGAGATGGCGCGGCGAGCGCTGCGGGCCTGGCAGGTCAAGACACCGGTTGAAGTTATCCCTTCGGGCATTGAACTTCACCGTTACCCGGAGGATTTAGAAGCGGCAAAGTTACGGCTTCGCCACAAATATGGTTTGCATAAAGATGACAAAGTACTGCTTTACGCGGGGCGACTTTCTAAAGAGAAAAACATTCGTTTTCTTCTAGACGCATTCTCCGAACTAAAAATCCCGAATGTAAAACTTGTTCTTGTCGGTGGCGGTCCTTCATTGCCCGCGTTACGCGTTACGCGTTACGCGTTACGAAACGTGGTGTTCACGGGAGAAATCCCCTATCCAGGGATACTAAATTACTACGCCATGGGCGACATTTTTGTTTTCGCCTCCAAAACCGAAACCCAGGGAATGGTTCTGGCCGAAGCCAAGGGGGCCGGGCTGCCAATCGTCGCCCTCTTTGCCGGCGGGCTGATCGATTCCGTCCGCTCCGGGATCGACGGCTATCTTGTCCCGAGAAGCCAGGGAAAATTTATCGAGCACGTCGAGCGGCTGCTAACTGATGACGGCCTGCGCGCCAAAATGTCCCGGGCCGCGCGCGAAGACGCCGCTGCGAGGTTCTCCTCGGTTGTGGTTGCAAAAGAGATCGAAACTCTCTATAATTCCCTCATAAAATCTCCGGAGGATTAATTATGTTTAAAATTTGGAAATTTGCGCTTGTTGTTTGTTTAGGGTTTAGTTTTTTGGGTTTAGTTTGTGTGTCTCATGCGTTCGCTTTTCCCCAGGTGATCCCTTCCCCAGCGCTCAATGGCCCGACCGGCTTGGTCCGCATCCCGTCGGCTGACTGCATCCCTTATAAAAACTTTAATATTGCGGCCGATTACGGTTCGATCATGCCCTCTGCCGGTGGCTCGTCTGAGTCGGTCATCGCCTATAAAATGAACCTCGGGACATTCCATGGGCTGGAACTGGGGATCGTCGGCGGAAGCGAGCGCGGAACGAACCAGCTGCGCGAAGGCGTTTTTGTCAACATGAAGCTCGCCCTTTCCACTGGCGACGACCCCTATCCGCTTTTGCTGGCGCTGGGCGTGGAAAATCTTTTTTCCTACACCCAAACCGATGTCTATATGGTCGCAACCAAATATTTAAAACAGGGTCCCAAGTTGACCTTCGGCTTCATGGCTGATTTTCCCAATTACAAGTTCCGGCCACTCGGCATGGCCGGGGTCGAGCTGGCAATCAGCGACAATTTCTTCCTGATGGCAGACTTGATGGCCGGGGAATCGCTCTTCCAGACCAACGCCGGCTTAAGATTTTATTTTACTCCGATCTTCTCGCTCAACATTTCCGCGCTTAATGTCCTCGATGCCACGGCTGACGGGGTCCAAGCCAAAGATCCGCGGTCCGCGCTGATCGGCTTCAGCTGGGCAAATCCGTTCTAATGGCGGCTGAACTCCTAAGGCCTGAGGTCAGAGAGATCAAGGATTATATCCCCGGCAAAACAGTTGCCGGG
>JAQVPA010000055.1:0-2594 GCA_028702315.1 Candidatus Margulisiibacteriota bacterium
GTGTCCATCCCGGTAAACCGATCATTTGGCCGACAGGGAAAGCGGCGAGTTCTCCGGTGACTAACGCCCAAGAAGCACAAACTGCTGGTGGAGTTCGTGGGGTTCCGCCCAGAGCTGCTCCAACTAAACCGAGTGAAGTTGCCCCGACCCAAACAACCTCCACAACTGCCCAGCCGGCGGCGGCCAGGCAGGCGGTTTCTGTCGCCCGCCCGCTGACAATTGAAGATATCAGGGCCCATCTTCTTTCTCTGCAAATTGAACCCAATGACGCGAACACCAAAATGGCGTCGCTGATGCTGCGTAATGGGGTTGAGATCTCGCGCGCTAATTTTGTAAAAATGACCACGATGTTGCAAGGGACCGATAAGTCCCAGCCAATGCAGGAAGCGGCGCTTCTTTTGCTCATGAAAGGGATCGATTCCCCTGAAGCCGTCAAAGTACTTGGCCAATACCTTTCCCAAAACCCGACCATGGCGTCGCAATTAGCCGCCTTGCAGCAAGGGATTGGCAATTTGACTTCGGCTATGGCGATGGGCAAGGCGCTGATGGACCCGGCCTTGCTTTCCCAGTTAACAGCGCTGCTTTCCCAATTTGATGAAACTTTCCAGACGATCAGCGGGGATTCTTCCTCAAAAGTCTTTAATCAGCTAAATACTTTAAATGATGTCCGAGCGCTCAAAGCTTTGCTGCAGGGTTTGCAGCAAAAAGCCCCGGCGTCGGGCGGAGCCGAAGCCCAGGCGCTTTCCGCGGCGTTGCTGGAGTTCCAGGGAAAACTTGAAGGGATGATGCAGAACTTGGTTGCCCAGGCGATCTTGTCGCAGAGCGGCCGCTCCGAGGTCAATTACCATTACCAGCAGATCCCCAATGCCATGACCGATCCGCCGAAAAATTTTGAAATTGTCATTACCCGTGACGGCGAAGGGAAACAGGCGACCGTTGACCCGCACAACACGCAGATTGTCATGTCGATGGAAACGGAAAATATGGGGAAGATGGTCGTCTCGATGATCGTCAAAGATAATAAAATCTACGTGATCTTTGTCTTTAACGAAAAAGATTATGGCGACCAGGGGCGGTCGATGATCGCCAAAGAATATGGCGAATTCCAGCAGAAGCTGGCGGACAAGAATTTTCTGATCACCGGCTATCAGGTCAAGGTTGACCCGGCGATGTGTAACATTAAGCCTTATCTGATTCCGATGCTGCCGCGGCTTGACGACATCCTGAAAAAAATCGATATTGAGGCATAATATTTATGGCGGAAGAAAAAATTAAGGGGCCGGGCGAAGAACTGGACGAGGCGAAAGAAAAAACGACGCCGGAAAAGCGGAAGACGGCGGTCGCGCTCCGTTATGATGTCGACCACGATAAGGCGCCGCTGGTCATTGCCTCCGGCCGCGGGCCGATCGCCGATGAGATACTGCGTATTGCCGACGAGAACCGGATTCCGCTCTACGAAGATCCGGAATTGGCTAAACTGTTGACCAAACTTGAACTTGATACCGAGATTCCCGCTGAACTTTACACTTTGGTCGCCGAAGTCCTCTTTTTTGTTTACAAGCTAGACCGGATGGCGGAAAAGCGGGAAAAGATGGCTCGCAAGTTTAAGGAAGAAGAGAAGGAAAAGCGCCGGCCTTGATTAATGACTAATGTCTAATTCCTAATGACTAATTAAGGAGTTTTATATTCAGAATAATATGCCGAAGGCATACATTCATTCGTCATTAGTAATTAGTCATTTCAGATCGTAAGTGATCGAAACATTGCCCCTTATTTCCAGCAGCCCGGCGGAGACCGGTGTGCTGCTGTCCGCTGACATTGCCCTCATGACGCCTGCCTCCTGGTTGATGATCGGGGGGATCGCGCCGCTTTCAATAATGTTTTTTACTCCCGCAATTTTTAGCCCCGCCGCCGCGGCAATTGCTTTTGCCTTAGCGGCCGCATCGTCGACCGCCCGGCGCAAGGCTTGCTGCTTAGCGGCCGCGTCGTCTTGCCGTAGAAATTGGAGTCCCTGGACATTATTCGCCCCGGCATTAATGCCGGCGTCGATCACCCGGGAAACTTTGGCCAGATCATCGACGGTAATATTGACCTGGTTGCTACAGCGGTAACCAACGATTTTGGGCGGTTGGTTTTGTTCGTATTTTATTTCCGGCCAAATATTGAAGCCGGCGGTCTGGACTTTTTCTTTGGCGATGCCGACCTTAGCGATCGCGCCGGCGACTTTGGCCATAATGGCGGCATTGTTGGCTTGCGCCTCTTGGGCGGTCTTTTGGGAAACTTCCACTCCCAACTTGACAGTGGCGGTGTCGGGCTCGACCTGGACAATGCCGGTCCCGGTCACCGATAATGTTTGACCGCCATCCAATTGCGCGGCTAACACCACCCCGGCAGAGAAACAGCAGACTAAGGCGACAATAAAATATTTTTTCATAGTGAGGCCTCCTTTTTGACGGGGAAATTATAGCATAATTCCCAGCCGCGGTAACTGTTTTATCGGGCATTGTCAGAAATATCGGAATAGGGTAGAATTGGAGCGAATGAGACCGCTTATCATACTAATGATCTTTGTGCTTTTATCGGGCGTAAGTTAT
>JAQVPA010000055.1:2604-10362 GCA_028702315.1 Candidatus Margulisiibacteriota bacterium
AGCAACTGACCAAAAAACAGATTTCTTCTTATAAGCAAAGAACGGCTAAGCTGAATAAAGAGATAGTCAGGCTCAAGAAAAAACTGCCAACTGTCAAAGCAAAGCAGCAACGGGTGAATATTATCGATACGATCGACCGTTATAACTTGGAGATCAAACAAATAAACAAAAAACTTTACCCCAAGCCCACGCGACTGGCCAGCGAGGAAGTTAGCCAGGTTTCCAGTGAGGTGTCACCAGAAGAGCTTGAGGCGCTGCAGGTGGCGGAGGCGGGGAAGTTGGCGCGACCGATTCTTCGTTATGAGGCAGGCTTAGTCGGGGGGGTGTTTGGCGGGACGACTGCCGGTCTGCTTGAGATCGGGGTCCCACTAAAGTTCATTGTTGGGCCGGCCACGACTTCGCTCCGGCTCTTAGCTGGTTTAGCGCAAAATCAAGCAACGGATAAGCGGTTCTCGCCGGTTTGTCTTGACCTGGTGTTGAATTATCCGCCCGGTTTCCTTAGCGGAGTGGAAAATTATATTGGTGGCGGGATTAATTACTTAGTGTCAACTTCAGATGGGCGGGCAGGCACAACGCTTGGCGGCCAGCTCTTTTATGGTGTCCAAAGTGATGGGTTTGACGGGTTGGTTTTTGGGGAACTGGGGTTTGCCATTTTTCGGCCAGGTTATGCGGCTTCTTATAAGGGGACAACGGTTATGATTGGCTACAAGCGAGACCTTGGCTCAAGGTAGAAAACCCCTTGACAAAATACAGCCGATTGCTATAATTTCAAGCAAAAGGAGGTGAAAAATATAATGAAGAAATTTTTAGCATTAATGATTGCGTTCGCGTTCATCGCTTCCCTCGTGGTCAGCGTTGCTTCTGCCAGGACACTGGAAGAAGAAAAAGCGGCGGTCAGAGAGTATCTGAACGTCGTTGACGCTAAGATCGTGAAATACCGCAAAGCTGGTAACACGGCGAAAGTTAAGGTCTTGCAGAAAGAAAAGCAGGGAACCTTGGCTCGCTGGAACAAGCTGAAAGCGGAAATGGAAGCAGCGCCAGCACCAGTTGCTCCTGTCCCGCCGCCACCGGCAATGCAGGCTAAACCAGCCGCAGCTCCGAGTGGAGGTCTTTTCGGATGGGGGATCAACACATTGCTGTCGGGTCAGTACATCAGCACTGGCAAAGGTCAGATTTCCGGCTCTCTGGGCGTGATCGGTCAGATCATTCTGGACGATCCTCTTGCGCTAGGTAGCATGGTAGGCCTTTCCGCCAATTCAGTCAAGTACCGGGTTGGGCTTGGGTACACCCAGGGCAATTTGCTTAAGGCTGTTCCTGTATACTTTGGAGGTATTATCAATTTACCGCCAGAGATGATGGGCGGACTCGAGACATTCCTTAACGGCGGATTAAACTACGTCGTTTATGGTAATGGTAAGACGTCCGGGAAAATGGGGATCGACGCTTCTGTCGGTTGCCGGTTTGATGTTGGTTTAGGCTTAGGCAAGACAGCAGTTGAGTTAGGTTACTCTGCTGTCAGGTCAAATACACATACCGATAAGGGTTTTGCTTTGACTGTTAGCCAGCCGATCGTATTCTAATAGAGACGGGGACCTTTTCTCTTTTAAAGAAAACTTGGATACTTTAAACGGGTTGGTCCCCGTTTTCTTTATATATTGAACCCTTAAGTTTTTTCTGCTTTTATTCCAGCTCGTACATTATCGCGGCAAGAGCAGCGAGGCCAGCGGTTTCGGTTCGAAGTATTGTCTTACCCAGGCTGACAGGAGTGAAGCCCGCGTTCTTGGCAAGCTCGATCTCTTGTTGCGTAAATCCTCCTTCGGGGCCAATTAATATAAGGATATTTGGAGATTGGGTAATTCGGATTGGGGAATTGGGGAATTTGGAGATCAGGGCTTGTTTGAGCTTTGTTTCTTGTTCAAGTTCCCAGGGAATCAAGGCCAGGTCATATTGATCCTTAAGCTGCAAAACATTGGCAAACTTTAACGGCGAGGTGATTTCCGGAATAATGGCGCGGCCGGATTGTTCGGCGGCGGCCTTGGCGATCTTTTGCCAACGCTCCAGTTTGGCGGTTTTTGCTTCGGTCCGGGCGGTGATGAGAGGAATGATCGAGGTTACACCAAGCTCGGTGCATTTTTCGATGATCAAGTCCATTTTTGCCGCTTTGGGGAGCGCTTGGGCGAGCGCCACTTTAACCGCCGGTTCGGTCAACATTTTTTCCGATGACAATACCTGACAGCTAATCCGCTCTTTGCCGAGCGTGATTATTTTCGCGTGGTGAATGTTCCCTAGGCCATCGAGCAGATCGATCGCCTCACCGGCTTTTAGCCGGAGGACATCGCGGAGATGGTGGACGGCGGGGCCGGTGATCTCGGGAAGTTCATTCTTATCGACGAAGACCCTAGGCATTATATTTTTTCAGCAGTTCCGCCTGCTCCCGCGAAACCTTGGTTGGGATCTCAACTTCGACCAGGACATATAGGTCGCCGCGGCCGTGGCCTTGCAGGACCGGCAGGCCTTTTTCCTTTAATTTAAAATTAGTGTTGGGTTGCGTCCCGGCTGGAATTTTAAATGTGATCTCGCCGCTTAAAGTCGGAACTTTTATTTCAGCGCCCAAAATCGCCTGGATGAACGAAATTTTTGTCCGGTAATACAGGTTTTCACCGTCACGGTTAAAGAGCGGGTGGGGATCAACGGTGATGAAGACATAAAGGTCGCCCGGTGTCCCGCCTTTATCGCCGGCGTTGCCCGCGCCGCTGATCCGCAGGCGTAAACCGGAGTCGATCCCGGCCGGGACCTTAACTTTAACTTTGTGCCGTTTCTTTTCGCGGCCGCTCCCTTGGCATTCAGGGCAGGGGGAGCCGATCACTGTGCCGGCCCCGCGGCAAGTCGGGCAGGGGACGACTTGGGTAAAGCTGCCAAGAATTGTCCGCTGGTTTTTCCTGATCTGGCCGGCGCCGCCGCAATTGGAACATTTTACCGGGGAGGTGCCGGGTTTGGCGCCGGATCCTTTACAAGTTGTGCAAGAGGTGAAATGGACGACTTCCAGTTCCGTTTCCACGCCGCGGGCCGCTTCTTCGAGCGTGATCCGGAGATCGTAGCGGATATCTTCGCCCCGCTGGGGGCCGCTTCGGCGCCCGCCGCGCTGCTGGCCGAAGAAAACGTCAAACAGGTCGCCAAAGTCGCCAAACCCTTCAAAGCCCTGGAACTGTTCGTCAAATCCGCCGCCGCCAAAGCCGCCAAACCCGCCGCCGGCCTGGCCAAACTGGTCATACTGGGAACGTTTAGCGGGATCAGAGAGTGTTTGGTAAGCTTCGTTGATCTCTTTAAATTTATCGGCCGACCCGGCGTCCTTATTAACGTCGGGGTGGTATTTGCGGGCGAGATTGCGGTAAGCTTTTTTTATCTCGTCCTGGGAGGCTGACTTGCTAACGCCAAGGCTCTCGTAATAATCCTTCTTTGCCATTATTTATCGTCTTTGATCTCGGCCTCCGCATCGACGGTTTTTCCTTCTGGGCCGGCGCCGGCCGGATTTTCCTGGCCGGGAGTCGGGCCGCTTTCTTTGTAAATCTTAGACGACATTTCATAGACCTCTTTTTGCAGGGCTTCGAGAGAGTTCTTGATGTTGGCTGGATCGTTGCTTTCCAGCGCTTTCCGGGTTTCCGCGATCGCCTTTTCCACTTTTTCCTTGGTCGCGGCGTCGACTTTGTCGCCCGCTTCTTTGACCGTTTTTTCCGCGGAGTAGCACATCGCGTCGGCCTGGTTCCGGGTCTCGATCTCCTCTTTTTTCTTCTTATCTTCCGCTTCATGTGACTCGGCTTCTTTCTTCATCTTCTCGATTTCCTCTTTTGAGAGGCCGGATGAAGCGGTGATCGTGATCTTTTGTTCTTTATTCGTTCCTTTATCTTTTGCCTTGACGGTCAAAATACCGTTAGCGTCGATGTCGAAGGTAACTTCAACCTGCGGGATGCCGCGCGGCGCCGGCGGGATGCCGTCGAGATGGAACCGGCCGAGCGTCCGGTTGTCGGACGCCATCGGGCGTTCACCTTGCAGGATATGGACTTCAACTGACGTTTGCCCGTCGGCCGCGGTCGAGAAGACCTGGCTCTTGGAGGTCGGGATCGTCATGTTCCGCTCGATGAGCGGGGTCATGACGCCGCCGAGCGTTTCGATACCGAGGGTGAGGGGAGTGACGTCGAGCAGGACCATCTCCTTGACTTCGCCGGCGAGAACGCCGCCTTGGATCGCGGCGCCGATCGCCACGACTTCATCCGGGTTAACGCCTTTGTGCGGCTCCTTACCGAAGAAAGCTTTTACCGCTTCCTGGACCTTGGGCATCCGGGTCATGCCGCCGACGAGAATTACTTCGTCGATCTGGCCGGTCGAGAGGCCGGCATCGGAGAGCGCCTGTTTGCACGGGGTGATCGACCGTTCGATCAGGTCGCTGACCAGCGATTCAAGTTTTGCCCGGGTCAATTTAATTACCAAATGTTTCGGGCCGGTCTGGTCGGCAGTGATAAAGGGAAGGTTGATCTCCGTTTCCGCCGTGGTGGAAAGCTCGATCTTCGCTTTTTCGGCCGATTCTTTGAGCCGCTGCATCGCCATCCGGTCCTTGCTGAGGTCAACGCCCTGGTCTTTTTTAAATTCCTCCAGCAGCCATTTCATGATGTGCTGGTCAAAGTCGTCGCCGCCAAGGTGGGTGTCGCCGTTGGTCGATTTAACTTCGAAGACCCCTTCGCCGAGCTCCAGGATCGAGATGTCGAACGTGCCGCCGCCGAGGTCATAGACGGCGACTTTTTCATTCTTCTTTTTATCGAGACCGTAGGCGAGGGCGGCGGCGGTCGGCTCGTTGATGATCCGGACGACCTCGAGCCCGGCGATCGTGCCAGCGTCCTTAGTTGCTTGCCGCTGGCTGTCGTTAAAATAGGCGGGGACGGTAATGACCGCTTTCTTGACCGCTTCGCCGAGAAAATCTTCGGCCGACTGTTTCATCTTCTGCAGGATCATGGCGGAAATTTCCGGCGGGCTGTATTGTTTATTTTCGATCGCTACTGTCGCTTCGTTCTTGCCCCCTTTTTCAACTTTATAAGGGACATACTTCAACTCACTGCCGATCTCATCGAAGCGGCGGCCCATAAATCTTTTAATAGATGAAATAGTATGTTCCGGATTGGTGATCGCCTGCCGTTTGGCGACCTGACCGACAACCCGCGAGCCATCCTTTAAGAAGGCCACAATCGACGGGGTAGTGCGCCCTCCTTCCGAGTTTGGTGCTACTGTCGGTTCTCCTCCCATCATTACCGCCACGCAGCTATTCGTCGTTCCCAGATCGATACCGATTATTTTTTCTTTAGACATTTTCTTTTTCCTCCTAATTTTCTTTTAGAATAGAGTAACGCGAGATGCGTAACGTGTACATTGTACGCGTTACCCGTTACTCTATTCGCGTTACTTCTTGCTCACTATAACCATCGATGGCCTAATGACCCGCCCGTGCAAAGCATATCCCTTTTGCATTTCCTCTAAAATGATCCCCTCAGGCCCTTTGTCTTCCTTTTGCAGGATCGCTTCGTGCAAGTTCGGGTCATATGGCCGGCCTTTGGCCGCGATCTCCTTGACGCCGTACTTGGTCAGCACGTCTTCCAGCTGTTTCTTGATCAGCGCGATCCCTTTCATCATCTCTTCGCCGGCTTTCCCTTTTTTCCCTGCCTCCATTGCCCGGCCAAAGCCGTCAAGGATAGGGAGGAGCTCGGTGATCAGGTTCTCATTGGCGAACTTGACGAACTGTTCGCGATCAAGCGCGGAACGCTTCTTATAATTATCAAAATCAGCTAAAGCGCGCAGCAGGCGATTTTTGGTCGATTCCAGCTCTTCTTTGGCCAGTTCGAGTTCTGTCTTTTCGGGCGGGAGCTCTTTTTGAACTTCTTGAATTTCTTCGGCCATCTTAATCCTCCAGTATATTATCGAGACGGCGGGAGAGGGTCTCGAGAATGCTGGCGACGCGCGAGTAGCTCATCCGGGTCGGGCCGATCACGCCAATCCCGCCGGTGGCCGCGTCCTTCATCTCGTACGAGCTCATCACCACACTGCAATTTTTGACTTCTTTAAACTTGTTTTCCGAGCCGATCCTGATCGTGATCCCTTTCTTTGTCGTGTACTCCTTGACCATTTCTGCCATCAGGTCCTCTTCCTCGACCGTATGCATTAGCTGGCGGGCAAAGTTGATGTCGGAAAATTCTGGTTGTTTTAGCATTTTGGAAAAGCCACCTGAGTAAACCCGGGTCTTGTTGTTTAAAGTCGCGACGACCGAAGCGTATTCGAGCAGGTGCGATAAGATCTTTAATGTTTGGTGCAGGGCGTCTTCCACGTCATCGTGGACCGACTTTAAGCCTTCATTAATAATATCTTCTTCTTTAACGGTCAGCAGACGCGACTTCATCAGGTGGTCAACGTAGAAACGATAACCGAGGTCGGTCGGGATCCGGCCGGCCGAAGTATGCGGCTGCATAATGAGCCCCATCGCCTCAAGGTCGGCCATCTCGTTCCTGATCGTGGCGGGGGAGAGGTCGGGCATGTAGGCGCGCCAGATCGTGCGGGAGCCGACCGGCTCCGCCGTGTGCAGATAATCGCGGGCGATCGCTTCAAGGATCCGCCTTTTACGTTCGTCTAGTTCGACGGTTTTCATCATTAGCACTCACTCCTTCGGAGTGCTAATTATAGCAAGTTGATAATGCTGTGTCAAGACGCGGAAACCGGCGACTGAACGTCGCGGTTTCCTAAATAAACTTTTCAAAAACCAAATTCCCCAAATATAAGCCCCGGCGGGTCAGTTTATAGTTGCCGTTCTCTTCCATCAGCAAACCATCGTTTATTAGTCCCTTAACTTCTTTATCAAAGCCGGTAAATTTATCGGTTGAGATGCCGTCGAGGAGGCGGAGGCCCATGAAAATGGTTTCTTGTTGAGAGGTTGAGCGACTTGTCTGGTTGTTGGGTTGGGTTTTTGGAATTTTAAACTTTTGACTATTGACCAGACCAGTATCCCAACCTTTCCCCAAATAACTTTCTATACAATTAGGGTTTGCCCAGCGCTGGCCGTTGAAATGCGAGTGCGCCCCGGCGCCGAGACCAAGGTAATTACCATTCCGCCAATAGTTTAGATTATGTAAACATTCATAACCGGGCTTGGCGAAATTTGAGATCTCGTAATGCTTATAGCCGGCGGTGGTGAGGGTTTCGATCGTGTGTTCGTACATGGCTAGCTCAAGGTCTTCGGAAGGGAGCATTAAACCCTCATCCGCTGGCTCTAAAGTTGCCCCCTTCTCCCAGGGGGAGAAGGTAACTTGCTGGGGCTGACTGTTTGAAAAGGGAATTACCCTCTCCCTCTGGGAGAGGGGGGATGGTTTTGCGTTAGCGGGTGAGGGCATTCGTGTTTTTTCCCAAAGGGGTGTATTTTCTTCAAGGTGTAAATTATATGTAGATAGGTGGTTGGGTGGTTCGGTGGTTAGGTTGATAGCGGTTTGCAGGTCGGCTCGCCATTCCTCAAGAGTTTGGCCGGGCAGGGCGAACATCAGGTCGAGATTGATATTGTCAAACCCGGCGGCGCGGGCGTCGTCGTAAAACTTGATTACTTCAGCCGCGTTGTGCATCCGGCCCAGGGTTTTTAAATGTTTATCATTAAATGACTGGACGCCGATCGAAAGGCGGTTGATGCCGAGAGAGCGCAATGCTTTTAGCTTGTTTAGGCCAGCTGTTCCAGGGTTT
>JAQVPA010000056.1 GCA_028702315.1 Candidatus Margulisiibacteriota bacterium
CAAAACATCAAGGGCCGGAAAGATGGCGACCGGCTGGCCGGAGAATAATTCCACTTCGCGGCTGATCTTTTCCGTTTCCTGGGAAGAAAAAGTTACGATCAGCAGATTTGGTTTAATCTGGCGAAGAGCGGCAATAACGGCTGAACGGGCGGCTCCGATCAAGCCGGAAAACAGGGGTTTTTTGTTGTCTTTTAAGTCGGCAAGCTTGCCTTGAAAATAGGAAGATTCCCCAATTCTCTGACTTAAGCTGTTAAGCTCCATTAAACTTATTCATGGCCGGGGCAAGACCGTTTTTGATGATCGCTTCCACCGCATCAGCGGCGGTCATGACCGCCTCGGCAAGCGGCTCTCTTTGCGTGGGGGGGATCCGTTGCAAAACATAATCGCTGACATCACCGGTCAGAGATTCGCGTCCGATCCCAAGCCGCACTCTGGCAAACTCAGTCGTACCAAGACTGGCAATGATCGATTCAAGACCATGGTGGCCGCCGGCTGACCCTTTTTCCCTAATGCGGATTTGGCCAACCTCAAGGTCAACATCATCATAAACTACGATCAGGCCTTTGGCTTCGATCTTATGCCAGGCGAGGATACCATGCACAGCAAGGCCGGAATTATTCATAAAGGTCTGCGGCTGGGCGAGAATCACTTTATGGCCAGCAATGTTCGTTTCGGCTAAAAAAGATTGATGCTTTTCCTTGAAAGTTTTTATGCCAAGGCGGCCAGCCAGCTCGGCAACAACCTTAAAGCCAAGGTTGTGCCTGGTTGCTTCATATTCCAGGCCAGGATTGCCAAGGCCAACTACCAGAAACATCGTTATCTACCCATTGAGAAGTCAATCCCAAATCTGGCATCAGAGGTAACATTCTGGTTCGGATTCGTCGGTTTATCCCACAAATACGAATTACCCAGAATTTCAGCAAACATTTTGAATTCGCGCAGTATTTCGGGCGCGCGCTCGTCAAGCCGCCACGGCTCAAACCTGATCCCGGCTCCATAGGTGGCAACATTAAGCCAATAATCCGATTTGCCAGAATAGGTCAGGTCAAGTTTGAGATACGGTTCGATCCCCCGGCCAAGGTGACGGCCGATCCTTGGCTGGAAGTACAGAATGTAATTGTTAAAATCCGTCCAGCTAAAATTGGTCGTCCGGTAAGAGAGGTTCAACCAGACCTCACCCCAGTATTCATTTAGGTCTGGTTTGTCGAGGTTCCATTCGTGGTACACTTCAATCCCGGTTCGAAGATCGCTCGTTTTATTTGCTTCGCCCGAAGCCGCGTTCTTTTGATAAGAAATGTTCAGCGATTCACAGAATATCCTGGTGCTCGGAACCCAATCCAGATACCATTGTTCGCTTTTGAAGCCCTGAAGAGGGAAAACGCGGATCGCCGGGCCAGCGGCAACCGAATTGTTCCAATATGCGCTATTCTGGGAAGCCACGCCATATAAAGCACCGTAAACCTGAACGGGCGTATCAAAAAGGTACACTCCTAGTTTGCCCTGGTAATAGCCAATGATCGACGAAAAACCTTTTTGTTCTACGTTAGATTCGCAGTATCGTATATCTTCCCAAGTCTCAAAAAACCACCTGGTTTCGGCCAAGGTTGCCCCTGCTAACAGTAAGGCGATCAGCAGAGACAGCAACCACTTTTTCATTCGTCCATCGTCAAAGCGATATTATCCAGATTATAATTCACTTTGCCTTTTGCATCGGTCGCGATGCAGATTAATTGCATTTGGAGTAGGCCGCCCGACCCATTCGCCTGGTTCGGGTTCCAAATATCATCGCCTACTCCGGGGTTGTCATCGACAAAACTAGCCAGGGGGATCGACACTTTTTTCCAGCCGTTCCAATCGATGTTCACCTCGGTCACATACTTATCATCATAAATAAGCGCGTATTGTTTTTGGCGGTCTTGTTCCGCCTGCCAATTGTTATTATCATCATCGACTAGTTCGACCTTCAGCGTGCCAGAACCGGGACCGTTTCCATAAACATCCACTATAAAGGTCGTATATTTGGAAGTGTCTTGGTTCTCTTTAGCTAGATAAGTGCCACAGCCACCAACATAAAAGTTGTTGGCCATGCCGGAAAGCAAGAGAGAATAAGTCCCAACGGTCGCTTCAACCGACGCATCCCCTCCAATCAAGTCCTGATTAGCTGATATTTCCGCTTTTTCAATGTCAAAGGTCCACCATTCACGCGGTGATTTGAGGCTCCCTGATTCAAAGTTATCGACTAAGAAAACCTTTTCCGCTAAACCGGTCTTCGGCCCTCCGGTCGCCTGTGGCGCAGCCCCACCCATCGCCCCAGCAGAAACCACCAAAGCACCAACCACAAACAAAGCTATAAGCCCTAAACCACCCAACAACCTAACCACCTTTCTCATTTCATTCCCTCCTATTTGAATTCCAGGATACCCCAAACACTTGGGTCTCTGTAAAAATAATAATCGCCGTTCCAGATAAACTGCTTTTCTCGCAAGCCAGAATGATCCGCGTCATCGAAAGCTATATCAAAACCAACTTTTGTACCGGGCACCGGAATAAATGTCCCAAAGAACGCCCAAGGAATCTTGGCTTCGAGAACATACCCGGAATTATCAATCTTTTTGACCGCGATTTCGCTACCCTGCGGAACCCGTCTTCTCTGCCAATTCCAGATCGAAGGATTATTGCCCTTTCCATCCCCTGTCCCAAAACCAACCTGATAATCACCCAAAGCAAATGATTCTCGCTTTTGATCTGCGTTTGGGTTAGTACTCAAGACCATCTCAATGGCATCGCCGTTCCAAATATCCCCCCGCTCTTTTTTATTGACCAGCGGGATCCGGTCGGTAACGTCCGCGCCAACATAAAGATAGGCATCATCCCACATAAGAGATATTTTGCCGGAAAGGTCAGCCAAGCCAGTCCAGCCCACTCCTTCTTTAAAGAACGAGGCGTCTTTCATTACCAGCGGCACAGAGCCAGCCCATTCGTCCAATTTGCCGTCAATCGTAACCGCAGTTGTCGCCTTGCAAGCGGCAACGATGTTTTTGACCGGTTTGGCCGCTAGGCTGGCGTAACCCGCCAGTTTTTTGCCGGTACCGGAAAAAATCGGGTCTTGCATAATCTCCTTAAAAGCATGTAAGGTCTTAACCGAAGAATCTATCCGCCAGTCGGTCTCCTTTTTTTGATCGAACCAGATAATCATGTCCACATTGCTCAAGCTTGATTTCAAATAATCAGGGATTTCCTTGATCCAGCCAGCTTTATCGCCCCCCTGTTCCGCCGCCGCGAACTCAGCGATCATGACCGGTTTATCAGGCCAGAGTTTTTTGGCCTGCCTCACTTGATCACGAAACAGGTCCTTAAAACTCTGCCAGCTGCTCCAGCTTTGTGTCGTCCCCCAGTTATAACCGTCAAAACCGATCCAGTCGACGTACTTGCCGCCCGGATAAGCCCTAGTCCAATCATTCCACGCTTCTTTCGGGAAAGAATAATTCATCGGCGCCCAAACAAATTTCGCGTTGACGGCCTTTTCATTTTTAAAGATATCAACAATATGCCTAAAAGCTTTGATGTAAAGATCAGGTTTTTTATCGTTATTAACGATTCCCCACGGGTAGCCATCAATATTAAATTCATGGCCGGGCCGGAGAAAGACTGGCGAGTCAACTTCTTTGATCGCCTTTGCCCAAGACCTAATGTAAGAATCCCATTTACCGGAAATGATATCATTAAGTTTTATTTTGCTGTGGTCACTCCAGTACCACGGCTCCCAGACAATTTGAGGCACCGCGCCCGAATTTACGACCTTTACCACATCGGCCTTGGGAAATTCCTGCGCCCAGTCCTGGTACCACATAACCATTGCTGGCTTGATCCCCGCCTGCGCTTCAAACTGTTTGATGTAATTCATGTTCCGCGGTGCTCCCTCACGGAAAACACCGATAAAAACATTTTTTTCCGCATTAGCACAACTCACAACAAATAACAAACAACCGACAACTAATAATTTTTTGATCATAAATATTCCCCTTTCTATCCTTTGACAGCGCCAGCTGTTAAACCGCGCACGATATGCTTTTGCAGCATGAAGAATAACACAACAACCGGAATGGTGGCAACGGTCGCCGCCGCCATCATCAGGTCAAAACGGTTTTGGTAATTGCCAACAAACAACCGGATTCCGACCGGAATCGTCATCGTGTCACCGTTGGTCAGCACCCAGGCAAACATCAATTCGTCCCAGGCTTGAAGGAACAGATATATCCCGGTGGCGATAATGCCGGGTTTCGCCAGCGGCAGCGCGATATACCAAAAGACCTGGAGGGGGGAACAGCCGTCTATTCGGGCCGCCTCTTCCAGTTCTTTGGGGATCGAAGCAAAGAAGCCGCGCAGGATCCAGATCGAGAACGGGACAAAAAAGGCGGAGTAGATCAGGATCAGCCCTAGGTAAGTCCCTTTGATCGGGATCCCGGTCATAATCGTGAACTTGACAAACATAATATACAACGGGATCAAATACATAATCGCCGGGATCATCTGTGTCGCCAAAATTGTGTTGGAAAACAAGTCCGAGCCCGGGAATTTGAAACGCGACAGGGCGTAAGCAGCCAGGGTGGATAAAATCATCGCCAAGAACATCGTTGAACCGCAGATGATCAGCGAGTTCTTAAGGTAGAGGCCAAAGTTGACATTCTTCCACATATCAACGTAATTGTCCCAGTGGACTTCGACCTGACCGGTAAGGTTGCGGGACAGGCCGACCCGGCCGATGGCGATATCGGATGAGCTCTTGAGCGAGGAAAAGATCATCCAGCCAACCGGCAACAACGTCAATCCGAGGAAAATCAACATGATAATGCTGATAATAATATCGATTATTCTTTTTCTTAAATAATATGGCATGGTTTACTGCATTTCCTCGGTTTTCTTAAAGTACCGGAACCAGACATTAACGATCATGATCATGACGATCAGCAGGAGGACAGAAGCTG
The DNA here is from genome assembly GCA_028702315.1 of Candidatus Margulisiibacteriota bacterium. Lineage (GTDB taxonomy): Bacteria > Margulisbacteria > WOR-1 > O2-12-FULL-45-9 > XYB2-FULL-48-7 > JAQVPA01. The sequence goes on from JAQVPA010000056.1 coordinate 4,986, forward strand.
CCGCGCCAGTGCCAAAGTTCCAAAGCTGGAATGAATTGCGGAAAATATTGGTCATCATCAGGTCGCCCCATTCACCCGGGAAACCCGCCCCAAAACCAAACATCATGATGACAATATTGAAAGAATACGTATTGTAAATCAAACCGAATAGAATGAGGATGAACCAGACCGGCCGGAGCATCGGCCAGGTGATCATCCAAAACTTGCGCCAGGGCCCGGCGCCGTCGATATCGGCCGCTTCATATAGCTCTTCCGGGATCGTCTGAAGTCCGGCCAGGAGCATCAGCATCGAAAGCGGCCAAAAGCGCCAGATCGTCGGAATGATGATCGCCCAGATCGTGTTGACCCCTGTCAGCCAAGACGGTTTATACGGCAAAAGGTGGAGCCAATCGACCAGGAGAACATTGACCAACCCACCCTCTTTAAGCCACATTACCCCCCAGAGAAGACCGGTAACATAAGTCGGCACGATCCAGGGAAAAAGAAATAGCGCCCGCACCAGCGACTGGCCATGAAATTTCCGATGGACCATCAGCGCCACGATCATTCCAACACCAAGCGTCCCCATGGTTACGACCACGGTGTAGATCACGGTATTACGCACCGCTTCAAAAAGGCCGATTCGGACAGGACTGGTCGGATCGATTAAGACCTTATAATAATTTTCAAACCAAACAAACGGGGCCAAGAGATAATACTGCAATGTCATCTGGTTGAGATTGAGGAACGACATGTAGATCCCCTGGAGGATCGGCGTCAGGTGGAGAAAAAGCATCGCCAAAGCAGTCGGTGCGATAAAGTAATACGCGATGCGATTCTGTTTTATCCGAAGCCACAAACTCTTTTTTTTATTCGGCCGTTTCAAAAAGACTATCCCCTCTTGCGACCTCAATGGGACTGCAATTTTTACGCGAACTTATATTGTACCCAAAAAATAGGCGTCTTGCAATGCGCTTTTATACGCCGCCTCGGCGGAAGCGGAAGAATTGACCCGCCAATCCCGCTCCTTATTGATATTGAACCAGCTAAAGAGCTTGATTCGAGGGTAACTTCCCTTGATCTTAGAAAAGGCGTCAGTGATCCAGGCTGCTTTGTCCCCGCCATTCTCATCCGACGAGAATTCGGAGATCATCAGTGGTTTGGACGTTAGGGCGGTCAGTGTCTGGTAGGCCTGGCTGAAAGCGGAATCGAACGATTCCCAACTGATCCCACCCCAGTTATAGCCATCAACCGCGATCCAATCAACATATTGATCGCCGGGATAATAAGCAGCGATTGTGTTCCAATAATCAGTTGGGACATTCTCATGGTTTACGGAAAAAACGAGATAAACATTCGAAGCGCCAATGCTTTGCCTTACATTATATATGTATTGCCAGGCGTTTTTATATTTTTGCGGCCCGGTTGAGCCGCCATTATGATATCCGTCCCAGGCGTACCAGTTGCCATTCATCTCATGGCCAAAGCGGAGAAAAAGCGGCTTACCCCAATCTTTCGCCGCCTGGAAAAAAGTCCGGACATAAGTTTCATAACTCCCGCTGGCGATCGCCTCTAGCGTGCCGGCCGCGTTGGTGATGCTCGGCTCCCAAGTGATCAGCGGCGCGCTCCCGTTGGCGCTGACCTGGTCGGCATCGGCCGAGGGGAACGACTCTTCCCATTGAATATACCAGTTGATCACCACCAGGTTCTTGCCAATCATGGTCTGAAAAGATGAAAGATTTTCCATTCCATTGACAAAGGCGCCGACCGCGCAGCCGGTAAAATCGCCGGTAAATAAGTTGGCGGATGGCGTCGGAGTCACTGAATTCCTGCTGCAGCCGCAGAGAAAAAGAAGTAAAACGAGATAAACATATTTTTTCATATCCTAGCGGAGATGGACGTTGCGGATCTCAAGGTCGGTAGCCGACGGGCCAACGACCATGATCTGAACTTTGTGGGGGCATTTGACAATCCCAAGGATGGGGAACGAATACGATTTAAAATCATCAGCACTTAAGCCTTCCATCAAAAAACTGTCTTCAAAAGAAGTGGCCGGCTCCTGCAACTTCCCCTTATCGAATATTTCAATGCGCAATCTTCCCCAGGCGGCCTCTAATTTTATTGTCCCGCGGATCTCGAGCTCGAGCAGTGACGGGTTTTTTATCTCTTCGCGCACTTCAAGAACACAGCCGATGTCGGTCCCGCGGCCGGAGAGGAAATACGCTTCCGGCTTCTCCTCTACCCGCTCACCCGGTTTACCGAATCCAGAAAAGATCGGCTTGTGATTCGCCATGGAGTAATTGTAGCACACTAAAAAAATTAAGTGAAATTTTACCGCTGGCCGGCCGATAAATATCTAACAAGAAGGAATCTCTTTATTTAAAGGAAAGGACTAAACTATGTCATTTGAAAAAATCCCGCAACGCATCCTTTCCAGAGTTGGACGACTCGATACTTTTATCTCTGGGAAAAAAGGAAGTTTTGGTAGATTAGCGGGCAGTTATTCCCCCGAAGAGTTTTGCCTGATTGCCCAAAATATCAGGAACCAAAAATTGAGCCCCAAGAATAACCGGATATCTAATCATCGGATCGGCCCAACCACAGCGGAAGATTTTCCGGAAATCCAGCAACGCTATTTTCCTGGCCTTTTCGACCGCGGCAAGCAAATATTAAAAGAAGGGCAGGTTGGCGCAATCATTGCCGCGGGCGGGGTTGGCGCCCGGCTAGGTCAGAATAAAATATTCTGGGAAATCGCCCCCGGACTCACTCTGTTGCATCTCAAAATCTGGGCAACAGTTGGGCGGATCAAGGAAAAAGCCGGGATCGATGTCCCGCTCTTTTTTATGACCAGCGAAGCGACCCATAATGAAGTTGTCAGAATTGCGGCAGAAACCGGATTAGTTGAAAACAAGGATTTTATCGCCGCCAACCAAAGCAGCCTGCCGATCCTAACTTTGGACGGGGAACTGGTCGACTTAGGCGGCGAGACGCTTTATTCACCGACCGGCCATGGCGACATTTTTCCGACCTTGCAGCAGGCCAAGGCCCTCGATTGGATGGCTAAACGCGGCGTGCGCTATCTAGTCCAATCAAATGTTGACAATCCACTGGTCGTGCTTGACTTGTCGCCGGAAAACACCTTCCTTGCCTATCTGGCCTCTCATGCAGATGGTGAGACAGAAATAACCGCCCAAGTAGTTCGCAAAGAGAAAAATTTCCGCGGCGGAGTCCCTCTGCTGTATAAACCAGCCGACGGCACGCGGCGGATATCCCTGATCGAATCAACGCAGGTAGAGTCGGCGTATCTTGACCAATTCAATGCCTTGTTGCCGTTCTTCAACCCGCTAACGCTTATTTACAATTTACCTTTTTTAAGGGATTTTGATCCAGGAAAATTGCCGCGTGTCCTTATCGAAAGGAACGACGAAGACCCCGTTACTAAAGAAGTTTTACTAAAATACCTTAAAATTGAGACCATTTCCGGCAATATCACCATGACAGAACCAACAACTTTCTTGCCTGATACGATTCAAGGCATTTCGCAAGAAGGGATGTTTACCCAACTCAAAGGAGTGGATCAGGTCAGTGCTTGGAAACAGCGGCTGGTCTCCCGTTTTCCAGATTTTTTCCAAAGATAATCAATCAATTTCAAACTTTATTTTAAAGCGGCAGGCCACCCCTGCCGCTTTTTTGCTTTTATCGCTAAATAAAGTGAAATTCCCCGCGAAATCTGCCGATAATATATTGGAAGGCCAAAGAAAGGGGAAAGCAATATATGAGCGGAAAATTGAGCGCACAAGCGCGCCGGGTTTTAAACACCTATTCCGAAACTGTCACGCAGTACCATGTGCTGCGCGGCCGCGTCAACCGGAATAACCTGGCCGCTGGCTTGCGCCAGCTCGCCCCCGCCTTTCAGCAGAACTCCCAAGAGGATATCCACGGCGTCATCACTATGCTCGAACGGCGCGGCATCTTAAAGGGCCGCTTTGCCGCCCAACTCACTACCCTCGAACAGATCGAACCAAAAATGCTCAACGGCGTCGCGCCGTCGGAGCTAAAATTTCTCCAGGAAGGAGTCGAACCGATCCTGGAAAATTTTTCGATCGGCCTAGCCAATACTTATTCGTGCATCGCTTCCGAACTTCACAATTACGAGGACCCGCTCCCGGCCTTTAAGACCGCCCTTTTCTACGGCGGCATCTCCGCTGCATCGGTCGCCCTGACGTTCGCCGGCGTCCCGGGGATGGGGTGGGTTTTCGGCGGCGGCACCGTCTACGGCCTTCTCTCGACCATCATGATCAAGCATGTCGATCCTCATTCCAAGCTGAAAAAATTCTTTGACTTCGGCCAAAAGCTTCTTCCATTGATGGTGGCCGGTGGAGCCCTAACCATTGGGTATAACAATTTTCAAACAACTTTTTCTCCATCAGGATTTTTGCCCCAATTCTCCTACCTTCAAAACATCTTCGCGCCGTTTTTCTGGGGCGCTCTTGGACTTGGGGTTGGCGGAGCCGCTTATAAAACCCACCGGGATATTAAGCGCGCTTTTTCGACCAATCACGCTGCCGTCCTTAATCCTTACAACCGGCGGCATATCAAACTTAGCATCCTCTCTTCGAACGTCAAACTTTTCACCGGGCTCAATTACATGGCTTACCGTACCCTCTCTTATGCCACTTTTACAACCGTCGCCCTGTTCTCCCACTTCGGGGTTGTCCCCGCCTTGGCACTGGTCGGTTCCGTCTATTTTTACCGCAAATATATCGTCGACCAGTATAAACGAGAACGGGCAACCGCCAAGGTCGCCAATTGGGTCGAAGACAAATGGGATAACTGGCTCAACTGTAAAAAGATTACTCTTAATCCCAAAGCCGGCTCCTCGACGCTAATTATCTCCGGCAAGAAGGGCTCGGATAAGAAGATCAGGATCATTGTTGATGACGGACGTTGCGATCACACTGTTAAATTTGAGGACCTTGAAGAATTGGAGCGCTCCCTCGAAAAGATCAAGATAGACGAAACACACCCTCTC
>JAQVPA010000057.1 GCA_028702315.1 Candidatus Margulisiibacteriota bacterium
CGGCACAACCAGATAAGCATTGATCTTTAGGCCGTCACGCGACATATATTCGATCGGCTTCATCTCTGCTAAATCTGATTCCTTAAGCCAGGGAGCGGCTTCAGCCAGCTTGGTCAATCTCTGGCCAGCTAACTCATACAAATAATACGCGCCGCGTGAGCGGTCACTCGTCGTCCGGACGATGAAGAGATCTTCATCCCGGTTATTACCCGTCACGTCAATTTCGTAACCCGGCAGTTGCGCCGCCAGGTCACTGTAGATCCCTTCCGCCGTGCTGTCGAGGAACCGGCGCTCTTCTTTCCAGGTTTCGTAAACAATGGTGGTCAGGGCCTTTCTTTTACGCGAATAATTCAAGCCGTCCACATCGACTTCGGGATGCTGGAACAGGAGCTCAACCTCTTTTTGGCTCGCCGGATCGTATTTGACGATCGCGATCTTATCCCGGCCGAGGTTGGAAGCGGCGTAAAGCTGTTTATTATCGAACGTGAAGAAAAGCGGTGCGAAAGTATCATGATAACCAAACGTCAGCAATGGACGGAATGGCTCGGCTTCGCTGTCACGATAAAGGACGGTCGAATCGAGGCCATCGCCAGTGACCGCCACTCTTATTTGGCCGTCATGATCTGTCAGCCAGTCGGCAATATTACCAGGATTTTCCGCGACCAGCTTGATCTCCCCGGTTTTAATGTTCAAACGAAAAGCGTCAAATATCTCGGGATTCCGCTTATTCATCCCAATGATGACCCAATCGGGATCATCATACAGGTCATCGATCAACCGGACGCGGACGCCGGGAAACGGGGTCAGTTCTTTTTCGCCGCTCCCATCCTTGTTCACGACATAAAGATGAAAATTCTCGTCGCCGCCATAATCGCGCATGTAAAGAAGGTAATCGCTCCCTTTCCAGGAATAAGCGCTGATATCACGGTCAACCACATTGGTGATCCTTTTAGCCGCCCCGCCAGCGGTCGGCCGGACAAAGATATTCAATCGTTTCCGGTACGGGGCCAGATAAGAGATCGTTTTGCCGTCTTGGGAGAGCTGATAAGCCGCTTTTTCGGGATTGCGAAAAAAATCGCGCAGCGGGATCTTGGGCGACTGGCCCAGCCATTCCCAAAGGATAAAGCCAAGAAAGCAGATCAAAATTAATCCGCAAAATAATAAAACAAAGAACGCGCTTCTCATCTTCGCCATGAATTGTAGCATAATTCGGATTCAAGTTACTATTGCCCTCATCCGCCGGCGCTAAAAACACCCCCTTCTCCCAAAGGGAGAAGGCAAAAAAAACAAAATTTTTTTACCCTCTCCCTACGTTTGTTTTGGCGCAGCTTTGGGAGAGGGGGGAAGGCTAAGCGCCAGCGGGTGAGGGTATAAATGATATAATAAATAATATGCCCATCAAACTAAACCAAGTTACGCAGGGCGACTGTTTTAAATTGATAAGTAAAGTGAAGTCCGGCTCGGTTGACTTGATCATTTGCGACGGCCCCTATGGCGTGACCGGAAATAGCTGGGACAGGATCAATGATATCCAAACCTTTAATTTAAAGTTGATCGAACTTTTCGCCCAAGTCTTGAAACCCGGCGGGACACTTTATCTGTTTGGCAAGGCCAACTGCCTCGATTTTATCGATTACCGCCCTTTTTTGACGCTTAACGCCCGGCTCATTTGGTACCAGCCGAGCCGCTTGGCGCAAGGGAGAAAAAATTACACCAACAATTACGACATTATCGCTTACTTTTCTAAGGGGAAAGCGAAAACCTTTAACCTTGAGGATATCCGGGTCCCCCAGCTGGTCGAATTGGAACAGCGGCGGCGGTGCGAGAATGTCCCTTCGGTCAAGCATGGGAGATTCAATAAAACAAAATTCAACGTCCGTGGAAAGAATCCCGGCGACGTCTGGGGCGATATCAAACAACTCACCTATCGATCCAAAGAGCTGGTCGGCCGGAAATACCTGAATACGATCCAAAAGCCAGAGCGGCTGATCGAGCGGCTGGTCAGGGCAAGTTCTAACAAAGGCGACTTGGTCCTTGACCCCTTTGCCGGCGTCGGTACAACTTTACTTACCTGCCGGAAGCTAAAAAGAAAATTTATCGGGTTTGAGATCAATGCCAAATGCGCCCGGCTGGCCGGCCAAAGAATAAGCTAGAAGTTATAATTGAATTTCAGGTAAACTTGGTCCAGCGGATTCCACTGGCTGATCCGGCTCCCGGGCTCGCCATAGATCGAATAACTGCCAAAAGCGATCGATGAATCCTTGGTCGGATACAGGCTTAATTCGGGGTTAAAGAGGTTGCCAACCACATTCCGGTTCTGCCATTCCCCCAACCAGGCAAAAGTAAATTTGGCGCTGCCGTCCAGCAATATTTTTTCCGTCCGCGCCTGGATATAATTATTAAGTTCGCCGCCCCGCTCATCAAAGAAACCATGGACCAGCTGGGCGTTGACGTAAAAACCGTTAGGAAGAGAAAAATCGGTCCCGATCACATATTTGGTGTAGTTCGGCGTTTCGGTCGTAGCCGCTGAGGTTGGCGTAAAGACCTGCTGGATAACATTGTTCGGTTTATAGAAACCTCCTTTTATCCAAAAACCGATTCCTTTAAGCTCCGTCTTCAGGTCGTAGCTGACAACCTCGATCTTCGGGTAATCAAGCGTCGCCCGCCCGGCAACTTCGCCGGTACCCGAGGAGGTAAAAGTAATGTTGTTAAAATTCGGGATGCTGTCCCGACCGTTAAAATACGAAAGCGAAGCATTGAACATCATGATCTTTTTCTCCCAACGTACGCCAAACATCGAATTATCGGTCCGGCCGGCCGGCAGAGTAACGCTTGTTTCAATGGTCGATAGGGTTTGGCCTGCCGGCGTTAAGCCTCGGACATGATCGTTGACATAATCCAAGTAATTAGAGGACATTAGTGAAGGGACAAAAACCGGTATGGCAACAGCAGACAAAACGCTCTCGCCAAGCGTCGCTTTAAATTTAAGCGCGTTGGTCGGGATCTTTTCGGTATAGTCCAATGGGTCGGAAAGGTCATACGGATCAAAGTTGTCCCAGTCAATACGCTGTTTACCAACACGGGTGTCAATAAATTTATAAGGGAATTTAATAAAGTCGATGTAGGCTTCGCGCAGTTCAAGCTCGTAAGGCGAAACCTTGTCCCGGTTGGCCAGGTCAACGGTAGTCAAGGCGCTGGAGCCGTCCAGCGTCCGGAAGCGGACCTCACCGTAGGCCAGCACCCATTGCGATATCGGGCTGTACGCCTTGAGGCCAAGTGTCGCCCGATTCCAGAAATAAGAATTGGTATTGTTCTCGGTCAGGATCTTCTCGTCAAGGCCGACATAGCCATTGAGGTCGACCGTCGCCACGGCGCACCCGGCGGCAATAACAGTCAACAGCGCGAAAACAACAAAAGAGCGCAAGGTTATTTGTAATTAACTTCTAATCTCGGATAATGGCCGCCGTGTCCCTTCGCTTCCTTGCAAATAAATTGGAAGTCGACGCCCGAATCACCCTGTGGCAGGAGCATAATCCCATAATTCGGCTTTCCCCCCTGCCAGGCCTGGACCGCTTTGGTCACGTCAAACTTATACCACTTGCCCGGCTGGCGGAGACCGATCGCCCCTTGCAGTGTCGTGGTCGAAAGCGTCACATCCGCTTTCGGTATTTTCTTGTAGGTTACTTCCCCCTCTTTCCAGCTCTTGGTGACCAGCACAGCGTCAACTTTGATCGGCGCGGCCGAACCGGCCTGGTCATTATAAAGGAGGATATAAGCGCTTTTGATTGGTTTATCTTTCTTAAGCGTGGCAGTATCAAACTGGAACAAACCGACCTTCTTATCCTCGCCGCCAAAACCGATAAATATCCTGGGCGATGAGGTCGCTTTAGTCGGATCGGTGATATCTTTCCAGCCGTAACCGTCGCCATAATTCTTATCCGGCCGGAACTGGTAGACCCAGGTGTCGGCCGTGACCTTATAGGTCTCAGCCGCCTGCGCCATCCCCAAACAGACAACAGCCAGGAACAATAGAACGAATGCTTTTTTCATTTTATACCCCCTTGTCAAAATTCTAAAGGCTCGGCGTAAAACGATAGCCCATCTGCACGATCGCGTGGCTTTGGCTAAGGATATCCGCCCCTAATTCCAGATAAACATGCTCATCCGGCAGGAGTTTTTCAAAGACAAGCGAAACCGTGCCGCCAACTGCCGGGCTGTCGCCGGTGTAGCCAACCGCTCCAGCTGAAAGCCATATTTCCCTGGTGTCGCTGATGTTCTTCAAGCGCCATTTGAGGGCGCCGATAAAAAGCATCGGATTGTTGTTCGTGAAAGACAAGTCTTCCCCGGTCGTCGCTTCCCAGCCAAGGCGGTACATAAAATTATCGCTAAAATGCTCCTCAACCATTAAGCCCATTGCTAAGCCATCCCTAAAACCAACTAGGACTGAATTATGGGTCGCGCAAGCGCAGCTTCCCATCACCATCAATAAACCGAACAACAATAATGTTTTTTTCAAAATAAACTCGCCTGCCCTTCGATTTGTGATTTGGCCGATTTCCTCATTGTTTTGAGGTTGGAAGTTTGAGGTTTGACGTTTGTCTTCCCCATGTCATTCTCCACCATTTCGAGAGTATTGTAGACCTCTTTTGCCCGTTTGACAACTTCCGGCGGCAAGCCGGCCAGCTTCGCTACCTGGATGCCGTAGGAGCGGTCGGCCGGACCGTCGACAACTTTATGGAGAAAAGTGATCTGGTCGCCGCTTTCTTTAACCAACACATTCACGTTTTTCATTCCTGGATGCTTGTCCGCCAGCTGGGTGATCTCATGATAGTGAGTGGCAAATAATGTTTTAGCATTCAGTTTATTATGGATAAATTCCGCAACCGCCGCGGCGATCGACATCCCGTCAAACGTTGCCGTCCCCCGCCCGATCTCGTCTAAAATTATCAAGCTCTTCTCGGTCGCGTTATTTAAAATATTGGCTGTTTCGGTCATCTCAACCATAAAGGTCGATTGGCCGGAATAGATATCGTCCATCGCCCCGATCCGGGTAAAGATCCGGTCAACCAGACAGAGTTCAGCTGTTTTGGCCGGCACGAACGAGCCGATCTGCGCCATCAGGACGATCAGCGCCACCTGGCGCATATACGTCGATTTCCCCCCCATGTTCGGCCCAGTGATCAGCAGGAAGCTCTGCTCTTCATCCAGTTCCACGTCATTGGGAACAAATTGGAACTCACCCAGTGTTTTTTCGACCACAGGGTGCCGCCCTCCTATTACGCGGATCGCGTTACGCGTTACGCGTATCGATGGCCTACAGTAATGGTTCTCCACCGCCACCTCGGCCAGCGACAGCAGAACATCGGTTTGGGCGATCGTTGCCGCTACCGACTGAAGCTGTTTTGTGTAAGCGGCAACCTGCTTGCGGACTTCGACTAAAATCTCATATTCCAGCTCTTTCATCCGCTCGTCGGCGTTGAGGATCAGTGATTCCTTTTCCTTCAACTCGGGGGTGATGAATCGTTCCGCGTTAACCAGCGTCTGTTTGCGGATGTAATCGGGCGGGACTTCCTGGAGGTTAGAATTCGTCACCTCAATGTAGTAGCCAAATACTTTAGTAAAACCGATCTTAAGCGACTTGATGCCGGATCGTTTCCTCTCTGCCGCTTCCAGCTCCGCGATCCACTGCTTGCCGCCACTAGTCGCCTTTTTAAGCTCGTCCAGCTCGGCATTATAACCATGCTTGATCAATCCGCCCTCTTTTATTACAAATGGCGGCTCTTCGACAATAGCTTTTGAAATAATATCTGTAATTTCTTTCTCCCACTCAGTATAATCATAATTCCCCACACTTAAGTGTGGGGAATTAATAAATAATTGTCCTAATAATTCCGCCTGGCAGGCTTTCATTGATATTCTAATCTTGGGTAATTGTTTCAATGACTCTTTTAAGGCGACCAAATCCCTCGCATTCGCCGATTGCGTCGCCACCTTCCCGGTCAATCTCTCGATATCAAATACTTGCTTTAAACCTTCCCCAAGCTCTGACCTAAGCATCGCGTTGCCAAATAGTTCTTCAACCGCATCGAGCCTTAATTCGATCTGCTTTACATCCAACAATGGTTGAAGTATCCACTGCCTAAGCAGCCGGCTCCCCATCGAAGTTCTGGTCTTATCGAGAACCCAGAGCAGGCTCCCTTTAAATGATTTATCCCTAGCGGTTTGGGTCAGCTCCAGATTCCGGCGGGTCACCGCATCGATGAACATGAAGTCGTCCGTATAGTAAAGCTTGATTGCATTTATATGGCCAAGCGTTGTCTTTTGGGTCTCCTTGAGGTAATCAAGGATAGCCGCCGCGGCACCCAGAGAAACTTCTTTTCCGCTTAGGCCGAACGATTCCAGTGATTTTACTTGAAAGTGTTCCAATAACTTTTCGATCGCAGTATCGTTATCGTAAATATCCTTGAATTTCGTCCCAACCACCAAACCACCTTGACCCGAGCGAAGTCGAGGGTCTATCAACCCATCCACCCGCGGAAACATATCAGAAACAATTATTTCAGCCGGCCCAACCCTCTTTATCTCATCCACCAGTGCTTCTATTGAATCGAAATCAGAAAGTTTAAACTCCCCGGTCGTCGCATCAATAAAGGCCAGGCCAAACTTTCCTTTATCATGATTAATGGCCATCAGGTAGTTGTTAGTCTTATCGGAAAGCATTGAGGATTCAAGGACGGTTCCGGGGGTGATGATTCGGATGATATCTCGCTTGACCAAACCTTTAGCCAGTTTCGGGTTCTCAACCTGTTCGCAGATCGCGACTTTATAACCTTTTTCGATCAGCTTGGAAATGTAACCTTCGGCGGCATGGTACGGGATACCGCACATCGGCATCCGGTTCTCGTCTTTTCCCCTCCCCGTCAAGGTCAGGTCAAGTTCCCGTGATGCCAGTTCAGCATCATCGTAGAACATCTCATAAAAGTCGCCAAGGCGAAAAAAGAGTATCTTATCCTTGTGGAGGTTTTTGATCTCCTGGTATTGCCGGGCCATCGGGGTTAGGTCGGACATAATGTTACCTTATACGGACCATCAACTTGCTCGTCAGCGCGGAAACGATCTCCTGGTGCTTTTTATTGACCTCATCTTCGGTTAAAGTCTTGTTCGGATCTCTATAAACGATCCGGTAAGCGACGCTGTCCTTGTATTTATCAAAGGGATAAATATCTTCAACTAATTCGTCGCCGACCTTGCGGATCAGCTCGACGATCATCTGGTGCTCAAGCTCGGCTGGGATAAACATTGATATATCCCGAGAAATAGCCGGGTACTTGGGCAACTGCTCGTAAACTTTCTCGCCAGAAATGAGCTTGAAGAGAGCGTCAAGATCGAGTTCGAAGACAAAAGCCGGCTTAGTCAGCTCATAATTGCGCTGGATATCGGGATGCAGCCCGCCAAAGAACCCCACTCCCTCGATCTCCGCCCCTTTACCCGGCTGCAGCCAGAAACTGCTCGATTCCATTACCTTGGGGAACTCAAGCTTCAACTGGCGAAAAACGTTTTCCAGAATACCTTTAACATAAAAATAATCGACCCCGCCTTTATCGAGCCTACTCATGAACGGCGAACCGGAAACGACGCCGGCCAAATGCCAGCTCTCATCGGGCAACTTATTTTTCGACGGTTTGAAAACCTTACCGATCTCAAAAACGAACACATCCTCAACCTGGCGGTTCTGGTTATGGACCAGGACATTGAGCAAACCGGGCAGCAGATGTGTCCGCATAATACTCATTTCGATCGTCAGCGGGTTGGAGATAGTCACGATCCTCTCATTTGAAATACCGCTCTTTTCCAAGTCTTTAGGCCCAATCATGCTATTGGTTTGAGCTTCGCAGAGTCCGCAGCCGACTAGCGCTTCCCTAACCGTTTGCCTTAGCTCGTCCCCTAAGTCCTTCTCTTTCCCGGCAAACGCGGTGAACGGCATGACCGCTTCGATCCGGTTATACCCCCAGATCCGCGCGATCTCTTCGATCAGGTCGATCTCGCGTTCGATATCCATGGCGCGGAACAGCGGAATCTCTACTTTCAACTTTCTACTGTCTACTTTCTTGATACCAAACCCTAATCTCCCAAGAATGCTGGTCATGTCACCAACCGGTATTTCCGCTCCTAACAGGGTATTGACCCTTTCCGGCCGCAATTCGATCGTCTTCGTTTTCTTTTCCTTCCCGAGAGATTCGACCTTCCCTTTGAGGATATCTCCTCGCCCCAGCTCGGCGATGAGAGCGGCGCCGCGGTCGAGCGCTTCGGCCACGATCTCCCAGTCAACGCCGTGCTCGAACCGGATTGAAGATTCGGTTCGGGTCTTAATTTGCTTCGAAGTCTTATGGATGGAGATCGGATCAAAGTAAGCTGATTCTAAAATAACCGTTTTAGTTGAAACGCTGACTTCCGTATTGGCCGCCCCCATCACCCCGGCAACCGCGATGATCTTTTCCGGGTCGGCGATCACCAGGATATCGGAACCGAGTTCGTGCCCCTTGCCATCAAGCGTGACCGCTTTCTCGCCCGGGTTCGCCCGCCGGACAATGATCGACTGGTCCTTGATCAGGGTGGCGTCAAACGCGTGCATCGGCTGGCCCAGCTCATGAAGCAAATAATTGGTTACGTCAACAACATTGTTTATTGAACGGATCCCGGCCAGTTCGAGCCGCTTCTTCAGCCACTCCGGTGATTCGTTAACCTTGACGTTCTCGATCACCCTCGCCATATAGCGAGGACAAAGGTCTTTGTCCCTGACCTCGACTTTGACCGTCCCGTTTATCCTTTTATGCGATTCCTTAATTTTAAATTTTGAACTTTTAACTTTAAATTTGGTTATCGCCGAGACTTCGCGGGCGATCCCGCGGACGCTCCAGCAGTCGGCCCGGTTCGGCAGGACATCGACTTCCAGCACATCCTCGGGCATGGCGACCGTTTCTAAGCCGGCACTGGTCAGCCACTTCGCCAACTGGTCCGGTCCAGCTCTAAATGTAATCAGGTCTTTTAACCACTCAATTGGGATTCTCATTGCACAAACCTTTTCAAGTCAAAATTCAAAAAGCAAAAGTCAAAATAATTGTATCGCTTCGCGATATTAAAATAATAACCTGGTCTCAAGGAAAAACATATATTTTGAATTTTTACTTTTGAATTTTGCATTATTAGAATTGCTCCAGAAACCTGACATCGTCTTCGTAAAAGAGATGGATATTATCAACGCCATATTTGAGCATGGCGATCCGGTCGATTCCCATGCCGAACGCGAAACCGGTATACTTTTCGCTGTCGTAGCCGACCGCCTTAAAAACATTGGGATCGATCATCCCGGAGCCGAGGATCTCGATCCAGCCAGTTCCCTTGCATAGCCGGCACCCTTTGCCGCCGCACATCACGCATTCGACATCGGCTTCGGCCGACGGTTCGGTGAATGGGAAATAGCTCGGCCGGAAGCGGACATTCTTATCCTTGCCGAACATCTGGCGGAGGAACTCGGTCAATATCCCTTTGAGATGGCCGAACGTGATATTTTTATCAACTAAGAACCCTTCGAGTTGCTGGAAGACCGGCGAGTGGCTGGCGTCATAATCGCGGCGATAGACCCGGCCAGGAGCGATGATCGCCAGCGGCGGCTTCCGCTTTTCCATCACCCTGATTTGGACCGGCGAAGTATGGGTTCGCAGCAAAACATCGTCTTTGATGAACATGGTCGACCACATATCCCTTGATGGATGGTGCGGCAGGATATTAAGCCCGTCAAAATTGTAGTATTCGGTCTCGATCTCCGGCCCTTCGGCGATCTCAAATCCGAGGCGGATAAAGATATCCTTGGCTTCCTCCATCACCTGGGTCAAAGGATGGTAATGGCCGCGCCTGATCCCTTTGCCGGGGAGCGAAACATCGAGTTTTTCCGCGGCGATCTTTTGCGACTGTTCCGACCGCAG
>JAQVPA010000058.1 GCA_028702315.1 Candidatus Margulisiibacteriota bacterium
GTTTGGGTCGGGGCAACTTCACTCGGTTTAGTTGGAGCAGCTCTGGGCGGAACCCCACGAACTCCACCAGCAGTTTGTGCTTCTTGGGCGTTAGTCACCGGAGAACTCGCCGCTTTCCCTGTCGGCTAAATGATCGGTTTACCGGGATGGACACCGCCGCCTTCTGCTTGAATATCTGCCATACCAATACATTATATCGTATTACTGGGGGAAAATCTTGTTTGACCGGGGCGGGGCTATTTTTTTTCGGCTTTGGGCGCTGGGGCGGCCTTGGCGGGAGCTTCTTTCGCTGGCGCCGCGCCTGGCGCCGATTTTTCTTTGACCTTTTCGTCTGCGACCGCTTTGTCGCCTTCAACCACCCCTTCGGCCGCCGCCGCCACTTCTTCAGGCGTCGGAACTGGGGCCGCCACTTCCTCTTCCTTGGTCGGCGGCGAGCAATTAGCGATCATTTCCGTCGGAATTGCCAATATTTTAACCTTGGCCGTGGTTTTTAGATCAGAAACATGGAGCGAATCATTGATTGCCAGGCCAGAGACATCGATCTCGAACTTATCCGGAATGTTGGTCGGGAGACATTCAACTTCGATTTCCCGCAAACCATGCACCAGGACACCGCCGCTCTCTTTAACGCCGATCGGCGTACCGACCAGTTCAATGTGAACCTTGGTCTTGATCGCTTCGTCCATCGAAATGTGGCGGAAATCGACGTGGAGGATCTGGTCGGTCAGCGGATCGCGCTGGACTTCCTGGGTCAAAACAGGGATCGCTTTCCCCTTTTCACCCGCGATCTTGAGCGTCACGATCGCGTTCATCCCCGCTTCGGAGCGGAGGATTGTTTTAACGAATCTCTTTTCTTCGATCGAGAGCGAGATCGCTTTCATTTTTTTGCCATAGACCACAGCCGGGATCAACCCCTGCTTTCTCATCACTTTGAGGCCCTTTCCTGCCGTCTCTCTGGTCTTCGCTTCTAATTCAATCTTTTCCATAACTTGTTTATTTTAGCAAAATATTCGCCGCCTGTCAAAAGCAAAATGGTTGACCCCGGCAATTGCTTTTGTTAAAATCAACTCACACCACATGATCCCCGGTAGCGCAGTGGTAGCGCAGGTGACTGTTAATCACTTGGTCGTAGGTTCGAATCCTACCCGGGGAGCTTTTCTTTTTTGGAGGACAAAAAAGAAAAGCGGCAATTGCGTCCAGCAATTGAATTTTGCCAGTTTATGGATTCGCTTCAGAGTGGCAAAATTCGGGTAGGATGAGAAAGGCATTTTCCCCGTTGGCAAAGCGGCAGACGGAAAATGCCATGTCCCGGAGCCGCCGCCCCCAGGCGGCGCGGAGGACGAATCCCTGCCTGCCGGCAGGCAGGCTACCCGGGGAGCTTTCTTTTGGTTGCGAACCATCGAGCTCGGCCGGCGATCTCCACCCAAAACTCATCCGCCCCGGCACTAGCCGCGGTATTGGGCAACAACACGGGCAGTTAGCTCGTTCAATCCATCATCTCCCAACGGCCAGGTTGCCATTTTTCTTCGCTTTAAAAGAATAACGGATCAACCATTCCCCAATGGCAATGCTGATAAGCGCCCCTCCGATCGTCGGCAACGCGGTCCAGACAAAATCTTTACCCGGCTGCAGGCTGAGAATCACGACCGCCAGCAAAACAAAGGCTTCGGCCATGATCGCCAACAAAACCGCGAACCAATCCGGCCCCGGGACCTGATAAGGTCGCGCGCTCTTTTTGTCTTTGACCCTGAGGATAATGTAAGCCGGGAAAAGGATCAAATAAGCGAACAGATCGACTACCAAACAAAAAGCAGTCACACTCCAGAACATTTCCGCCGCGTTATCGGCAAAAAACCAATAAACGACGATCACGACAGTCGAAACTATCCCCGACAAGACCGCCGCGCCAATCGGCACCCCTTGCCTGGTCACCGCCCCGAATATTTTTGGCATTTCACCATTCTCGGCCGCTTCGGCCAAGACCCGATTCTCGCCCAGCGTCCAGGCGACCACTCCGGAAAAGAGAGTAGCCAGAATGAATGCCCCGAGACAGATATTTATGATACCGCTCAACGGGTGATTGTTAAAAGCAATGCCGAACATCTGGACCAGCCCGCTGGAAACGCTGATCTCGGCCGCCGGCACGACCGTCCAGATCAATAAGGTCGCGACTAAATACAGTGAAGCGATCGCCAGCGCGGAAAAAATGACCGCTCTCGGCACATCGCGTTTAGGATCTTTCATCTCACCAGCGGCGCCGGAGATCAATTCACAACCCAGCAGGTTGTACATAATTATCGGGATAAAAATAACCGCGGCGTTAAAATTAGGCAGGAGATTGGCCAGATCGATCTGATTGGCCAGGTGGCCATGCTGGAAAAAGAACGCGGCGGCGGCCAGGAACATCCCGGCAATGACGACCAGCTTCGTGAACGATCCAGCATTGACAATCCATTTTGACCATTGCAGAGGACAAAGATTGATCCCGACCGTCAGCCAGATCATCGCGATCCCGATCAAAACTTGCCATTCAAGGGTCAGCCCCGGGAAAAACATCCAGCCGATAATTTCGGCGCAAGCGATATAGATCGCGGGGATCCAGATCGGCAAAGCGATCCAATAATACCAGGTGGTCCGGGCGGCCCATTTGTCGCCGAAAGCGCGCTTCACCCAGGCATACATCCCGCCCTGTTCCGGATACGTCGCGCCTAATTCGGCGGCGATCAGGCCGAACGGCAGGAAATAACCGACAATGAGGATCAACCACCAGGAGATCGCCGTCGGGCCGATGGCGGCTACCGTGGCGATCGCTTCGACCCCAAAGATCGCGCAAAACGAGAAAAGGAGCAAGTCCCAAAAACCTAAGACTTTTTTTCTTTCCATAGCTGGGATTATACCAAAAACGCTTGAAACCTGATAGCCGCAGAACTCGCCTGCCGGTCCAATAGAGAAAGCGTCTTTATAACTAGAAATTACTCCCCATGCCAAGCGCAATGTAGGTACTGGCCAGGTTCAGTTTTTTACCGGTTTCAACCATGCCTGACCGGGAAAGATTATCGATCACGCCACCAAAAGCGCCAAGCTTCCCGCTCAGGAACCAGGTATTGGTCAGCCGTTTTTTCAGGTCTACGCCTATCATATAAACAAGCCCGCTCCCCGAACGGACAACATCGGTGCCGTTCATCGACTCATCCGTCTGGCTGATAAAATATGAGGCCTGGCATAAACCTAAACCGGCATCGATCCCAATGATTATTTTATCGTTAATGAGCGGCTTGAATTGGACCATCACCATTTCAAACACCCCCATTACTGAATAATTCCAGTAGTTATTGATGACTTTCTTGCCTGAAGAACCGCTAAATCCACCAAACCAGCCACCCAGCGCCAAATTTGGCCTGAGATTGAACATGGCCCCTCCCGCCCCACCAATCATATTAGTAATGTTATCCACTTGCGCCGGCTTGTTATCATTAATGTTGGGCCCCGGAAAAAAATAATAAAAACCTCCACCTCCGCCCATGACGGAGCTCTTGGCATAACCGGTAGTCAAGGCGGAATCATCATTAACCTTAGTTATTTGCGCGTGGATCTGGTTGTAATCATCGACATCCATCTCCAGCAGCGCTTTTTTCACCTCATCCTTGCCTTGAGCCGAAACCAAGGAAACCAGCGCGGCAGCGCAAACCAGCAAAACGAATATTTTCTTTAGCATTTCTTACTCCCTTATTTCAATATGGTTAGGAACGTATTATCGGTCGAACTGCTCCCATTGATAACGATCGTCAGGGAACTGGGTGAAAGCGTAAAGTAGCGGGAAGTAATGGAGGCATTGATCGTATAAGTCCCGTCGCTCAGGTCGTTAAAACTGAAATATCCGTCCGCTTCGGTGGTATAGACCGCCGATGACGGGCCGGTCAGCGCCAGCGTCGCATTGGCCCGGCCGTAAAGGCCCAGGAATTCCCAGACCCGGCCGGAGATCGAATAAGTAGCGGTCGAACTGGCGGAAAAAACCAAACCGTCAATACTTTCGGTGGTGATCTCAGTTGACCGGCTGGCGGGAGTAAATATAAAACCGGTCTTACTAGGCGCAACCTCATATGTCCCGCTGGCCAGGCCGTCAAAAACATAATAGCCGCCGGAGCCGCTGGTCTTGGTGGCGGTCGCTTTGCCGGTCAGGTTAAGCGTGACCCCATCGGTCCCCAAGACATAGCCAGACAACGCGTATCGATTGGTCAGCGAACCGGCAAAATTATTTCCTGCCACGCTTTCACTGCTGATCGTCACAGTCCTAGCGGCTGGATCGAAAGTATAACCGGTCTTGGCCGGGGTCAGCGAATAAGTCCCATTGCTCAAACCGTCAAAGCTGAAGAAGCCGAATGAATTGGTATAGGTAGTTCCGGAAGCGCTGCCGCTAAGGACCACCTCGACATTATCCGCCCCCAACACCGTGCCAGAGATCGAATAAGTGCTCGTCGCGCTGCCGGTAAAATTATTGCCATCCGAACTGGCGCCGGATATTGTTATAGACCGGACTGACGGATTGAACGTATATCCGGCCTCGAGCGGCGTGACCGTATACGATCCGTTGCTCAGGCCGGAAAAACAGTAATAGCCATCGGCATTGGTGATCGTGGCCGCCGACGCAGCGCCTTCCAATACCATCGCAACCGTATCAACACCGGTCACAGTCCCGGAAATCGCATAGGTCCCGACCGGCGTGGCGACAAAATTATCGCCGTAATGGCTCTCACCGCTGATAATCACGTTCCGCCCCACCGGTGAAAAATCGTAACCTGATCTGACCGGGAGGATGCTATAGTTGCCATTGCGCAGGCTGTTAAAAGCAAAGAAGCCGTCCGTCTCGACCGTCACCGAACCGGTGGTATCCCCGCTCAAGTTGACAATGGCGTCGATCGTCCCATTGACCACGCCGGAAATAGAAAAAAGGTTCGTCGGATTGGCCACAAAGTTAATATCGGTCGAGCTCGCATTGGAAAGATCAACATTGCGATAAGCCGGGCTGAAGTCGTAACCCGGACGGGTCGGTTCAACGACGTAACTTCCGTTAACCAGGCTGGAGAATGAGAACGCCCCGTTCGCGTCGCAAGCGGTGCTCTTAACCGCGTCACCAGTCAGTCCGATCATGACGCTGGTCGCGCCGACGACCTTGCCGGAAATATTATAAGTGGATTGGGAAGGGGTGGAACCAGCGCAACCGAAGAGAAATAAACCGGCAAAAACCATGAGTAAGGCGCAAATTAGCTTCACTCGCAAGAAAGTCATTTAGCCAAATTATACATTTATGACGATCAACGTCAAGCCTGATCTTTTAATTTTTTGTAGTTCTTGAGCAGCCGCCCGAAATTACGGTCTTTTCGCCTCTTTTCCAGGCTTGACATGGCATAATAATCGGATTCGTTCTTAAGTTTAAGGTAATTCAAATATTTTTCCTCAGCCAACTCTCCGGACGTGAGCGCGGCTAAAATGGCGCAACCCGGTTCATGTCGATGAGTGCAATCAGCAAATTTGCAATTCCTCGCTAATTCCAATATATCGCCAAAAACATCGGCGACCGCCTCCCCCGCAGCCGCCACGCCAACTTCTCTGATTCCGGGATTATCGACAACCATCCCACCATTCCCAAGAACAAATAGCTCACGATGGGTCGTCGTGTGTTTCCCTTTTTTGGTAGAGGCACTGATCTTCTTTGTTTTAATAAGTTCCTTACCCAGCAATTCATTAATGATCGAAGATTTCCCTACGCCGGAAGAGCCGACAAAACAATATATTTTCCCCGCTTGGATCGCTTTTTGCAGCCCTTCAATCCCTGACCGGTCAATCACACTGGTCAGGATTACTTGAATATTAAAAAACCGGTCCTTGATTTGCGCGATTTTCTCATCAAGCTCCTCTTTTGGGATTAGATCGATCTTATTTAAAATAATTACCGGCTCGATCTTCCCCGTCTTGATGATCGTTAAATACCGCTCAAACCTGTTCAAATTAAAATCCCGGTCGACCGCCTGGACCACAAAAGCCACGTCAATATTGGCGGCGATTGGCTGGACATCATCCTTACCTGCCGCTTTGCGCTGCAAAACTGTCTTTCTGGGCAAGATTTCCCGGATCACGGCATGACCGCTCTCCAGTTCAGAGATACTGACCAGATCCCCGACGACCGGATAATCGGTCTTCGTTTCAGCGGCAAACATCATTTTGCCGGTTACCTCCGCCCAATATTCACGCTCATCGCTCCTAACGCGATATTTCCCGCGGTACTGGGCGACTACCCTGGCGATTCCCTCGTTCGATTTACCAGTTCCCATTGTATTTTAATTATAGCAAATAACCGCCTCAAAGATAGAATATAGCATCGCTCTTGCGCCTAGAGTTTTTAGCCGCTATAATCCAAAGCAATGGAAACCAAAATATTAGGTTCAAATATAAAAGATTTTGAACAAGAAGGGTTATATCTTGTTTTCCCCGACACCAGCCGCATGATCTTGACCCGGGATTTGATCCAAAAAACCACGAAAGAGTATTGGGATGATCCCGAGAAAATCTCGCCAAAAGCTAAAACCGCGGCCGAATTCCAACGGTGCCCATTCTGCCCCTTAAAAGAAAACAGCTTATGCGATGCTTTGCGCCCTGTTCTCCCTCTACTGGACAAAACCGATAAATATGTCTCTTATGATAAAGTGATCGCTGTCTATAAGCGGGATATAAGCAAATTATTTTATGCATGCGACACGACTATGCAAGAGGCGCTTAAGTTTATTTCCATCCTCAGCCTGATGCAATATTGCCAGATCGGCCGAACTTATTGGAAGTACTACTTTGGGATTGTCCCGCTGATGAGCGGCGATGAAATGGCCCGAAGAATGTATAAAAATATATTTTTCCTGACCAAGGGAAACGCCGTAGAAACAGATAAAATAATTACTTCGTTCAAGGGGCAGATAAAGATCACCAGCACCAACCAGGTAAAAAGATTGAGCCTGATCTGCAAGAACGACGCTTTCATGAACGCCTTTGTCAATACGCAGGTAGTATCGGAATTGTTGTCCATGAATATCGCGGAGCACCTCAAAGAGAAGTTCGACGAGTTTGAAAAACAAATCCCCCGGTAAATCTTTTCTGTCCCGCCATTATCCGTTCAGTAATGGTCTCTTGATAAACGCGTATTCTCCTGGTTGCAAGTTACCGAGTTTCAGGGGACCGATGCCAACTCGAACCAGGCGTAAACACGGCAGGCCAGCTGCCGCGGTCATCTTCTTGACCTGATGGTTCCGCCCTTCTTGAATTTTTATTTCCAGCCAGGAAGTTGGAATGCTTTTGCGAAAACGGATCGGCTTGGGCCGTGGCCAAAGCCCCTGATCATCTGGTAACATTCTCACTTGTGCCGGCAGCGTCCTCTTCCCTTGGATCAAGACCCCTCCCCTAAGTTTTTCCAGTGCCGCTTCCGTCGGCAAGCCCTCGACCTGGACCCAGTATGTTTTTTGTTGTTTGTACTTGGGATCAGCCAGCCGGTGGTTCAAAGCTCCGTCATCAGTCAGCAATAACAACCCTTCACTGTCAAAATCGAGACGGCCAACGGCGTAAACATTCGGCACAGGAATGAAGTCTTTTAATGTAGGCCGCCCCTCTTGATCGGTGAATTGGCATAAAACACCGTAGGGTTTGTTAAAAAGCAAGTATTTCATTAGGCGGAATGAACTCGGGCCGCGTAGTTAAAAGCCAAAAAATAATCGCGCCAGCTCTTGTCGGTGGAATTATAACTATTATCAAAAACAAAATGATCAACCAATGCTTCCCTCGTCCTGGCCAGCTCTTTTAAGCGGGCCGGGCTTTGCCGGCCGGCCAAAGACAAGTCTAAAAGTTCCAACGCCCGGTCAAAAGCTAATTGGCTATAAGTAATATTGTTTTTCTCGCGCCATTTTATCGTCCGTTCAACTTCGCTGCCGATATTCGCCATCTGCTCAGCAAAGGTCAGTTCAGACCAACGTCCATCAGCAAGTTCTTTATGCTGGATATTCATGTTTTGATCAAATTGTTGACAACCTGAATGATTTTTCCTCGGATATCAGGATTATCAACCCCTCTTGTCCGGTTACCTTGCGAAGGCCTCAGGTTGATCATGGAATCGAATTCGATCCATTCGTCTTTCCCCAGTTCCGGATAAATGTTGATCCCCCACAGATCCGCTTGTTTGGAGCCCTGCTCTATCAACAGTGCTTCTTCGTCGGCGTGAAGTTCCGCGTCAATTATCATTAATTTCCGCTCGACATCAATGACCGCTTTGACGAAATTGCCAAACTTGCTTTGGGCCATTTGTTTTAATTCTGCCAAGGCAATTTTATCATTTACTATTTTCATGGTAATAATTGTATCACATCTTCGACCAACAGGAGGCCAAACTAAAAGGGCTTTCAGCCGCCCGCGCAGAATGAAAGCCCTTCAGAAAAGATACTGTAATTAAAAATAAAGCTGGCAGGTCATCATCGCCATCGGCAAAAGATCGGTCGTGTTGCCGCCGCCGGCAGTCCGGTTCAACCTGACCAGGGAGAGGTTAGCGCTGATCTTAATCTTAATCGCCAGCAAATTCAGTCTGCGCGTACACAGCGTAGCCGGCTTGTTCAAGTTTTTTCCGGCCACCGATGTCCGGCAGGTCAACAATAAAAGCAAATTCAACTATTTCACCATGGAGTTTTTTCACTAACTTAGCAGCCGCTAAAGCGGTACCGCCAGTGGCGATCAGGTCATCAACTATCAGGACCCGCTGCCCCTTCTCAATCGCGTCTTTGTGAATTTCAATTATATCCGTCCCATATTCGAGCGCATATTCCTCTTTTTCAGTCGCGGCGGGAAGCTTCCCTTTTTTACGGACGGGAACGAACCCTTTACCAAGGACAAACGCTATTGCGCCACCCAGGATAAAACCGCGCGAATCTATTCCGACAACCACATCGATCTCTTTATCCTTGTAACGTTTCACAAAATCATCGATACAAAGCTTTAAGCCGACCGGGTCTTTCAATAAAGTGGTGATGTCACGGAACATGATCCCGGTCTTGGGCCAATGCGGAACAGTCCGGATTCTCGATTTGATCGGCATCTAACTCTCCTTTATTTGAGGAATTACCTTAACCAGCAAAGTTTTAACTTTCTCCGCGTTTTCTTTCATCCGCGCCATTACCATTTCATAGGTGACCGGCGCTTCATCCTCTTTCCAGCAGTCGTAATCGGTCGACATGGCAATCGTCTGATACGGAATGCCAAGTTCGTTTGCCATGATCACCTCCGGGCAGGTCGACATATTAATAATGTCAGCACCCCACGCCCGGAACATGTGGCTTTCGGCCTTGGTCGAGAAGCGCGGCCCTTCGATCGTAATCACCGTCACATCGCGGTTATATTTATAGCCAAGTTCGTCACAAGCCTTGCAGAGGACTTCGGTTAGTTTTTCATCATATGGGTGGGACATCGGCGTATGGATCACTTTTTCGGAAAAGAAAGTCAAGTTCCGGTGGCGGGTAAAGTCGATGAACTGGTCGGGGAAAACAAGGTTCCCTGGCTTGATCTCTTCGCGCAACGACCCGACCGCCGTGGCCGCCAGGATATGGGTGCAGCCCTCTTCTTTCAGGGCGTAAATGTTGGCTAAATAATTGATCTTGGTCGGCGGGATACCGTGGTCTTTGCCGTGCCTCGCCAAAATAACAACACTGACACCTTCAATTTCACCGCAAGTCAGTGTCGATGATGGTTGGCCGTACTTATTATCAACCTCTTTGACCGTCACTTTTTTCAATATTTGCGGGTCGTCCAACCCGGTGCCGCCAATCACACCAATCTTTGTCATGGTAAAAATATACCAAATCCTTTCTTGCCCTGCAAGTTCACCAACCTCCGCCACCCCCACCGCCGCCTCCGCCACCGCCACCGCCGCCACCAAC
>JAQVPA010000008.1 GCA_028702315.1 Candidatus Margulisiibacteriota bacterium
GGTAAGAGGTTGTATAATCAGGCAGATTATCGGGGCGGGGTCGCTTTTGTCGTCGGCAGTGAAGGGAAAGGGGTTGCCCGTCTCGTCAAGGAAAGGTGCGACGAAGTGGTTCGGCTGCCAATGCGCGGCCAGATCAACTCGCTTAACGCTTCGGTGGCAACAGGCATTGTCCTGTACGAAGTCTTGAGACAAAGGGGAGGTGAAAAGTAATGGCAGAGAAAGTATGCAAGTGCGGCATCAAGAAACAAGCCGGCTACCTCTATTTCGTCGACAAGCACGGTGATGTTTCCCGCGCCAAGATGGCTCGCGGCCGGAAAAAATCCAAAAAACGGAGATAATTTTTATGAGTTGCGGTTGCGCGCTTTTTGTTAACAGTGCAACCGCAACTTTTCCTTTCCCTGATATCCTGTTCCCCTGATATTCTGATATCCCGGCACGGAGAGGTAGCGAAGTGGTCAAACGTCCGTCTCCGGCGGATAAATCAGACGGCTTAAATGTGGGGTGGCAGCGGTGGACAGTTTTCATGTTTACGTTTTAAAAAGTCTTTCTTTTGGTTGTTTATATGTTGGCAGCACAGGAAACCTGGATAAACGGGTCGTTCAGCACAACGAAGGTTTTTCCCGGTTTACCAAAGGCCGGCGGCCTTGGACTTTGATATATAAAGAAAGTTATAATTCCCGAGCTGAGGCAATGAGGCGAGAAAAGTTCCTCAAGTCAGGCCAGGGACGTGAATTGTTAAAGAAGTTGATCTACTCCAACGTGGAGAGGTAGCGAAGTGGTCAAACGTCCGCCTCCGGCGGATAAATCAGACGGCTTACGCCCCTTTTTATTAATGGGGTTGGTCAACTTCGATGATGTGGAGAGGTAGCGAAGTGGTCAAACGCATCTGACTGTAAATCAGACGGCTTACGCCTTCGAAGGTTCAAATCCTTCCCTCTCCATTTTATTGTTTTATAAAAAACGCTGCTAATCCCTCCCCTACCCATGGCCCAAAAAATTAATTTGCCCGCAATTTGTTAAACCTCTGCCGTTATAAATTGTGAAATTTGGCACAGTTTTTAACGATATACATACAAGAGATGCATATATGTTCATAAGTTTACTCCAAAAACCCTCAACAAGATCTGGCCTAAGCAGGGAGACCTCTTTTACCCCAACAGTTAAAGGGATCAATAGTCAACCAATTTTGCCGCCCTGTTTATATAAAACCCATGAACTTACAAGCATAAGATTATTAATTAACGTCGCCAATTCTGCCCCCGATATTTTATCAAAAATCGACAATAGCATTATTAGGGACGTCCAGCTTGTTGTAGAAAGGCTTCATTCGGCCTTAGTTAGGACCGTCGCTAATGAGTGTTTATATGTTTCAATGAAGCTCGTTGAACATCTAAAAGAAGCATTGCCAAAAGCCGAGAAAATATATGTGTTAAGCTGCGAGAGTCTTGATGAGAAAAGGCTTGATATCCATTATTCAAAAGATTGGAAAAGCGCGATAATCTGGGTGAATCATCATATTGCATATTTTAACATTGGTAGTTTACATTTTACCGTTGATGTCACCGCAAAAAGCTATCTAGATGGGAGGTCCAATGCCGAGGTGTTCGTCGCCTCTTCTTTTAATGAATTAGAAAAAATGTTGTGTTATCGCTATGGCGGAAAAGGATGGGAACAAGTAGACCCAGAATTAGCCGCCTGGGTTTCCGGCAGCCGCCTGTTTAAAAACCTCACACACAAACACAGAAGACAAGTGAAATAGCATATCGAGAAACTTCTTGCTAACCACTCTCAGTCGTCTTCAGTGGTTCACAGTGGTATGCAGTGGTGCGTAGTCGTATATATTATCTGCCTTTACGAGGGGATTTTTGCTGACTGTAAATCAGACGGCTTACGTCCGCCTTAGGCGGATTCAAATCCTTCCCTCTCCATTTTAATTTCACCGCAAACCATTGTTGTCGTTTTGGCCAAGTGCTAATATTATTGGCAAAACCTATGAAAGCATTTTCATCGCCTTACTTTCGCGTTTGTTTGAGCATTTTTCTGCTGGTCTTGTTAATGAAATTTCTGCCAGGGTGTGGAAGTTCGACCGGCACCGACACTACCACCACAACTTCTACCACCACTACAAGCAGCACTGACACAACTACCTCAACAACAACGACGACAACTCCCACCACTACGACTACGGTCCCCTGGGTCGATAATGTCATGGTCCAGCCGCTGCCGGCACACGCCTCATCCATCCGGCTCAGTCTGCCGACAACTTTTGATAATATTTTGATGGCCAGTGGCGAGATCGGTGCTTTTGGGGCGCATATCGGCGGGCACATGGAAGGGCTGGACCATATCTGGTTCTATGTCAAAGCCGGGACAAAAGTGAGAAGTTGGGCAGCCGGCACAATAACCAACGTTACCCTTAACAGCAGCGAGTATCACATCACCATAGACTACGGACATGGCCTACAGGGAACCCACATGGAAGTCTTGACTCCGGAGGTCAGCGTTGGGGATGTGGTAACGGCGGGACAGGCAATTGGCAGCGGGATTCAGTGGGAAGCAGGGAAGGAAAGCGCCGAATTGTCTCTTCTTGATTCAAACCGGAGCGACGGCGTGATCGAAAACAATGCTGCCTACGTTTCCCCCTTCGATTATTTGAACGCCGCTGATCAGCAAGCCTTGATCGCTTCTTATGAAGCATTGATAGTTAATCCATATTTTTCAATAGGGCAGTCGAAAGGGAGTGATTACCTCTGGGAACCGTATTTAACAAATCGTTTGTTGTTCCATAATGAGCACAGGGGCACGGTTGTTGGGGAGTGGCTGCTGACGAGTACGTGGGCCAGCGGTGGGTGGCCTGATATCCTCACATTCTTAGATGTGAGCAACAGTTATTATACCGGGAAGAGAGTGGCCGCCCAGGACGATGATGGAACCGATCATCTCTGGGGGACCTGGTCAGCTGATTATTCCACGAATCGGATCGTTATTTATGACCAAACCGCTACGTATTATGGGATCTTTGAGTTTGGTGGCACATCAACCCGGGAAACGATGCGCCTGGAATACCAAACAGGGACCTACCCATCAAGCTTCTCCGCCAATGCCGCCACATATATTGAGCGAGCCCATATCCAGAGACGCCTTGATCCACGACAGTAATCATTAACTCTCTCCGCCCTCTTTGCATTTACCTGCCGGTAGGTTTATAATAGCTCAGCAAAATCCAAAAGGGGGGTCTTATGCTTTCTAAAAAGAATATGAGCGATGTTGATCGGTTCGTTCGGATAATTATCGGCGGCGCGTTGATGCTGATTGCCACTTACGTTCCAATGAGCGCCGCTTTGTCCGCTGTTTGCATAGTCGTCGGCATCGTCCTGATGCTGACCGGCCTGGCCGGCTTTTGCCCACTCTACGCCTTGCTGAACATCAGTACCAAAAAGTAGTTTTTCGGCCATATACAATGAAAATATTTTTGCGGTTGATTGTTGGTTTTTTCGCGGTTATTTTCTTGTTGGTCGTTATCGGGTTTATTGTTCTCCCGCTCGTCTTCCCGGCTGACAAAATTAAAGACTTTGCCGCCGCTAAGCTTTCGGAAATGATTCGCCGGGAGGTCAAGATCGAAAAAGCCTCATTTGATCTCTTTTCTGGAATTAAGCTCCAAGGCTTATCGGTTAGCAACCGCACCGGTTTTTCGCCAAAACCATTTGTTAAAGCCGACGCGATCGTCCTCCGCTACGCTTTCTGGCCCCTCTTTTCCCGCCAGATCATTATAAAAGAGATTAGCCTGGTCAAACCGGAGATCTTGGTTGAAAAAAGCTCCCGCGGCGACTTCAACTTTTCCGACCTAACCACCCAACAACCTAACCACCCAACAACCAAGCCCCCCATCAACCAAAAACGATCCGACAAGCCCCCCTTCGATCTCTTCATCAATGCCTTTTCCATTAAGGACGGGCGGTTGTCCTACATCGACAAAGGAGCGGGAACCGCAAACGACGTCAAAAACCTTAATTTAAAAATTTCGGGTTTTGCCCTGGCGCTGGTCAAACCGATCGACCTCAACGCTTCCGCTGTTGTCACCTATCAGGGCAAGGATATCCCGGTTTCGCTTGGCGGTCAGGCCAGCGCCAACCTTGTCAATGAATCTGTCAAGGTTTCGCCGTTTTTCATCTCCGTCGCCGGCGAAAAACTTACGCTTTCAGCCAACATTTCCGCCTGGAAGAGCGGCCCGAACATCTCTTTTTCCGCCAGTTCTGGTAAATTTGAGGTTGACCCCTTGCTGGCGCTCTTTGCCGGGCCGGCCAAGGCGCCGTCGGCAAAGCCACGCCCCGGCGAGTTGACCAAAACAGTTAATCAGGCCCTAGCCTCCCTGCCGCGAAGCCTCAAGATCGATGGCAACATGAATATTTCCAACCTGACCTTCCAGGGGTTTAAGGTTGACAAGATCGATACGGGCCTTTCGCTCGCCAATAAAAACTTAACCGTAACGTTAAAAGAGGTCCGCGTCTACGGCGGCTTGCTGACCGGACAACTCTCAGCAAATCTTAGCGCCCCGGGAGTTTCTTACCGCGTTAACAATTTAAAACTTATTGGGTTTAATTCCACCCCCTTCTTCAATGACCTGTCCGCCGCCTTCCTGACCTCGCTGCCGGATTACAAGGATTTAAAAAATAAAGTCTACGGGAATCTCGATCTCTCTGCCTCACTTAGCGGGCGGGGGGTTGAGCCACAGGATGTCTTTGCCAATCTCGATTTAAACGGGTCGCTCTCTATGAAGAACGGCGAACTAAAACGGATTAAATCGATCGCTGAGGTTGGGAAGCTATTAAATTCAAACACTCTCCAAACAGACATTAAATTCGGCAGCCTTTATACCGCGTTCGCGCTAAAAGACCGCGTTGCTTCGGTCAAAGACCTCAAGCTCGATGTCCCCGAATTTAAACTTTTCTTTAAAGGCGGGGCCGACCTGAAAAGGCTGGCTTGGGTCGCGGGGAATCGCCTGACCCTCAAGCTTGCCCCTTCCGTTATCAAGGATCTGCCAAAAGAGTATTCCGTGTTCAAGGATAAAAGCGGCTGGCTTGAGCTAACCTTTGAGTTGACCGGGAGCCTGCAGAAACCGCTGCCAAAGCCGATTCTCGATAAGCCGATCGAAGTAGTTGTTGGCAAGGTGAAGGCCGAGATCGAAGCCAAGAAGGTTGAGCTGGTAAAGCAGGTCTCGGCAGAAGTCAATAAGCAAGTTGACGCCGCCAAAAAAAGCCTTGAAGAAGAAGCAAAAAGACAGCTAAAAGACCTGATCAAGTTCTAAAAATTACACAAGTTCCCCCTGCCTGGATACGATATATAGGTAGAGGTGGAGCCGATGAAAAAAGCCCTGTTTGCCCTGCTTGTTTTAGTGATCATGACCGGTGCGATTTTTGCCGATACTACGGCAAAAGATCCCTATGACCTGCAGATAAAACGCCTCTATTCGGCCCCGGACCAGGAATCGAATGAAATACTGGCGATCCCAATCGAGGTTAAATTGCTCGATATTTCCGCCGATGGCAATTGGTACAAAGTTAAAATCGCTTACTGGATCGGCCCCCTTTCCTACACTTATGTCGGCTGGACCGAAATCCCGGTCGGCCAGGCGTTAGCCGAACGAGCTTCTAAATTAGCAAAAGCGCCGCCTGATAAAACTTCGGAAGAATAACTCTTGTCATAAAAGCCCCTACTTGTTATAATCTTTCCAACCCGGAAGTGCCGGGAAGAAGGGGGTTCATCATGACCGCAAAATTGGTAAAGCTCCTTATTGGCCTCGCTCTGATCGCTCTTGGCGCCTGGACTGTTGTCCTCTGGTGGGGAGACATCATGACTTTGGTCCGGGGTGGCATCGGCCTCTTCCTTATACTTTGTGGACTTATCGCCTTTGCGCTGATAGCTGATTAAACATTGAAAGAAGAACTTAAGCGGCTCCTCAAATCGACCGGTGCGGTCAAGACAGGCGAGTTTGTCTTGTCGTCCGGCAAGAAAAGCAATCTCTATATCGATTGCCGCAAGATCACCCTTCATCCCCAAGGCGCCAAGCTCATTGCCAAGATCATCCTCGAAAAAATCAAAGGCTTGAAAGTTGATGCGATTGGCGGCCTCACGCTCGGCGCCGACCCGATCACTTCTTCTGTTGTCGCTTTAAGCAATATCCCAGGTTTTATCGTCAGGAAAAAAGAGAAAGAACATGGGACGAAACAGAAGATCGAGGGAATAATCGAGCCGGGCTTTAATGTTGTTGTTGTCGAAGATGTTGCGACCTCGGGCGCTTCCGCCCTGCAGGCGATCGAAGCGGTCGAAGCTTATGGCGCTAAGGTCGTTAAAGTAATTTCCGTCGTCGACCGCGAAGAAGGGGCGGCTGAAGCGTTAAAAAATTACGACTTTGCCCCAATTTTCAAAAAATCAGAATTGCTGTGAGTTAGGATGACTGTTTAATTGACCACTTTATCTCTTCGATCAAATTATGATAAGAGCTGCCGACGGCAAATCGCTGGCTAAGCGCTGACTCGACAACGCCAGGATATTTTTTTCCCAGCGTAACTAGAAAGTCCTTGATGCTCAGGGCTGAATCGTTGCCGCAGAGCGACTCATATTGTGGGGGAGAGTATTGGTCGATCAGGCTAACAACATATGGCACGATCGTTTCCCCATAATTCAGCAGGGCGCCGGCGGCGGCTTCTCTGATGAAATTTCGGTTATCCGTGAGCGCTTTCAGTAAAGAGCCGATAAAACATGTTTTTTTTGTCTCTCCCATAGCAACCAAGATAGCCGGGGCTTCTTTATATGGGGCTTGCCGCAACCTTAAGATCAATGCCTCATCATCTCGGTTACACGTCAATAACGATTCGATTTCCTGGCCCATTGCTCTATTAAGAAGGCTCTTGTTAACATAATAAAAAACTGTGTAATCCTGTTCGGTAATTTTACTATCGTTATTCACATCGAGGCTCTCATTAGGATCCTTAAAGCCATTATTGTTAAGGTCGACATATCCTTTTGCCGCCGCTTGGGGATAATAAGCTTGGAACATTTTCGTAAAATTTATCTCTGACATTTTTGTCCTCCTTTAAAGATTTCTTCTTTAGCGGGTATATATCCACCGTTCTACGGCAAAATTTCACTTTGTTTTGCTTCGCTTTATGTTGGGATCAATTTCGAACCGACATTAAAATCAAAAAACCTCTCAAACCATGAAATGTCCTACCTTGCCTGATATTCTGTTAATCTGATATACTGATATCCTGTTAGGCCCGTGTAGCTCAGTTGGTAGAGCATTTCCATGGTAAGGAAAAGGTCGCCGGTTCAATTCCGGCCGCGGGCTTTGCTTAAACTTTGCGCGGCTTGTGTTTGCCTGCCCGCCGCAGGCGGGCCGCGGGCTTTTACCCTTTCATATTATGATAAACGAACACTCCTTGTCGATCGTCGTCCCCGTTTATAATGAAGCCGGGATCATTGAAAAAATGGTCCGCGATTATCATCGGGAAATTGCCGCGAAGTTCCGGAAAGCCGAGTTCATCGTCGTCAACGACCAAAGCACTGATGCGACCCCGGATATCTTGGAAAAACTTCGTCGGGAACTAGGAATTCTCGTAATTACATTGCCACGAAACTCCGGCCATGGTCCCGCCCTGCGCGCCGGGCTGGAGAAAGCTTCGGGTGATTTGGTTTTCCACACCGACTCCGATTATCAGCATGACCCAAAAGACTTTTGGCTGCTTTATGAGACCATTCCGAAGGCCGATGTCGCCCTCGGCTTCCGCAATAAGAGACAAGATAATGTTTTCCGCCTTTTTTTAACAAAATTAGTGGTTTTTTCCAATTTTCTCCTTTTTGGCGTTTACCTGCGGGATGCCAATATACCATTTAAGATTTATAAAAAGGGGGTTCTCGCCCGAACTCTGCCAAAGATCGACCCCGAAGCGCTTGCCCCGTCAATTTTTATAAATCTCCTGGCAAAACGGCTTGGTTTTGTGATCGCTGAGGTCCCGGTCGCCCATTTCTCCCGAAAAGTCGGACAACCTTCTCTACTCAAATGGAAGCTTTTCCGGTTCTGCCGACAGGCGTTCAAGGAGCTGCTGATTTTCCGGAAAACCCGCTTTTGACCGCTTGACAAAAGCGCCTTTTTTATGCGATAATCGCAAGTCGCTCGAAAATATCAGGAGGTAATTAAACATGGCAAGAGAAAAATTTGAGAGGAAAAAGCCGCACTGCAACGTCGGGACGATTGGACACGTCGATCACGGAAAGACAACACTAACTTCAGCGATCACGAGCGTGCTCGCCGCCAAGGGGATGGCCAAGGCGAAAAAGTTCGATGAGATCGACAGCGCGCCGGAAGAAAAGGCCCGTGGTATTACCATCGCTATCGCCCACGTCGAGTATGAAACCGACAAACGACACTATGCCCACATCGACTGCCCCGGACACGCCGACTACGTCAAGAACATGGTCATCGGCGCCGCCCAGATGGACGGCGCGATCCTGGTCGTCGCCGCTACCGACGGACCGATGCCGCAAACCCGCGAGCATATCCTCCTTGCCGGCCAGGTCAACGTCCCGGCAATCGTTGTTTTCCTGAACAAATGCGACATGGTCGACGACAAAGAATTGATCGACCTGGTCGAGGTAGAAACCCGCGACTTGCTCACTAAGTATAAATTCGACGGCGACAAAGTGCCGGTCATCCGCGGTTCGGCTCTCAAGGCAATGGAAAACCCGGATCCGAAAGGCGAAGCCGCCAAGTGCATCCTGGAACTAATGGATGCCGTTGATTCTTATATCCCTGATCCGAAGCGGCCGCTCGACCAGCCATTCTTAATGCCTGTTGAGGACGTTTTCACCATTACCGGCCGCGGCACCGTCGGCACCGGCCGTATCACTCGCGGCAAGGTCAAGGTTGGCGAAGAAGTTGAGATCATCGGGCTCGGCTCCCATAAGAAAGCGGTCGTGACCGGCATCGAAATGTTCCGCAAAACCCTGGACGAAGGATTAGCCGGGGACAACGTCGGCCTGCTGATGCGCGGCGTCGAAAAAGAAGAGCTTCAACGCGGTATGGTCGTCGCCAAAGCGGGATCGATCAAGCCACACAAGAAATTCGAAGCCCAGGTTTACGTCTTGACCAAGGAAGAGGGCGGTCGACATACGCCGTTCTTTAACGGTTACAAACCGCAGTTCTTTATCAATACCACCGACGTGACCGGCGAGATCAAGCTGCCTGAGAAAGTTGAAATGGTCATGCCTGGCGATAACATCGTGATGACCGTTGAACTGATCACCGACGTAGCGGTCGAAGAGGGCTTGCGCTTCGCTATTCGCGAAGGCGGCAGAACCGTAGGCGCCGGGGCCGTTACCAAGATTATTGGATAAGTTCTTACGCGCCCTTGCGTTTCTGGCCGCAGTTTCGGTTGTGCTTGCCATTGGCTTGGTTGTTTATGATTACCTGCAGGTAAAAGAGCGGTTTCCTGCTCAAACCTTCATCGGCAACGCTAATGTTTCCGGTCTTGATCAAGCGGCAGCCTACGAAAAACTTAATCAGTTAGAGCTGTCCGCAGTTTATTCTCCCTTGATCACTTTTGAGGCCGACGGTTTGGCCTTTTCTTTCTCGCCCGAGGCTTTAGGTTTATACATTGATAACCAAGCAACAACCAACAACGCCTTCAAATTAACTCATCAAGACGGTTATCTCTCTGAATTGAAAGAACGGATCGAGCGCGGCGTGATTCGTTGTCCGCTTATCCTGGGCGTGCAGGAAAGTTCGTTGGTCGATGTTGTTGAGGCGCTGGCGGCCGAGGTCAACTCCACCGCCCGCGACGCTTCGGTCATCTTGTACGAAGAAAGCGGCGGCTACCACATTGAGCCGGAGGTCCCCGGTCGTATGGTTCAAGTCGCTAAAACCCTTGCTCTTTTCAAAGAGCGCCTCGCGCAGGGATCGGTGGTTTTCCCGTTGGTCATAGAATATGAAACGCCGCGCGTCACCGAAAAAATGCTTCGTGCCGCACCGCCTGTTCGCCGCCTGTCTGCTTACACCACTTATTATGGCGCCCATGATTCGCCCAATCGCATTCATAATATTAAGCTTGTCGCTTCGTGGATCAACGGCACGCTGTTAATGCCGGGAGATACGTTTTCAGTCGCCGATACCCTGGGAGAGATTACCCCGGAACGAGGCTTTAAAGAAGCTTATGTGATCGTCCAAGGGGTTTTGACCCCCTTGCTGGGCGGCGGCTCCTGCCAGATCGCGACAACGTTATACAACGCCGTTCAACTGTCCGATCTTAAAATTTTGCAGCGGAAAAGCCATTCCATGTACTTTAATATTTATCCGCTGGGACGCGATGCCGGCGTTTACCCCGGCCAGCTCGATTTCAAATTTGAAAATGATACCGCCTTCCCTATTTTGATCAAAGCAGTCGCTACCAATCGGCGGCTTTCTTTCCGGGTCTATGGTACACCTAATGGCAAGTCGGTAAAATTCTCCTATCCCGTAGTTTATATGTTAACCGAAAATGGTTATGTCCCTTCTACCGTTAAGGCTGTTTTGGCGGCTGATGCCCCCTTTAAAACCGTCGTGGTCAGAACGGTTTCCGACGCCAGCGGCAAAGAGCTTAAAACCGAAACGATCACCAGTTTCTACAAATTATATGGAGAGAAAACCAATGTCCCAATCGCCCGCCCCGAACCTCGTTGAAGGGATCGGCCTCCATTCCGGCCAACCAGTTAAAGTTGGGGTTAGCCGCGGTTTAAAGGGGGCCGGAGTTTCGTTTATCCGCTTAGGGAAAAAAGTTCCCGCTCTTGTTGAGCAGGTCACCCAAACCGAGCGTGGCACCTCGCTTGCGGGAATTAGTGTTGTGGAGCATTTTCTTTCCGCCGCTTTTGGCGGGCGCTATTATGATCTTGTTGCGGCGGTCGAGGGCGGTGAACTGCCGGCGCTCGACGGCAGCGCTCTCCCCTGGATCGAAGTTTTCGAAAAAGTTGCTGGCCAATCCT
Source organism: Candidatus Margulisiibacteriota bacterium (assembly GCA_028702315.1). Classification (GTDB taxonomy): domain Bacteria; phylum Margulisbacteria; class WOR-1; order O2-12-FULL-45-9; family XYB2-FULL-48-7; genus JAQVPA01. Next base: position 11,014 of record JAQVPA010000008.1, read on the forward strand.
CTTCCCCTCCCATTTGGGCGTTAAAAAAACCGCTTACGGTCGAGGACGGAGGCGCCCGGATAGAAGCCCGCCCTTATCGTGGATTTAAGGTTGATTTTATGATAAAATTCAAGGGAATCGGCGAGCAGCGTTTTATTTTTGACGCCGACAAACAAGACTACAAAAAAGAGATCGCGCCGGCGCGAACCTTTGGTTTTATCGAAGAAATCGAAGCTCTCCGGGCAAAAGGACTTGGTCTTGGCGCATCAACCGATAACGCGCTCGTTTTAAGCGCGAATGGTTTTGTCAACGAGCCTCGTTTCCCTGATGAACCGGTTCGCCATAAGGTTCTCGACTTGATCGGGGATCTGGCGCTTTTCGGCCAGCCGATCAACGCGGAGATCAAGGCGGTTATGTCCGGTCACAAATTGAATATTGCGCTAGTGCGCTTGCTCCGCCAGACGTTTTTGGCCGAGAAATAAGGAGGGCTTAAAATGGTTGAACTTAACATCAAAGAAATAATGAATATTATCCCCCATCGCTATCCTTTTCTCCTGATCGACAAGATCGTGGAATTAGAAGAGGGGAAAAGAGCGGTCGCGATCAAGAACGTCACGATGAATGAGCCTCATTTTACCGGACATTTTCCCGGCCAGCCGATCATGCCTGGCGTTTTGATCGTCGAAGCCCTTGCCCAGGTTGGCGTGGTCATGGCTTTGCGCGTCCCGGCGCACTCGGGAAAGCTGGTCCTTTTTGCCGGCATTGACGGCGTCCGCTTCCGCCGTTTGGTCGTCCCCGGCGACCAGCTCCGCTTGGAAGTTGAAACTATTTGGTTGCGGGGAAACCTCGGTAAAATGAAAGGGAAAGCGACGGTTGGCGGAGAAATTGCCGTTGAGGGCGAATTCATGTTCTCCTTGGCCGACCAGGAGGTTGGCGGGGTCAAGGTTCACTCCACCGCAACCGTCCATAAAAATGCCGTGTTAGGCAAGAATGTTGAAATCGGCCCCTATTCGGTCGTCGGGCCAGACGTTAAGATCGGCGATGGGACTAAAATCGGCGCCCATTGCGTCATCAAGGGATGGACAACAATCGGCCATGACAATCAGATCTTCAACGGCGTAACAATCGGCGCCCCACCCCAGGACGTAAAGTATAAAGGAGAAAAAGGCGAAATTATTATCGGCAATAAAAACATTATTCGTGAGTTTGTGACTATTCATCTCCCGTCAGCCGGCGGCGTTACTTCTATCGGCAACGAATGTTTCATCATGGTCCACGCCCATATCCCCCATAACGCGCAGATCGGCAATCAAGTCATTGTCGGCGGCTACGTCGGTCTGGCCGGTTATGCCCAGATCGACGACCAAGCGATTATCGGCGGCATGGCCGGCGTCCACCAATTTTGCCGGATCGGCCGTTTAACGATGGTCGGCGCGCAGTCAAAGGTCACCCAAGACGTTCCGCCTTTCATGTTGGTCGAAGGGAATCCCGCCCAGGTTCGCGGCGTCAATTCGATCGGCTTACAGCGGCGGGGCGTCTCCTTGGACGCCCAGTCGGAGATAAAAAAGGCTTTTAAGTTAATTTATGAATCAGGCCACACCACAACTGAAGCGGTTAAGGAGCTGAAGAAGCGCCTCCGCCCTCTGCCGGAGATCGAACAGATAATTTCTTTCCTGCAAACGGAAAGCCACCGCGGGATCAACAAGAAGACCGCGATCGAGGAAGAGGCCGAGGAATTGATCCTGCCGGAAATCCCTGAACTCGGGCTATGAAAATAATGGTTTCCGCCGGAGAAGTCTCCGGCGATTTCCATGGGTCATTCTTAGTTAAAGAACTCAAAAAGCTCCGTCCGGACATTTCTTTTTTTGGGATCGGCTCGGAGCAACTGGCCGCCGCTGGCGTTGACATAAAGATCGACCTGACGAAACGCAGTAGCATCGGAATGTTCGAGGCTCTTCCCAATATTCTGCCTATTTTTTCTGCGTTTCAAAAAACTAAAAAGTTGATTTTGGCGGAAAATCCCGATCTGGTTATCCTGATCGATTCCCAGGGGATAAATATGCCGCTCGCCAGTTTCTGTAAAAAACGCGGCATCAAAACTGTCTACTATATCGCGCCTCAAGAATGGCTGTGGGGGACAAACAAAGGCGTTATTAAGGTTGCCCAGACCGTCGACCTTATCGTCGCTATTTTTGAGAAAGAATACAATACTTACAAAGCGGCCGGCGCCAACGTCGTTTATTTTGGCCACCCGCTGATCGACATTGTTAAGCCCTCTTCGATCGTTTCCCGCTCTGAACAGACTACGGTTTCTCTTTGTCCCGGCAGCCGCCGCCAAGAGATCGACTCTTTGCTTCCGATTCTATTAAAAACCGGCGAGTTGATTAAAAAAGAGTTCCCTGCCGCCCGTTTTATCATGCCGGTCGCCTCAACCAAGATCTCGGCCACGATCGCGTCGCGCTTGAGCGGATTTAAGCCAGTCATGACCATCGGCCGCACTTATGACGATCTGTTTTCCTCGGACCTGGCGATCTGCGCCTCAGGAACGATCAATCTGGAAGCGGCAATCCTCGGCGTCCCCAATTTTATGGTCTATAAGCTTTCGCCCCTCTCATATTTTATCGGCAAGCATGTTTTAAAGGTCGACAAAAAAATAAAATATTTTTCCATGCCCAACATCCTGCTTGATGAACTTGTCATTCCCGAGTTTACCATGCGGGATGCTAACCCAGATAAAATTGCCGCGGCCGCAGTCGCGCTCCTCAATAATAAGGAGCGGCAGGTAAAAATGAGGGCCGCCTTCGATGCGCTCTGCGTCAAGCTGGGCCAGCCGGGCATGATTCGAAAGATCGCCGCGGCAATTTTATCTGGCTGAGATCTTTTTCCACTCTGCTTTAATTTCGGCGATAATTTTAAAAGTCTCCGGGTCAGTCGCTGACGTGTCGGCCGCGGCCTTGATCGCTGCTTCAACCTCCTCAAAGGTAAGCGCCGGATCTTTTTCGCTTAAGTTGTATTCCCGTCCTTTAAATGGGGTTAGATATTTTATAAAAAGGTACTTCGCCGCCAGCTCAAAGTTGCCATGTTTCATCCTGTCTCTTATTGTTTTCCTTAGCACGTAAGCCCATGGTTGCCCTTGCATCGCATATTCTGTAAAATAACAAGCAAAGTCTTCGCCTCTATTCCATAGTGATTGCCTGACTCCGAAAACAATAAAATCGCCCTGGTCAAATCCTTGTCTATTTGGGGCAACTTTCTCGGCCGCTGGCGGCCATACCTCGCGGGCAATTCGCTCTGGCGTCCAACTAATCCTATAAAAAAGTAAGGATAAATCGCCAAGCGTCCCCTGATTCCCCGAGTACCCAACACTAAGGTTAAGGTCCCAATGATGCGCCAGCTCGTGCGTTATCGTCCCAATTGCTGCCCCGTGCCTTGTATTGACGATCACCGTATTTGGCGGATAAATACCGGCCCAGCTGGCTTCCACCCCTTCGTTGATCTCTTTAAACACTACCCTGAGTTTTTTTTCTCGGTCGAAAGATTGAAATAATTCTTCTGGCAAAATATTGGTCGCCTTATAAAGCGCGTCAGAAGCGGACAATGTTTTTATGGGGTCCTCAAAAACCACATCAATATTTTTTCGGTTAAAATATTCTACCGCTATCTGATTGGGCGCCAGTTTTGCTCGCCCGGGAATTACGGCCGCATTTAGGTCCCGTCTGTTTTTCGCAATAATTGTGATCCCTCCGATCTCATATATCAGGCCCAAGGTCTTGCCGCTCGTAAATTTTATTTCGAATTTATCTGATTTTGCAAGGTTTTTTAAAATATTCAGCTTTCCATTCTCTGTGTTCAGCGGCGCGATGTAATCATCAATAATCCATTTTGCATAAGCGGGGCCCAAAAAACAGTCGTTTAATCCTGCTCCTTCTATGCAGCTGTTGCTTAATGCCCAGGTAAACCATGAAACATAAAAATTATCGATTATGTTTTTCGAGTAAGCGTTGTTGTTGAGCAGTATCTTTGCGGTATTACTATAAATGATATACCTCTCTTTTTGGGCCAAGCCCTCGGACGCCTTTTCGAGCAGTTGCGAAAACTCCTTTGTCTCGTTTTCATTGAGTTTCGTGCTTACTATCTGGGCGAATGTCAAGATCCGGCCAATTTCTTCAGGCGGCCAATTATTTGCCAATAATTTTACGGCCAGCTTCAAATGTTTCGGCGCCCTTTCCCGCCAATCTTGCGGCAGCTTATTTGTTGCTGCTTCCTCTTCCTGGATCGATTCATAGGTTTGCGCTGCCTCTTTATTGAACTTATCGTCTGAATAGTTTTTAAGCGCATCAAAGGTCTTAATGATTTCATTGGCCGACGCGTTTCTATTTAAAAGGTTAAACAATCCGTTCATCCTTGCTTCAGTGTTAATTTGAAGATTAAACTCGTTTTCTTCGCATAACAATTTATATATTGTCTCAATAATATAATTTTCATCGATTTTATTCCTGGCGCTCCTCGCCAGCAACTCAATTATTATTGTCCCATTAACGGACGTCCCCCAAAGGCCTGGTCTCCAGCGGTAGCTAGCCGGAACATAGCAATAGTTTTTGTTAATTTTTTCGTTTAATTTTCGTAGCGTTTGGTATGCCTCTATGTTTGTTTCAATCTCAATTTGCTGAAAGACCCTGTAGCCTTCGTTTTTATTCACTGCCTCCATATATTCCCACAATTCAACCGACTTAAATGTCTCGGCTATGTTTCCTTTTCTTTTTTGTGTCCCATACTTTTCGGCATACTCATTTGCCTCATAGCTCATAACGCGGCCGTCGCCGTCTAAGTCCTTTTTTATAAACTCGTCCTTAATTTCTTTTTGCTCCTTAATCGCTTTTAAATCCTTCGCGGTTACTTGCGGATAAAATTTTATTTCTGTCATAAAAACACTTCCACTGCTTTTTCGTCAATATCTTTCTGAGATTTCACTTCTTTTTTCTTCCGCCTTTTCATTACGATCGTAAAAATGCTATAATCCTTTCCATCATGTCTGTTCCTTTTTTTGACATTACCAGGCAGAATGCCGCTTTAAAAAAAGAAATTGCCTCAGCGATTGACCAGGTTGTCGTTTCCGGCAAATATATTTTGGGCGACAACGTTGCCGCGCTGGAAAAAGAGGTTGCGGCTTATTGCGGCTCAAAGTATGCCGTTGGAGTCGCCTCCGGCACCGACGCCCTGCACCTGGCGCTCCGCGCTTGCGGCGTTGGCCCAGGAGATGAGGTTATTACCTCGCCTTTTACTTTTGTCGCCACCGCCGAAGCGATCGCCTACTGTGGCGCCACCCCTGTTTTTGTCGACATAGAGCCAAATACCTTTAATATTGACGTAGCGCGAATAGAGGAATGCGTAACGCGTAAGACAAAGGCGGTCCTCCCTGTCCACCTTTACGGACAATCGTGTCAAATGGACAAGCTTATGTCGGTCGCCAAAAAGCATAACTTAAAAGTGATCGAAGATTGTGCTCAGGCGATTGGCGCGGAGTTTAATGGCCAAAAAGTCGGTTCGTTTGGCAATGCCGGTTGTTTTTCTTTTTTCCCAACTAAAAACCTCGGCTGTTTTGGTGATGGCGGAATGATCACAACCGATGACAAGGCTATTTACGACGAACTCCGGGTTCTTAGGGGCCATGGAAGTCGAAAAACATACCATTATGACCTGATCGGCTACAACAGCCGGTTGGACGAACTTCAGGCTGCCGTGTTAAGGGCCAAGCTCCCTCACCTTGGCGCCTATATCGACGCCAGGATCAATAATGCCACTATTTATCAAAGGCTATTAAAGGGGTTGCCCCTCTCCCTCCCCCCTGTTCTGGCGGGAGCAAAACATACTTTTAATCAATTTACCCTGCGGTCGAATGATCGTGATGCCCTTTTTGGTTATTTGAAAGAAAAAGGTGTCCCGGCAATGGTCTATTATCCACTTTCCTTGCATCTGCAGGCCGCCTTTGCCGATTTAGGCCATAAACAGGGTGATTTCCCGGAAAGCGAGAAGGCACAAAACGAGGTTTTTTCCTTGCCAATATTTCCAGAGCTGACCCAACAGGAGCTTGAATCGGTTTGCTCTGTCCTTCAGGGATACTTCAAGCAATGAGCGGCCGGGGGCTCAAGCTGGCCGTTATCGGTGCCGGCGTTATGGGCCGCAACCATGCCCGGATCGCCGCTTCTCTCCCTGGCATTAACCTCTTAGGGATTGTTGACGCCGACCCCGCCCGGGTTAATGACTTGCCCGATGTTTTGAAGAAAATATTTACGACCGACCTGCCCGCCCTTCTCCCTCAGGTTGACGCAGTGGTGATCGCCACCCCAACCAAAACCCATCACGAGTTGGCCCAATTATGTCTGGCTGCCGGGAAGCATGTTTTGTTGGAAAAACCCTTTACTGGCAGTTCCACTTACGCCAAAGAGCTTATTGCCCTGGCAAAAGAAAAAGAGCTGGTTTTAAATGTCGGCTTTATCGAGCGCTACAACCCGGCTTTTCTTCGGATGCTCAAGGAGATCAAAGGGGAAAAAATTATTGGGATAGACATTAAACGCTTCAGCCCCTTTCCCGAACGGATCTTCGACACTGACGTGGTTTTTGACATGATGCTCCACGACCTCGACCTCTTGCCATATCTTATTAAAGATGAAATTATTGATATTAAAGCTAAGGGAGAAAAAATCCGAACCAAAATGATCGATCGCTCAATTGTGGCTATTACCTATAAAAATGGGGTTATTGCCCGGATCGAAGCTAATCGGGTTTTTGGCTCTAAAACAAGAAATATTGCGGTAACGACTGATAAATTCTTGATCGATACCGATTTGTTAAATAAAAAGATTTACATTCGCGATTTCTCTTCCCCCACCCCAACCACCATCCCAATCAAGGCTGTAGACCAGCTCACCGAAGAATTAAAGGCATTCGCGCTTTGTATAAAAAGTAGGCACCCAAGCACCGCCCCCTCCGCTGTTGATTCAATCTCTTTAGCCGAGGAGGTTCTTCGCTTATGCTCATAAGCATCCTGGCCTTTGCCCTGGTTTTTACCTTTATCGCCTTGACCCATGAATTTGGCCATTTGATCTGGGCCAAGCGGGCGGGCATTCGTGTTTTTGAGTTTGGCCTTGGCTTTGGCCCCCGTCTTTTTGCTTTTGAAAAAGGTGGAACCACCTATTCGGTTAATCTGATCCCGATCCTTGGTTTTATCCGCATCGCCGGCGAAGGCGATAGCGAGGCCGACAAGCTTTGCCCGGCCAACGAAAACTTCAATAATAAGCCCCCGGCGCAAAAATTTAAAGCGATCATTGCTGGGCCCCTAATGAACATCCTGGCGGCGATCATTATCTTGTTTTTGCTCTTCTCTTTTGCCGGCATACCCCAGGGTGTTTCAAATGAGATTGGCGCGATTGCCAAAAACTCCCCGGCCGAAAAAGCTGGGCTGCGGGCTGGAGATAGGATCCTTTCCATAAATGGCCAGACGTTCCCTGATTTTGAAAAGGCGATTGCCTTCATCCACCAAAGCACTAATAAAAAGCTCTCTATTATTGTTGACCGTAATAGTAGACATTTATCTGTTTCGGCCACCCCAGCTTTTAACAAAAGCTTAAAAGTTGCCTTGCTCGGCTTTTCACCAAAACCAATATATCAAAAGGCCAACTTACTTTCTGCCGCTTATCGATCACTGGAACAAATCTTTAACATGGTTGTCGCCACTCTGGTAATTCTGTGGGGTTTGGTCACGGGAGGGGTTTCAATTAGGGATATTGCCGGGCCGATCGGCATCGCGCAGGTGACGGGCAAATACGCGCAGAGTGGTTTAATCTCCTTTGTTTATTTTGTCGCCTTTATAAACGTTAACCTTGGGGTGATAAACCTTTTGCCGTTACCCGCTCTTGACGGAGGCCATTTGCTGATCATAATACTTGAGGCGCTCCGCCGGAAACCTTTCAATCCAGAGCTTGTTAATAAGATCAACGCCTGGGGAATGTCGGCCTTATTGGCGCTAATGGCAATAGTTTCGTTAAGCGATTTACTACGGTTGTTTGGGCGCTAGCCTATTTACTTCCCATGGAGCTGCGCCGCTTTTAAAGTGTTTCGGAGCAACATCGCGATCGTCATCGGACCAACCCCGCCTGGCACCGGAGAAATAAAGGCCGCCCGGTTTTTGGCTGATTCATAATCCACGTCCCCAACCAATTTCTCTCCTACCCTGTTTGTTCCAACATCGATAACCAGCGCCCCTTCTTTGACCATTGAACCATGGATTATCCCCGGACTCCCTACCGCCGCAATTAGTATGTCGGCACGCCTTGTTACCTCGCCCAAATCCTTGGTCCTGGAATGACAGATAGTCACCGTTGCGTGTTGGTGAAGCAGTAACATTGCCACCGGTTTGCCCACAATATTGCTCCGGCCAACAACAACCGCTTCCTTCCCTTTTATTTCAACTCCAGTTGTTTTGATCATCTCCATTATCCCTTGCGGTGTGCAAGAAACAAACATCGGATCTTCCCCTTTTACCAGTCTCCCCATGTTAACTGGATTTAAGCCATCAACATCCTTTTCGGCCAAGACCGCGTTAACCGCTTCTACCTCATTTAAACCTTTTGGGATCGGCAGTTGAACCAAAACGCCGTCAACGTTCTTATCGTTATTCAAGCGGGTGATTTGTGCCAGCAACTCTTTTTGCTTGGCATCAGCGGGCAACCTGATTATCTCGGACTCCATCCCAACCTCTTTACAAGCCCGTTCTTTGTTCCTAACATAAGTTTGGGAAGCCGGGTCGTCGCCAACCAAGATAACCGAAAGCTTGGGTCTCCTGCGGCCCTTAGCCGCCATTGCCTCAACCTCTCCTTTTACACTCATCCTTACCTCTTCTGCCAACCTTTTACCGTTAATTATCTCAACCATTTTTATCCACACCCCTTATCCACAAGCCTATTTGCCAACACAAAATCTCTCAAATATTGAATTAATAATCTCCTCATCTACCGCCACCCCAGTCATTTGATCCAACGAATATATGGCGTTTTTTATCCCCACCCCAACAACATCAAAAGGCATTCCTTTTTCAACCGCACTCATTGCGTCAGCTATTTCCTTGTCAGCCTTGATTAGGCATTCCTCTTGCCTCTTGTTTATTATAAATTCATTATCGTCTACCGGCAAGCCCTTTTTAGCGATCTCTTTTAATTTCTTTTCCAGCGCTTCGATCCCTCTCCCTTCTATCGCCGCGGTCATTATTACGCCGCTCGCTCCCCCTATTTCTCTCAGGTTTATTACTCGCTTTTTGTCGATTTTATTGACGACAACCGCAGTGCGGCTCTTGCTACTCTTCTTAATGATTCCCTTCTCGTCTTCAGATAGTTTTTTTGTGCCATCCAGAACTATTATGATTATATCGGCGGCGGCCATTTCCTTCCTTGTTCTTTCTATCCCAGCCTCCTCCGCTTTGGCCTTTGGCCTTCTTAGCCCCGCCGTGTCGCATATGACAAAGCTAATCTCCCCAAGATTAACCACTTCCTCGATCGTATCTCTCGTCGTCCCTGCTTCGTCCGTGACTATCGCCCGCTCACTCTTTAAGATCGCGTTCATTATGCTTGACTTGCCAACATTCGGCCGGCCGATGATCGCAACTCTTACCCCCTCTCTGATAACCCTCCCCTCTGCCGCTGTGGATAATATCTTTTTTATATTACTTGCTTCCTCCATAAGCACCCGCAAAACCTCATTATTGTTTGTTTCGCTGATATCATCAGGGAAGTCTATGTTTGCCTCAATCTGGGCCGACACACCCATTAACCGGCTCTTAATTTCACCGATATTCTTTGATAGCCTTCCCGACAAGTTTTCAATTGCTCTGCTTGAGTGCGCCTTGTTATTTGCGCTAATAACATCAACCACTGCCTCTGCTTGGATTAAGTCAATCCGCCCATTAATAAACGCCCTTTTTGTAAACTCTCCCCGATCTGCCAATCTGGCGCCAAACCCGATGATTTTTGAGATTACCTTATCCAGGATCACCTGGCTGGCATGGCAACAGATTTCCACCACATCTTCACCAGTATAACTACGCGGCCCTTTCATGTAATAAGCGATTACTTCGTCAATATTTCGTTCTTCACTGACCCACCCATGATAAACCCTATGAGAGGCAAAATCTTTGCTTACAGGGGTTTTTAATAGTTTGCTGAGGATTTCCCTAGACTTTGGGCCGCTGATCCGTATTATGCCAACGCCACCCCGTCCCTGTGGCGTAATTATCGCTGTAATCGTATCCTGGTCGGAATGTTTCACGTGAAACATAGCGCCTACTTTGGCGCTATCACCATGCGCCTGTCCTTCCCTTCGCCTTTGCTAAAACTAGTAATTTTGGGGTTGTTTTTAATATACATATGAATAACGCGCCTGTCGGCGGCGCTCATAAAAGGCATTACCCGCTCTTTTCCTGTCTGTTCAACTTCCTCCGCAATTTCCGCTGCCAGTTTTTCTAACACTTTTTCCCGTTTTTCCTTATACCCACCAGCATCAATGTTTATTCTGATCCTTTGGCCGGTTATTTTCCAGGCCATGGCATTCACAATTACTTCAAGCGACTTCAACATCGCCCCCTCTTTCCCAATAATCCTCCCCATGTCCTCCCCTTTAACCGAAAGCAAGACCGCCCCCTCTTCCCGCTCTTCGGCATCAACTATCGCCATAAACCCCATCTTATCCAAAATTGTTTGTAATATTTGTTGGGCCTCGTCCTTGCCGCTTCCCTTTACGGTCATTTCAATTTCTGCCTCTTCACCCCCCAAGATTCCCATCATCGCCGGCTTCCCCTCACCAATAACCCTAACATTTACATCATCTATCCCCACTTTTAAAACCTCTAATGCGACTTTTGTTGCTTCCTCAACAGTTTTTCCCTTCATTTTTATGCTTTTCATGCTTTTTTCCTCCTATCCGATCTTTTCATTATGTAGCTTTGCTGCACCCACCCCATCACATTAGAGACTGTCCAGTAAATTTGAACACCAGCAGGAAAACTTATACTAATGAACGTAATAAAAATCGGCATCATCCAAAGCATCATTTGCCCTTGCGCTCCAGGCTGTGTCGGCATTGATTTTTGTGAAAAATACGTTGTTACACCAATTAAAATCGCCATTATGTAAAAGGGGTCAGCTTTGGCTATGTTGTTTATCCACAAAAAACTTGTTTGGTTGCCAACCAACATGGCAAATTCCTTGCTCTGCAGCGCCCAAAATAGCGCCAAGAAAAACGGTATTTTTAGCAACATTGGCAAGCATCCCCCCAAAGGATTCACCCCTTCGCTCTTGTAAAGATCCATCATTTCTTTTTGCAGTTTTTGTGGTTCGTCTTTATATTTCTTCTGTATCTCCTGCATTCTTGGCTGAACCTTCTGTAATGCCGCCATTTGTTGAATTGAGGTCAAAGTTAGCGGATAAAGCGCCAAATTAATTGAAACCGTCAACCAGATTATGGCCAACCCGTAGTTATGCCCGCCGATTTGGTAGAAAAACTTCAATATTTCTAACATTATATTTGTCAAATATTCCATTATTACCTCTCTTTTGTTGTTTCTTGCTTACCCGTCAAAATAAAATGTTTCACGTGAAACATTTTGTGAGGGAAACAAAACAGCCTATTTTACCGGATCATACCCACCAGGAAAATATTGATTACACCTAATTATGCGTTTAAACGCCAAAAATGAACCCTTTATTAATCCATAAGCCTCAATTGCCTCAATGGCATACTGGGAACAAGTCGGATAAAACCGACAAACTCTTACCATGTTTATTTTTTGGTATATTCTCAGCAAATATATAACTATTTTGCCCATTTTTGTCTCGCTTTTTCAATTTCGCTCTGAAATTCTTTACTGCGACAATTTCCTTTTTTTGGGATTGCTATAATATTCATATTTTTGGCTATATTACAATAATTATTTGAAATGAGCTGCGATAATATTCTTTTCGTCCTGTTGCGTTTTACCGCGCCACCAATCCCTTTTTTACAAATAATCGCCATCCTTGGGAATTCAAATCCATTTATTTCGGCAGCCATGTAGAGTAGGGGAGAGTTATAATGAAACTGTCGTTTATTTAAGATCCCTTTGATTTCTTTGCCGGTCACGATCCTTTGTTTTCTAGGGAGCAAGCCGCTTCCTGCCTTTTTTCCTTCTGCTGGCGAGCACCCGTCGGCCTCCCTTGGTCTTCATCTTGTTCCTGAACCCATGGGTAGTTTTCCGGCTTCTTTTATGAGGCTGAAATGTTCTCTTGGTCATGTTTATATTATACTTTTATCGTCTTATTCTGTCAACCCTGTTTTATTCGCTCCCTTCTCCGGTGTATATTGTTTCTTGCTTATTTTTATGGTAAACTAGTGGCTTCTCGCGCGAATAATTATGACGACAGATTTAAATTTAGTTTGGAATAAAATTCTCCCCTTGCTCGAAAAGAGTTTGAACCGGCCGATCTATGAGGCCTTAGTGTCATCAACCAAGCCGCTTTCCTTGGCCGGCGGGAATTTTGTTGTCGCCGTTCCCAACCAAGTTGTTAAGGATTGGCTTTCAAAGTATTGCGTTACCTTGCTTGAACAAGAATTACGTGCGCTTTTGCCCGATCTTAAGGCCGTGACTTTTGTTGTCGGCCCCGAGGATCTTTTTTCCACGCCGATTTTTGACGCGGCCGCTGCGCCCGACGCAACCAAGAAAGTTTCCGCTCCGCCTAATCCATATTTAAATTCCCGCTATTCTTTCGACACGTTTGTCATTGGTCATGGCAACCGTTTTGCCCATGCCGCGGCCTTGGCTGTCGCGGAAAGCCCCGCAATCGCCTATAATCCTTTCTTTCTTTATGGCGGGGTAGGGCTCGGCAAGACCCATTTGATGCAAGCGATCGGACATCGCGTCCTGACTAGAAATCCTAAAGCGATTATTTTATATACCACGTCGGAAACTTTCACCAATGAGCTCATCAATTCGATTCGCGACGACAAAACCACGCAATTCCGGAATAAATACCGCAACATTGACGTTCTAATGGTCGACGATGTTCAATTTATCGCCGGCAAGGAGCGCACCCAGGAAGAGTTTTTCCACACCTTCAACGCTTTGTATGAATCTCATAAGCAAATCGTGGTCAGCTCGGACCGGCCGCCAAAAGAAATGCTAACGCTGGAAGAACGCCTGCGCTCCAGATTTGAATGGGGTTTGACCGCCGACATCCAACCGCCTGACTTTGAAACCAGGATCGCGATCCTCAAGAAAAAAGCGGAAATCAGCGGGATTGTTGTTTCCGATGATATCATGGCGTTGATCGCCAGTAAGATCATTTCTAATATCCGGAAACTCGAGGGGGCCTTGATCCGGATCGTGGCCTATTCTTCTCTCAGCAATCAGCCGATCGACGTTGCCTTGGTTGAAATGGTCCTAAAAGATATCGTGACCGCCCAGGTCGATTCGCTGAATATTTCGATCGACCTGATTAAAAAGTCGGTTGCTGATTATTATGGCTTGACGACCGAAGATATGACTGCCAAGATCCGGACCGATAAGATCGCGACAGCCAGGCAGATCGCCATGTACCTGTCCAGGGAATTGACTAACGCCTCTTTGCCTAAGGTGGGGGGGGAGTTTGGCGGGCGCGACCATACGACCGTGATGCATGCTTGCGAAAAAATACGAACGGGTATGAAGAAAAAACCGGAACTGGCGGACGCAATCAAAAACATCACGTCTTCGATAAAGAAATTCACACGGGTGGCTGTTTAAAGGTTAGGGTTATGGCTCTTATTAACAAAAGTTGTTGGACTGTTGTTGATAACTAAAATTATATAGTTTGATTTACCGGTAAATTTTAGGGTTATCAACATTTCAACAGGCTCTATTAATACTAATTAAAATATAATATAATAATAAGCAAGTTTAAATGGGGTGAATAACATGGAATTTAGTTGTGAAAAAAGAGAATTACAGATTGGGGTAGCGACCGCCGAAAAGATCGTGGCAACCAGGAGCACATTGCCAATACTTGGCAACATACTTTTTGAAGCGGGGAAGGGTGGGATAAAATTATCGGCGAACAACCTTGAGGTTGGCATGGAGTTGGGGGTTAAAGCCAATGTTAATAAGGAAGGGTCGATATTATTACCAGCCAAGACATTAAGCGGGATCGTTTCAAAGCTGCCGGAAACAAAAGTTACCTTTAAGCTTAACGAAAACGGGACGGTTAGGATAAGTTATGACCAATCGCATTTTAGCCTACATTCATTGCCGCCGGATGAATTTCCGGCGTTAGGCAAAATAAAGGATGGAAAAACATTTTCTGTCGATCCGGAAATTTTCATCTCCATGGTCAAGCAAACGATTTTTGCCGTTTCGAATAGCGAAGATAAATATATGCTGACTGGCGTATTAATGGAAGTGGGCAAGAGCAATATTCCCGGAGAAACCAATAATTTAAGAATGGTCGCAACCGATGGCTATCGGCTAGCAAAAAGAGGTGAAAAAATCGAAGCCAAGGGCGACCCAGCAATCAGCGCGATCATACCAGCTAAAGCCCTGACGGAATTAGTTAAAATTCTTGAAGGAAAAAAGAAGGAAGAATTAAAGGTTTGCGTCTCAGCCGATCAAATCTCTTTCCGTTATGAAGATATATATATGATCTCGCGGCTAATCCAGGGTCAATTTCCTGATTACAAACAAGTCATTCCCAAGAAGAGCTCGACTAGGGTAACTTTAGATACCCGAGATTTTCTGCGCTCCGCCGAGAGGGCGGCGGTGATTGCTTCTGGGTCGGCCAATGTGACGTCGTTTGAGGTCAAAGGTGAAAGCCTGCATTTGACCGCCAATACGCCGGATGTGGGGAGCGTGGTCGAGATCATCAAAGCGGAAGTAAAAGGGCCGGAGAGGGTCAGGATCTCGTTTAATATCCGATTAATAACCGATGTATTGGGTGCGATTAACAGTGAAAAAGTAATGATTGAGTTTGGCGAAGGGCTAAGCCCGGGCGTGATTAAACCAGAAAGCGGCGGGGAATATCTGTATATAGTAATGCCGATACGCACCCAAGAAGGTGTTTAGTGCCGGAAAGCGTTAAGGAGATCTTTGGCCGTTTGAACGGCGGAGTAAGTGCCACGATCAGGAATTGCGGCTTGCTCGGTATCTGGACAGAGATCAACGACGATACGGTCAAACAAAACACCGAGCCGATCAAGATTCAAAACCGGGTTTTATATGTTGCCGCCTCTTCGCCGGTCTGGGCGCAGGAACTATCATTCCTAAAACCACAGATCATAAAGAAATTTAATGAACGAGCAGGGGCGGAAACGATTAACGACATACGTTTTAGAGCAATGGGGGGAAATTAATGGCAAAGGGCGGCAAAACAAAAGACAACTCGGGTTATGATGCGTCAAAAATAAAAATCTTGGGCGGGATCGAAGCGGTCAGGATGCGCCCAGGCATGTATATCGGCACAACTGGCAAGCCGGGTTTGCATCATTTAATCTACGAAGTGGTCGACAACAGCGTCGACGAAGCGCTGGCTGGACACTGCGACACAATCCGCGTCACGATCCATAAAGATAATTCAGTTAGCGTCGAAGACAACGGCCGCGGCATTCCATTTGATCTTCACCCAGAGACAAAGCGGCCGGCCGCGGAAGTAGTTTTAACTACACTTCACGCCGGCGGCAAGTTTGGCGATTCGGTTTACAAGGTTTCCGGCGGGCTCCACGGCGTCGGCGTCTCGGTCGTCAACGCGCTTTCTGATTGGATGGAAGTTGAGATCTACCGCGAAGGGAAAATGTATGCCCAGCATTTTGAGACCGGTAAGCCGGGCAAAGAGAAGATCACGCCGTCCAAAGACAAAGAGCGAACCGGCACAACCATTATTTTTCATCCGGACAAAAAAATATTTGACGACATCGAATTCGAATTTGAAACCGCCAAGCACCGCTTGCAGGAAGTAGCCTTTTTGAACAAAGGGCTGACGATCATTTTGGCCGACGAACGCGAGAAAGAAAAGATCGAAGAGACATATCATTATGAGGGCGGGATTGTCGAATTTGTTGCCAGCCTAAGCAAAGGGAAAGAAGCGCTCTATGCGCCACCAGCCTACTGTACAGGCGAAAAGGACAATGTCTTTGTCGAAGTCGCGGTTCAGCATCTTAAAGATTATTACGATGAGAACGTTTATTCTTATGTAAACTGTATTCGGACCAGGGAAGGGGGGACCCATCTGGTCGGCTTTAAATCGGCGCTGACCAAAGCAATCAATTCATACGCCAAAAAGAACAACATGTTGAAAGAAAATGAATCGCTGGCCGGCGAGGATGTGCGCGAAGGACTGACGGCAGTCATAAATTTGCGCATCCCGGCGCCGCAGTTTGAGGGCCAAACCAAGACCAAATTGGGGAACAGCGAAGTTAAAGGCTTGGTTGATTCGATCGTTGCTGATGGGCTAGGACTCTACCTTGACAAGAACCCGGCAGCTGGCCGGGCGATGATCGAAAAATCCCTATTGGCTTATCGCGTTCGCGCGGCGGCGCGCAAGGCGCAAGAGCTGGAACGGAAAAAATCGGCACTCGACACAGCGATGCTGCCCGGAAAATTGGCCGATTGCTCCGAATCAGATCCGTCGAAATGTGAGGTTTTCATCGTTGAGGGAGACAGCGCCGGCGGCTCAGCGAAGCAGGGGAGGGACCGAAGATTCCAGGCGATCTTGCCGCTGCGCGGAAAAATTTTAAACGTTGAAAAAGCTCGGCTGGACAAGATCTTGGCCAATAACGAGATCAGGACGCTGATCACCGCGATCGGACCCGGCTGCGTCTCGGCCCTGAAAGGCGACGGGAACGGAGACACGGAGGTTGAGTTAACTCCGGAGGAGCTAAAAAAACGCTTGCGCTATCATAAAATAATCCTGCTTTGCGACGCGGACGTTGACGGCGCGCATATCCGGACGCTGATCATGACCTTTTTCTATCGCTACGCCCGAGAATTGATCGAGAATGGGCATCTCTATATTGCCCAGCCACCATTATATTTATTGAAAAAAGGGAAAACGCAACACTGGCTGCACTCTGATAAGGAGCTCGAGAAAAAACTGAAGGAAGTTGGCAAGGAAGGGACATCACTGCAACGCTACAAAGGTTTGGGTGAAATGAACCCGGAGCAACTCTGGGAGACGACGCTCAACCCGGAGACAAGGACGATGCTTCAGGTCCAATTAGAAGACGCGGAAGTCGCGGACAATATATTTACCGTGCTGATGGGCTCCGAAGTGGAGCCGCGCCGGGCCTTTATCGAAAAACACGCTAAGGATGTAAAGAGGTTAGACGTATGATCAAGAGAAAAAAGTTTAAAGAAGGTGCCGCCAGCGAACCAGCGACCGAGCCGATCTTCCGGGCCAACGTGATGCAGACGACGATCGAACAAGAGATGAAGGGATCCTACATTGATTACGCGATGTCGGTCATCGTCGGCCGCGCCCTGCCCGACGTGCGCGACGGCTTTAAGCCGGTCCACCGCCGGATCCTTTTCGCGATGGATGAACTCGGGTTGCAGCCGAACAAACCGCACAAGAAATCAGCTCGTGTCGTCGGTGAAGTCCTTGGTAAATATCATCCGCACGGCGATTCGGCTGTTTATGAAGCGATGGTCAGAATGGCCCAGGAATTTTCGCTCCGCTACCCGCTGGTCGATGGCCAGGGAAACATGGGAAGCGTCGACGGCGACTCCGCGGCCGCGATGCGTTATACCGAAGCCCGGCTCTCCAAGTTCGCGGTCGAGATGCTGGCCGACCTGGACAAAGAAACGGTCAACTTTGGCCCCAACTTCGACGAATCATTGCAAGAGCCGCTTGTCCTCCCATCCCGCATACCCAATTTGCTAGTTAACGGCTCATCCGGTATCGCGGTCGGCATGGCGACTAATATCCCGCCGCACAACCTGACCGAAGTGATCGATGGCTTGGTCGCCCTTGCGGACGACCCGGAAACGCCGCTGGCCGCCTTGCAAAAGATCGTGACCGGCCCCGACTTTCCGACTGGCGGCCTGATCTGCGGCCGACAGGGGATCAATGACGCTTACACTACGGGCCGAGGCTTATTGACTTTGCGGGCCCGCTACGACCTGGAGAGGGTCAAGAACAATAAAGAGGCGATCATTGTCACCGAGATACCGTACCAGGTTAACAAGGCGGAGACGATCGAACAGATCGCCGAGCTGGTCAAGGATAAGAAGATCCAGGGGATCTCCGACCTGCGCGACGAATCCGACCGCGACGGAATGCGTATTTATATCGAGCTGAAACGCGATGCCTCGCGCGAGGTCGTCCTCAACCAGCTATTCAAACATTCTAATTTGCAGGTTACCTTTGGCGTCAACCTGCTGGCGCTGGTCGACGGGCAGCCGAAACTGCTCAACCTCCGCGAAATGATGGCCGAATACCTCAAGCATCGGGAAGAGGTTGTGACGCGGCGGACAAAATACGAATTGCGCCGGGCCGAAGAACAAGCCCATATCCTGGAAGGCCTGGTTATTTGTGTTTCTAACATCGACGCGGTCGTCAACTTGATCAAGAAGTCCAAGAGCGTTGACGATGCCCGCGAAGGGTTGATGAAAAAATTCGATCTTTCCAAGATCCAGGCGCAGGCGATCCTCGACCTCAAGCTGCAGCGCCTGACCGCCTTGGAGAGATTGAAGATTGAAGAAGAACTGAAGGCGCTCAAGAAATTGATCGGCGAGCTCAAAGAGATCCTGGCCAGCCGGAAGAAACTGCTAGCCCTCGTTAAAAAAGAATTGCTTGAGATCAAAGAAAAATATGGCGACAAGCGGCGGACCGATATCAGCGCGCCGGCGGAAGAAGTTAACATTGAACAACTGATCCCGGAAATGGAAGTGGCGGTCCTGATCACCCGCGACGGCTACGTTAAAAGGGTGCCGGTCTCGTCATTTAAGGCGCAGCTGCGCGGTGGGCGCGGGGTCAGCGGAATGTCGACCAGGGAAGAAGACGAGATCGAGAACATTTTTACGGCGTCAACGCACGCCTTTGTCCTCTTCTTTACCAACCTGGGTCGGGTATATAAATTAAAGGTTTACGATCTGCCGGAAGCGAGCCGCGCCGGCAAGGGGCAGGCGATTCCGAACGTCCTCCAGGTCGGGCAGGGCGAAACGGTGACCGCCGCCGTTCCGGTCGATAACTTTGAAAAGAAAACATTCTTAATGATGTCGACGAAGAACGGGATGGTCAAAAAAGTCCCGCTGGAAGATTTTGCTAACATTCGGCGGAGCGGGATCATTGCCATGAAACTTAAAGACAAGGACGAACTTCGCTGGGTTTCGGAAACCGACGGCAAACGCGAAGTGATCCTGGGCGCAGCCAGCGGCCTGATGATCCGGTTCTCCGAAAAAGATGTCCGGCCGATGGGCCGGGCGGCCTCGGGCGTTCGCGGCATCAGGCTCAAAGGAACAGACAAGGTTGTCACAATGGACATTATTACTGACGGCGGCGACCTGCTGGTCGTTTCTGACGGCGGGTTTGGCAAGCGGATGAAGCTGGCCGAATTCGGCGCGCAGAACCGGGGCGGCAAAGGGCACATCGCGATCAAGCTGCGGGACAAAGACGCTGTTTCACAAATGAAGATCATCCAAACCAAGGACGAACTCCTGTTCGTGACCGCCAACGGGACGATGAGCCGGCAAAAAGCCGCCGGCATCTCTACCCAGGGGCGTTACGCCAAAGGGGTGCGGATCCAGCGGGTCGACGAGGGCGACCGGATCGTTGACCTGGCGCGGGTGATCAAAGACGAAGAAACGGCGGAAGCGCTGGAAGAAGCGGTTAAAAAGGAAGAAGAACGGAAAGAAGAGTTGCTCGAAAAAATTAAAGAAGAGCGCGCGATGCTCCCGATCAAAAGGGAACGGAAAAAGAAAAAACGCTAATTCTTTAACATCGACTCAACCAGATTGATCAACTGCTGTTTTTCCAGGACACCGGTTTGTTTCTTATAAACTTTGCCCGAGGTCGAGATAAAGACTAGCGTTGGAAAAACGGTTGCGTCGTAATACTCTACCATTTGCGGGTCGGCGGCGACGTTGACCAGCCGAATGGACGCGCGATTATAGCCTTCATCAACCAAGTCTCGGGCGATCGCGGCTTGGACATCGGAATCTTCTTCCCCTGCCTGGTAAAGGATTATAACTTTGGCGCTGGTTGGGATAGCGACTGGAGCAACCGCTTCACCGGTTTTTGCCGCGGTTGCCATTGTGCTCGGCGTTTTCTCCCCAGGCTTAACCGCTAGTGTTCCGCCGAGTTTTAAAAAATAGACGACCAAAAAAATCGCCAAAAGCAAGGCGAGCAAGCCCCAAAGAAAATAATTTTTCATAAAAGACCTCCTAATAAGTGCAATTATTATAGCACTTATGGTAGAATCGCGGATAGATGAAGAGGAAAAGGTTTAAGCTGAATAAAAAAGCCGCCCGACCGTTACTTATTGTCGCCGGCCTGATCTTGCTAGTCGGCATCGGCGTTTGGTTTTTTCCCAAACAAGAAAAGGGGCCGGTTTTAAACATCTATTTTTTAAAAGGCGGCAAACTAAGCGCGGTAGAAAGGGCGTTGGCGCCGGACCGATCGCCCTTAAAACAGGCGGCCGATGCGCTGATCGCCGGACCGACCAGAGAAGAAAGGTCAAATGGCTACTCGACCATGATCCCGCCCGGGACGAGAACGATCTGGATCGTCGAAAAAAATGGGGTGGCGATCATTAATTTGAACCGAAAACTCGAAGCATATGGTGGGGGAGCGTCGCGGGTGGAAGGGCTGGTCGCCCAGATCGTTTACACCCTGACCGATATTCCCGGGATAGAGAAAACCTGGATCTGGATGGCCGGGGAAAAAGAGATCGTACTGGGGGGAGAGGGGTTGATCTTAGATAAACCCTTAAGCCGCCGCGACCTCGCTTACTAAATTATCAAGCTCAGATTTCTTTACCAGCTCGGTAGCGCAAACCAGGCGGCTACCCGCAAGCTCCGGATAAAATCGTTCCAGATCAAGGCCAACCGGTTTGCCGGTCTTTATAACAAACTCTTGGAAACTAGGCGTGTTCGGCCAGAGAGCTTTTTTCACCAGTTGTTTTTTTGCATAATTGGCTTTTTGCAGGCAGAGTTCGGCGACTTTTTTCAAACCCGACTTCCCCATCAGTGAGAGATAAACACAAGCGGCCAGGGCGCAGAGCGCTTCGTTACTGCAAATATTGGAAGTTGCCCGCTCCCGGCGAATGTGTTGTTCCCTAGTTGATAAGGTCAGGACAAAACCTCTTTTTCCGTCATGATCTACCGTTGCGCCAACTAAGCGGCCTGGGAGCTGGCGAATATAATCTTTCTTGGTCGCAAAGATGCCCAAGCCGGGCCCACCGAAATTGCGCGGCAGGCCGAGCGGCTGTCCCTCGGCGACAACAATATCGGCGCCATAATTACCAGGCGGTTTTAATAGCCCAAGAGAAATTGGATCGACAGAGGTAATAAGCAAGGCGCCAGCGGCGTGGACTTTGTCCGCTAGGCCGGCAACGGATTCGATATTACCAAAGAAGTTGGGCTGTTGGAGGATAAAACAAGACGAGGCGGCAGCAAAGTTTCCAGGCATCAAGGTCAAGCCGGAGTTTTTGTCGAAAGGGGCTTCGCGCAAAGTTAGGTCGGCAGCCGTGCAGTAGGTCCGCAGGACTTGACGGTAATTCGGGTGAACGGCGGAAGAGACGACAATCTCTTTCCGGCCGGTCAGGCGGCAAGCCATGAAAGCGGCTTCAGCCAACGCCGTTGCCCCGTCGTACATAGAAGCATTAGCGACATCCATCCCGGTCAGAGCGCAGACCATCGACTGGTATTCGTAAATAGTTTGCAGTGTTCCCTGGCTGGCCTCGGCTTGGTAGGGGGTGTAGGCGGTATAAAACTCCGAACGGCCAATAATATGTTTCAGGGCGCTGGGAATAAAGTGATCGTAACTTCCCGCGCCGAGAAAAGAGGAAGCGGCCGAGTTCTTTTCACTTTGAGCGAGCAGTTCCGCGAGCAGTTCGGGCTCACTAAGAGGCGGGGGCAGGGCAAGGGGGCGCGAGAGCTTTACCGCAGCGGGGATATCGGGAAAAAGGCCTCCGGTCACTTAAGCAGTTTTTGGTAATCAGCCGAAGAAAGCAAGTTGTTCAATTCCGATGGATCGGACAACTCCACTTTAATGATCCATCCGGCATCATAGGGAGAAGTGTTTACCAGTTCCGGCTTTTTATCAAGGTTTTCGTTCCTTTCGAGGACCTTCCCGGAAACAGGGCAATACAAACTGGAGACCGATTTAACCGATTCAACGACGCCAAATTCCTGCATCGCTTTAAATTCCTTCCCGACGGCGGGCATTTCGACATAAACGACGTCGCCGAGCGAGTCCTGGGCATAGTGAGTAATACCGATGGTCGCGATTTTGCCGTCAAGTTTGGCCCACTCATGCTCTTTGCTGTATTTTAAGTTATCAGGATAATTGGACATATTATGACTCCAGTTTATCAACTTGTTTGCGGCAGTAGCCGAAAACGAGGCCGGCGACGATGATCCGAGCAAGGCTGTCAGAGAGCCGGTCATTAAATATCTTTTTCTGGTAATAAGCGTCAAGCGACTGGTCGCCCGGCGAAGCATTGGGCTGGTCGATAGAAACAGCCTGTCCCCGAGAGATCAACTGGCCGACCGCGGCGCCGGAAAGATCAACAACACCCCAAAAAAGGATCAAGAGGGCAGACAGGCAGATGATATAGTAATAAGCTTTTTTGAGGTTCATGTCAGTTCTTATTTTACTCTTTTATAGAGGGATTTGTCAACGACCCGTCCGGGAACGCGCTCGCCGCGGATTTCGACGAAAACAGAAGCAAGGGACAAGGGACAAGGGGCAAGAAGATAAGCGAGGGCGACCGGCTTTTTGAAAGTGGGGGAAAAAGTGCCGCTGGTTACAACCCCTAATATCGAATTTCTAATATCTAATATCGAATTTCCTTGCCTCGGTATTGCCCGGCCCTCCAGCTCAATCCCGACCAGCTGCTTTTTCAGGCCGCCCTCTTTTTCTTTCAGCAGAGCGGCGCGCCCGCTAAAATCCCCCTTGTCGAATTTAACCGCCCAGGGATAACCGGCTTCAAGCGGGGTCGTTTCCTCGTCATATTCGTGGCCGTAGAGGGGGAGGCCGGCTTCCAGGCGAAGCGTATCGCGCGCGCCGAGACCGCACGGCTGGATTTTCGCTTCAATAAATAAGTCCCAAATTTTTGGCGCCTCGATTTTATCAATGATTAATTCAATACCGTCCTCGCCCGTATATCCGGTGCGAGAAAAGATAAGGTTCTTTTCTTCCAAGGTATGGTTGCGTTTTAGGTTTGAAAGCGAAACCGCCAGGGCTTTCTCGACCAAGCGGACCGCCTGCGGCCCCTGAATCGAGAGCATCGCGTGGTCTTCCCACGGGGAAACCTTGGTGGCAGAAGGAAAAGAGCGAAGCCGGGCGAGAACCTTGTCGGCATTCGAGGCGTTAGCGATAATCATGTAATGGTCAGCGAAGCGATAAACAAGCAGGTCATCAAGCGCCCCGCCGTTTTCATTACAAAGAACGGAATACTGGCATTGGTTTACCGCCAGCTTGGAGGCATCATTTGTCGTTAGCTTTTGAATTAAATCCAACCCCTCTTCTTGTCCCTTGCCCCTTGCCACCTGGACCTTGATGAGTCCCATATGCCCGATATCAAATACCCCGACGGAATTCCGAACAGCGGTATGCTCGGCAATAATGCCTGAAGGGTAGGAAACCGGCATCTCCCAACCGGCGAACGGCACCATTTTGGCGCCAAGGGCAAGGTGCTTTTGATAAAGCGGAGTTCTTTTTAGTTGCTCGCTCATGATCAGAGATATTTATTTTAACACAAAAGAAAATATTAGTGAAATTATTCCTTTTGCCCCCCGATAAACAAGTAGCCAAAAGCTTAGGAACGAAAGGCATGAGGAGGAGGCAATGAGCGATTTCTTTTCTGGCCCTATAAGACTGCCTACTTTGCCGTTGGCCGGTTACCGCTATTCAACCGGGGAGGTTTTTGCGGAAGAACGGAAAAACAGTATTTGCGTCGAGGCGACATATATTAACGAGGCCAACCCGGCGCTCTCAGCTTCTTACACTTATCGGATCACCTCGGGTAAGACCGCTGACTCCTTTGCCGTTTCTCGTAAAGATCCCGGAGGAATGACCAGCCAAACAGAGCTTGAGACGGAGACGAACCCGGGAGAAGTTAGCAAGCTCGAACAACAGGCAATCGACCAGGCAGTTCAATTTTTGACGAAACAACGCGGGGCGGCAGTGAACAACGACGAGCTCATCAGATTGGAGGAATTGATCGTTAAGCTAAAGAAACTAGCAAGCGAATAAAAGAGCCTGGAGGTAGCCATAAAAGCGAGACAAACGCGGCGATAAACAATCAGAGCGGGAATTAATATCACGGAGGGGCATCAACATGATACAAGCATTGATTTTGAACGCGGCTGTCGGATTCAGTTGCGCCAGAGAAAAATCGGAAGACGAGCGAATCAACAATTCGCTTAAGAATCTAAAAAGCCAGAATGAACGCGTCAGGGAGCATGCGGTGGTGGAATTAAGCATGTTTATTGGGAATGGGAGCGTAATCCCAACAGAAAGAACAACAGAAATTATCAAGGCGCTTTTTGACGCATATAAGACAGAGAAAAATAGAACAGGCATAGTTACAAGTCAAGTCATTAACGCCCTAGTGGCAATTGCCAAAGCTAGACCGAGGCCCATGATTTCAAACCATAACTCGCATTTCTCGGTTGAGTCGTGCCTACAAAAGGCCGAGGATCAAATTGTGGAAGGATTTCTTCGGTTTTATGCCAGCAACGATGCGCAAGAAAAATTTTCCGCAAGACACGCCCTTGGCGGACTTTTAGAAACAACCGGCACAGAGATTTCGGGGGCCAACAGGGGGAAGATTAGGGCTGCGTTCGATCTGGAGGGTAAAAAACAAGAGCCGGCTAATATTAATAATGCACAAGGGAACGAAATTGTCAGGGCCATGCCGCCTCAAAATGAAGAAATTGTGGTCAATGATACTAATGCGATTTATAGATTGCAGATCGGGAAAACCTATATTATAAACTTGAGCGGCATGCCGCTCGACGCCTCGCAGGGCATGACATTTGATATTGTTGGTAAATACAGCAATTTTGGGAAATACACGTCAGGGCAAATCTATTCAATGTTCAAAATCGATGAGATAAATCGAATTGTAAGAAATGGCAGGGAACAACTCATTGGTTTTCGGCTACGGGTAACTGACAAGGCGGAAAAGGGACATTATGCGTTGACAAATAGCTCTTACGGCACCATTCTAACCGAGAGGCTGCTCGCAGACACCGTAACACTCGAAGTTAAGTAAGCGTTATCCCGGTTTATTTAGCGCAGCGATAAACTTTTCATTCTGCTCTTTTGTCCCTATCGACACCCGGATCGCCTCGGGGAAGCCAAAAGAAGTCAGCGGGCGGATAATTATTCCCTTTTTCATCATGGCCAAGAAGCATTCGTCAGCCGATTTTTTCAAATTGATAAAAATGAAGTTTGACTCGGTCTTTTTGTAATCTAAGCCAAGCCTATCTAGTTCGGGGTAAAGAAAATTTTTCCCTTCAACATTCGTCTTGTATGTTTTATCCAGAAATTCTTTATCACCGAGGGCGGCCAGGGCGCCGACCTGCGCCAGGCGATTAACATTAAAGGGCATCTTGGTCCGGAACATCGGGGCGATCAGCTCTTTTTTGGCGAGGCCATAACCGATCCTTAAGCCGGCGAGACCATAAAACTTGGAAAAAGTCCTGAGGACAACGACGTTCTTTCCCTCTTTCACGAATTTAATCGTGTCGGGGAATTCTTTGCTTTCAACATACTCGGCGTAGGCTTCATCAACGACCACCAGAACATTCTCTGGGATTTTTTTCATGAAAGAGTCGAATTGTCCCGCCGTAAAGATGGTCCCGGTCGGATTGTTCGGGTTTGTCAGGAAAATTATTTTTGTCTTGGCGGTTAGCGCTCTAGCGATCGCTTCAAGGTCGAGCGCGTGATCTTTCAGGCCTACCATTACGAGCCTGCCGCCAAAGATGCGGGCGACTAATTCATAAAGACTGAAAGTGTTTTTCGAAATAATGACTTCATCGCCAGGGTTGAGGTAAGTTGACGCCAGTATCTGCATGATATCATCGGAACCATTACCGCAAATAATATTGCCGTCGGCCAACCCGAATTTCTTGGCGAGCGCTTCGCGCAGCAAGGTTGATTTCTGATCGGGGTAGATCTGGAGGTTTTTTGCTTCTTTGGCGATCGCCTCGAGCGCGTTGGGGGAGGTAATGGAGATCATTCAAACCAGGATGAAACCGCTAAGTCTTGTCAATCATCATGGCAAGCCGGAATCTTAACTTAGAAATCAATCAATCGATTTATATAGATGGAACATTATCCTGTATGACACTTGGAAGACAGGGTGTGTTCTGATAAAAAAGCCCAATAGGGCTTTTTTTGATTCCACAGAATGGCCGTCTGTTCAGCGGACATTCTGATTCCATTGAATGCAGGGCGACGCACAGGCCTCACAGAGATTATTGACGCTCAAAAAATTATAGAGTACAATTGCTTACAGATATGGATTGTACTCAAAGGCAGCATGATTTGATAAAATGCCGGTATCGGCAGGGGCATTGGAGGAGCACAA
>JAQVPA010000009.1 GCA_028702315.1 Candidatus Margulisiibacteriota bacterium
GGCCGACACACCCGGCGGTTCAAGCGACCCGGCTGACCAAGCCGATCGTCCAGACTTCGATCTTTGATAAGGGGAAGACGATTGTCCAGCCGGCGATCAAGCCGATCGTGTCGGTTAAGGCCGCGCCGGCCCCCCAGCCGCCGCTGCCCAAGCCGGAACCAAAGAAGCAAGATAAGCCCGATCCATATTCAAACATGCGCTTTTTTAATTTTTAAGGAGGAGAAAAATGAGAAAAGTTGTCGTTGCTTTATGCGCGTTGGTTCTTGCCGGTTCTTTGGCCTATGGCGAGGTCTTCAAGCTAGATAATTTGTCCTTGAATAAGGCAAGAGGGATCAAAACCTCGGATAAATCGAGCGGCAAGGTGCTCTGGACGAGCCGGACGATGTCAAAAAAGATCGTCGATAAAGGGCAAACTTTCTTATATATTACCGATGACGGCGCCGGGATATTTGGCAAAGATAAAACTTATAAGACTTGGCATTCAGACGCTTACTATAAATTGGCCGGCAATCTGGCGATTCCTTATGATGGGAAACTTGTTTACAAGGATAAGGACGGCAAGGTGGTAATGACGATAAATAAGGATTATTATCCGGCCGACACTAAGGCCGTCGTGACCATTAATTCCCAGCCGAAAGAATTTGTGATGCGTTCCGACCTGATCGATAAGGAACTGGTCGGTACGGCGCTGGCTAATTATCCCTTTGATAATCCCCGGGATTTTGTCTTTTACATGCTGACTAACGAGCCGACCGTTTATAAGATGACGCTCAAGTATCGTGGCGTGGAAAAGATCAACGGCGTTGATAGCTATAAATTGGAAATGATCCCTGACCTGGGAGCGCTGGGCATTTTTGGCGCCTTTGTGCCGAAGACCTACTTCTGGTACACGGTCAGCACTCCGCACGAATTTGTCCGTTACGAAGGATTAGAGAGCGGGTTGGGAACGCCTTATATTGTAATGGAAGCGACCGACTAGATCATTTATTTAATAACAGAGGGAGATACCAGCCACTCCATCTGCCAGCCGAACTGGCCGAGCTCAAGGAAGAGGACCGACCCGTTGACGAATTTGACCAGCTCTTTTTTCTCCTCTCCGGTCAGTAAATAGGAGAGCAGTTTTTGCAGGAAGGGGAGGTGGCCGATGATGATAATGTCTTCGTCGCTCCGGTTCAAGGCTTTGACCGCTTCCCCGATCGGGTCGTTAGGGTTAAGAAAATTCTTTTCTTTGACGGAGTTGTAACGGACTCTTTTTTTGATGATTTCCGCGGTCTGTTTTGAGCGGAGCTTGCTGCTATACCAGATCTCATCGGTCTTGGCGCTGATCTTCTCCAGGAATTTGGCGGTTTTTTCGATGTCGGATTTGCCTTTCTCCGTTAGGGAACGTTGCGGATCGAGATCTTCGGCAACCGCTTCGCCGTGTTCAATGAGATAAAGGTGCATTTCAAATGATAGAATGCGGCGGCCGAAACGTCAAGGAGAAGTTTTTCTTGTTCCATTGTAACGAAGCCGGTTTTGTAGTATAATCAAGTTTGTAGACGTGGGAGGGAAGCTTAATTAGATGAGAATGTCGCAGGTGGTGGCGCCGACGCTGCGGGAGGACCCATCGGAGGCGGAGGTAATTTCCCATAAATTGATGCTTCGGGGCGGTTTTATCCGGAAGCTGGCAGCGGGAGTCTACACATTTTTACCCCTCGGTTTTCGCGTTCTGAACAAGGTTTCTTGCATTATTCGTGAAGAAATGACCCGGGCCGGCGCCCAGGAAGTCCTGATGCCGACCCTGCTTCCAGCCGAGCTCTGGCAGGAGACCGGCCGTTGGGATATGTACGGCAAGGAGCTTTTCAGGATAAAAGACCGCCATGACCGCGAATTTTGCCTTGGCCCGACCCACGAAGAGGTCATTACCGACCTAGTCCGAACCTCGGTCCGTTCGTATAAGCAATTACCGGTTAATCTCTATCAAATTCAAACCAAATTTCGTGACGAAATCCGCCCCCGGTTTGGCCTGATGCGCGGCCGGGAATTCATGATGAAAGACGCTTACTCATTTCACACCAGTGAAGAGTCGCTTGATAAAGAGTATAAAAATATGTATGAGACCTACTGCCGGATATTCGACCGGATGGGGCTGAAATACCGGGTGGTTGAAGCCGATTCCGGCTTGATCGGCGGCGGCTACTCACAGGAATTCATGGTGTTAGCGGAGACTGGCGAAGAGGAGATATTCCACTGTTCGCATTGTGATTATTCAGCGAGTAGGGATTCAGCCGGGATTGGCAAATGGAAAGTGGAGGCGGGAACTCCGAACTCCGAACTCCGAACTCAAGAACTGCACACCCCGAATGTTCGAACCGTCGAAGAGGTCAGCGCGTTTCTTAAGATCAAACCGTCACAACTGATAAAAACTTTGATTTACGAAACGGAAACCGGGCCGATCGCGGCGCTGGTCAGAGGTGATCATGCTATTAATGAAGCTAAACTTAAAAAGGTTGCGGGAGTTGAAGACCTGCGGCTGGCAGACGCGGCGGTTATCAAGAAGGTGACGAAAGCGCCGGTTGGTTTTGCCGGGCCGGTCGGGCTCAAAGGGGTCAAGATCATTGCCGATACTGTTGTCCCCCTCGTTGAAGACGGGGCGTCGGGCGCGAATAAAGAAGATCATCATCTCGTCCATATCGCTTATGGGCGTGATTATAAAGCGGAACTGATCGGTGATATTCGCTATGCGGTCGCGGCCGATAAGTGCCCGCGCTGTGCCGAGGGGAAATTCGAAGTTTCCCGCGGCATCGAAGTTGGCCATATCTTTAAACTAGGGACAAAATATTCCACGAAAATGAACTGTGTCTATCTTGACGAGAATAACCAGGAAAAAGTAATGATCATGGGCTGTTATGGTATTGGGGTGGGGCGGACAGCCGCAGCGGCGATCGAGCAGAATCATGACAAAGACGGGATCCTCTGGCCGGCGCCGATCGCGCCATTCAAGGTGGCGCTTATTCCGGCCAATACGTCGGAAAAAGAACAGTTGGAGACAGCCGAAAAACTTTACGCTGAGCTTCGATCGGCCGGAATCGAGGTCCTCCTTGATGACCGGGAAGACCGGATGGGGGTCAAATTGAAAGATATCGATCTGATCGGGATCCCGATCAAGGTTATCATCGGTAAAGCGCTAAAAGAGGGGAAGGTCGAAGTCAAAGATCGAAAAACCGGCGAAATGAAGCTGGTAGAGGTAAAAGATGTGCGGAATATTTGCGGTTAGTTCGGCCAAGGATAATATCATTGACGATCTGTTCCTGGGGGCTTTCTACCTCCAGCACCGGGGACAGAAGTATTGTGGGCTCTCAACCTGGGCTGGCGACGGAATCAAAATCCGAACCCACCGCGGCCTGGTCAGAAGCTCGTTCACTGACGACCTGACAGGAATGGACGGACAGATGGGGATCGGCCACACGTCACTCAAGGACCGCCAGCCGCTCAAGCTCGATTCCAAAATGGGTGAGTTTACGATTTGTTTTGAAGGGAATATCATCAATGCCGCGGAGCTGACCACGGACTTGAAGAAAAAAGGCCATTCATTTTACAGCGACTCTGATATCGAAATAGTTGCCAAGCTGATTGCCCAGGGGGACGATTTTGTCTCCGGCATTGAGTACATGGCGGACAAGGTGCGCGGCTCTTACGCGCTGGTTATTTTGTCCAAGGGGAAAATTTATGCCGCCAGGGATAAGCATGGTTTTCGGCCGATGATCATCGGGAAAAAAGATGGGGCGGTCGCGATCACCTCCGAATCTTGTTCCTTTGTTAATCTGGGCTATTCGATCGTCCGCGATGTTAAACCGGGCGAGATCATCGAGGTTAAAGAGGGTGAGTTCGAAACCAAAAAGGAGATCCATTCCGATCTTATCCAGTACTGCACTTTTGAGTGGGTCTATACCGCTAACGTGGCGTCGACGATCGACGGGCAGTCGGTCGACATTGCCCGGCGGAACATCGGGGCCTGCCTGGCCAAACGCTATCCTGCCAAAGTGGACATTGTCGGTGCAGTGCCGAATTCCGGGATCGGCCACGCGATCGGCTACGCCCAGGAATCAAAGATCCCGTATGATAATGTTTTCATTAAATACGATTATGCCAGCCGGAGCTATACCCAGCCGACCCAGGCGGAACGTGACCGGGAAGCCAAATTAAAATTGATCCCGGTACCGGCCAAGATCACCGGCCGGAGTGTCGTGATCTGTGATGATTCGATCGTCCGCGGGACGCAGATGAGGAACGATCTGGTCGTCAAACTGCGTAAGAATGGGGTCAAGGAGATCCATGTCCGGGTTGCCTGTCCGCCGCTCAAGGCCCCTTGTCTTTACGGCGTCGCGACCCGTTCCAAGAGCGAGCTGGCTGCCAACGAAAAAAGCGTTGAGCAGATCAGGGAGTATATCGGGGTTGATGGCCTGGCTTTTGCCACTCTGGAAGACCTGGAAAAGTCGATCGGCAAGCCACTGAACCAACTTTGCTGCTCCTGCTGGACCGATGTATACAAGGTTTAGGTGGTTAGGTGGATAGGAAAATGAAAGATCACTGCGGCGTTTTTGGTGTTTATAATTTAGTTCAGGATTCGCCGGCTAAGTCCGCTTACTATGGGCTTTATGCCCTGCAGCATCGCGGGCAAGAGGCGGCCGGCATTGCTGTTTCTGACAGCAAAGATATTAAGTGCCATAAAGGGATGGGGCTGGTCAACCAGGTTTTTAATGAAGAGATCTTAAGCGGCTTAAAAGGCCGAATTGCTATCGGCCATGTCCGTTACTCGACTACTGGTTCGTCCGTCCTCGAAAATGCCCAGCCGATTGTCATCGATACCCGTTACGGGCCGATCGCGGTCGCCCATAACGGCAATCTGGTCAATGCCGAGGACTTACGCCACGAGCTGAAAGAAAAGGGTTTTAGCTTTACCGGCACGACCGATTCCGAGGTTCTGGCGGCGATGATCGCGGCCTCCAAGAAAGATGATTTTGACGAAGCGCTGACCGAAACTCTCAGGCGCTGCAAAGGGGCGTTCGCCCTGGTCATTCTGACCAGCGATAAACTGATCGCGGCGCGCGACCCGAGCGGAATCCGGCCGCTCTCCGTCGGCCGGCTTGACCGGGGTTATGTTGTTTCTTCCGAGACTTGCGCGCTCGATATCCTGGGAGCGCAATTCATGAGAGATGTCTCGAACGGCGAGATCGTGGTCTTTAGCCAGGAAGGGATAAGTTCGCGGACCTATGAGATCAGTGAACGTGAAGCGCTCTGCGTTTTCGAATACATTTATTTTGCCCGGCCGGATAGTGTTTTGCATGACCGGAACGTTTATGAGGCGCGGTTTAACATGGGGAAATCTTTGGCCAAAGAGCATCCGGTCGATGCTGACGTGATCATGCCGGTCCCGGAATCCGGCGTCCCGGCAGCGATCGGTTTTTCCGCGGAATCGAAGATCCCGTACGGCGAAGGGTTGATCAAGAACCGGTACATCGGCCGGACTTTCATCCAGCCGAGCCAGGAGATCAGGGACCTGGGGGTTAAATTGAAATTAAATCCGATCAGGGAAGCGGTCAGAGGGAAGAAAGTCGTGGTGATCGATGATTCGATCGTTCGGGGGACGACGTCGCGGCAGATCGTCCGCTTAGTGCGTGATGCCGGCGCGCGGGAAGTCCATATGCGGATCTCTTCGCCGCCGACGATGAATTCGTGTTTTTACGGGATCGATACGCCGACCCGGGCGGAGCTGATCGCTGCTAATCTGTCGGTCGAAGGGATCAGGAAATATATTGAAGCCGATTCTTTGGGCTATCTTAGCCTAAAGGATTTGATCCGTTCGATCAGCCTGCCGAGCAAGAACCTTTGCTTGGCCTGCCTCAACGGCGATTACCCGGTCAAGATACCAGAGCGGATGTCGAGTCTAAAATTGTTCTTTAAGTAAGCAAGGGGAGGTGAGTAGCATGAGTGAGGAGTGTTTCCCGAAGTGCCAGAAATGCGAAAAAGGTGTTTTGGTCCCGTTATCTGATTTCAGTAATAACTCGGTTTCGATCAAGTACAAGTCCTGGGCTTGTACTAATAAAGATTGCCGGTTCTTCATCGTCCTGCGCGGCGGCGACGTTTACTACGGTACCGCGACGGCCGAAGCGGCAAGATGAAATGACTAATGACTAATTCTGAAATGACTAATTGCGGAGTTGTTTATTTAGAAAATATTAATTAGGCATTAGTCATTAGTAATTAGTCATTAACGTGTCTTAAATGGAGGTAATAAATGATAACTTATAAACAGGCTGGCGTTGATATCCAGGCCGGCTACGAAGTGGTGAAGCGGATCAAGAAGATCGCCAAGGGGATCGGTTTGTTCGGCGGCCTTTTCCCGTTTGGCAAGAATTACCTGGTTGGCGCGACCGACGGCGTTGGGACAAAACTGAAATTGGCTTTCATGCTGAATAAGCACAACACGATCGGGATTGACCTGGTAGCGATGAATGTTGACGATGTCGTGGCGATGGGGGCGACTCCGCTTTTTTTCCTTGATTATATCGCCGTGCAGAAAGTCGAGCCGAACATCATCGAAAAGATTGTTAAGGGGATCGTGGAAGGATGCCGGCAGTCAAGTGTCGAACTGGTCGGTGGCGAAACAGCTGAGCTTTCCGACATGTACCATAAAGGGGAGTATGACCTGGCCGGCTTTGCGGTTGGCGTGGTGGAAAAAAGCAAAGTGATCGATGGTTCCAAGATCAAAGAAGGGGACAAGATAATCGGCCTCGCTTCTTCCGGCTTGCACAGCAACGGCTATACGCTGGCTCGCAAAGTGATCTTTGAACAGGCGCAGATTCAGCCAAAAGATAAATTGGATGGTTTTGATAAAGGGATTGGCGACGAACTATTGACGCCGACCCGGATTTACGCTTCGCTGATCCTGGAGATGATAAAAAAATTCAAGATCAAGGGTATCTCCCACATTACCGGCGGCGGTATTCCCGAAAACCTGGGCCGGATAATCCCTCCTAAGAGGCAGGCAGTTGTTGAACTAAATTCGTGGCCGATCCCGAAAATCTTTCGCTTGATCGAGCGCCTCGGCGAAGTTGACCATGAAGAGATGTATAAGACTTTCAATATGGGGATCGGCATGATTCTAGTTGTGGATGCCAAAGAAGCTGACAAGATCATGAAGTACCTGGCGAAGAAAAAAGAGACGGCGTACCTTATTGGAGAGATCGGGAAGGGGAATAGGGAAGTCATTATTATTTAGTTGAACGAAGTGCGGTTGCGGTAGCGTCAAGCGAATCGTAAATCGGACGCGTACCGCGTGACACAAACCGTTTCACCCGACGCTGCCGGATAACGATTATAAATGAATAAAATGATAAACATAGGCGTATTAATCTCGGGCAGGGGTTCCAACCTTCAAGCCATTATAGACGCGGTGGAGAAGGGGACGATCCCGGCCAAAGTGGTGGTGGTCATCTCCAATGATCCGTCCGCTGGCGGACTTGAGCGGGCCAAGAAGCATAATATTCCAGCTGTTGTCATTGATAACCGCAATTTCAAAGACAAAAATACTTATGAGCTTGAGATCGTTAAGGTTTTGCAGCAGCATAAGGTCGAACTGGTCTGCCTGGCCGGTTATATGCGGATCGTTGGCCCGATTTTGCTCGAACATTATGAAGGGAAGATGATCAATATTCACCCTTCACTTTTACCATCGTTCCCAGGCCTTCACGCCCAGAAGCAGGCGCTCGACCATGGTGTTCTCATTACCGGTGCGACTGTCCACTTTGTCGATTCTGGCTGTGACACCGGGCCAATCATCGTCCAGTCGGCGGTCCCAATAAAGGAAAAAGACGACGAGGAAACCTTGTCAGCCAGGATATTGGAACAGGAACATATTATTTATCCTCAAGCGATCAAGCTTATCGCGGAAGATAAGTTGAAAATAGAAGGGAGAAAAGTGAAACTGAAATGAAACGGAAAGTAAAAAGGGTCAAGGGTCAAGTAGCAAGGGTCAAGGGTCAAGTAGCAAGGGTCAAGAAATATGCTTTGATATCTGTTTATGATAAAACAGGATTAGCTCTATTCGCTAAAGAATTGAAAGGCCTGGGCTTTGAAATAATTTCTTCCGGCGGGACGGCGAA
Organism: Candidatus Margulisiibacteriota bacterium; assembly: GCA_028702315.1. Taxonomy (GTDB): domain Bacteria; phylum Margulisbacteria; class WOR-1; order O2-12-FULL-45-9; family XYB2-FULL-48-7; genus JAQVPA01. The sequence continues at coordinate 8,145 of JAQVPA010000009.1, forward strand.
GTTCTTGCGGGAAAAAGGGATCAAAGTCACTGAGGTCGCCAAGATAACCAAATATCCGCATATGTTCGACGGGCGGGTCAAGACGCTCCACCCGATGATCCACGGCGGGATACTGGCCGACCGGACCAACCCAAAACACCTGAAAGAGATCAAAAAATACAAAATTACACCGTTCGATATCGTGGCCTGCAATCTTTATCCTTTTGAAGAAGTAACATCACGCAAGAATTTTACCCACGAGGAAGCGATCGAGAATATCGATATCGGCGGGCCAACCATGGTCCGCGCTTCGGCTAAAAACCACAAGAATGTTGCCATTGTTGTTGACCCGAGCGATTACAAAAAGCTTATCGAAGAATTGGCGGCCGAAGGTAAAATATCCAAGTTGACCAAAGAACTCTTAGCTTTAAAGGCTTATAAACACACCGCGCAGTACGACGCGCTGATCGTCCGTTACCTGTCGGGCAAGCTCGAAGGGCAGGAAGAATTTCCCAGTGAACTAAGCATTCTACTTGAGAAAATCCAGGACCTCCGCTACGGCGAGAACCCTCATCAGAAGGCAGCTTTCTACCGGGAGAGGGGGGCGAGGGGTGAGGGACGAATTACTGAAGCTGTTCAACTTCACGGGAAAGAACTTTCTTTTAATAATATTGTTGACATGGAAGCGGCCTGGAACTGCGCTAATTATTTTGCCGACCCGACGGTGGTGATTGTCAAGCATACCAATCCCTGCGGCGTGGCTAAGGCGGATACGCTGGTAGCGGCATATAAAATGGCGTTGGCTTGCGACCCGGTCTCCGCGTTTGGCGGGATCGTGGCCGCCAACCGCCGGATCGACGAGCTGACGGCGAAAGAAGTCTCCCAACTTTTTGTTGAAGTGATCATTGCGCCGTCGTATACGCCAAAAGCGCTGGATATCCTCAAGGGGAAACAGAACATTCGGATCATGGAGATGGGGGAAAAGTCGATTAATAAGCCGTTCAAAGGATTTGATTATAAACGGATCAGCGGCGGCTTGCTGGTCCAGGAACCGGATATCGCCCAGCTCGGGATCAACGAAATTAAAGTCGTGACCAAGCGCGAGCCGACGATGGCAGAGATGGAAGACCTCTTCTTTGCTTGGGGAGTCGCCAAGTATGTGAAATCGAACACGATCGTTTATGCCAAGGATGGGCGGACGATCGGCGTTGGGGCGGGGCAGATGAGCCGGATCGATTCGGCCGAGATCGCGATCAAAAAAGCCAAAGGGAATGTCAAGGGGACAGTATTAGCCTCTGATGCATTTTTCCCTTTTCCTGACGTTGTTGAACTAGCCGCTAAAGCCGGTGTGACAGCAATCATTCAGCCGGGAGGATCGAAGAATGACCAATTATCGATTGACAAAGCGAACGAAGCCGGGATCGCGATGGTTTTTACCGGCCGTCGGCACTTTAAGCACTAAGGAGGGGGAAAATGACAAATGACAAATTAAAAATGACAAATGTTGGTGTGCCTGCGGCACATTATTTAAATAATGTCGCGAAGCGACTCATTCATTTGACATTTGTCATTGGACATTTGACATTGATGGTGGTTCTTTTGACGGCGGCCGCTTATGCCGAGACCCTGCCGCTGGAAATTTTGCCGATCACCACAAAGGTATCCAGCGGGACCAATGTACCGACCCAGCTCCAATCAAACATTGGCGGGATGAGCATCGGCTACGTCAAGGTCGGCACCCAGGATGTTTTTTCTCTTGACTGGCGACCTGATTTCAAGATTGGGCCATGGGGACTCGGTTTTGATGTCAATCTTGGCCTCGGCGATAATAAACCGGCCGGTTATGAAAACCTGGTTATCCGGTATGCCGAATACGACGACAGCAAAAAAGGCCTCCGCTATGGCGTGCTTGATAATGTCACGCTTGGCCATGGCTTGATCATGAGTAACTATTCGACCCGACTCGGCAATCAGGTCCTCTTGACCAACGAACAGGTCGGCTTGAAAGGTTATTATGATTTCGAGCGGGGAGTTGCCCGGGTGATGGGGACAAAATCGAATATTTATTACGCCAGGGCTGAAGAGCGGATCAATCCGGTTCTAACCTTGGGCCAATATTATGTGGTTGACTCGACCGGGCGCAAAGTTACGCTCCCCGGCGGAACGACCCAACAGTATTCACCCGTCTCGGCAATCGGCGTCGACGCCACCTACCAGCTGCCCGCTAATTGGCAGGCTTACGCGGAAGCCGGCCAGCTGATGAATTACGGGAACGGTGTAACCGCCGGTTTGTCCTGGGCTTATGATGCAATGGTGGCCAATCTAAATTTTTCCGCCGAGTATCGGATGCTCGACAAGGGTTTTGTGCCGAGCTATTTTGACGTCGATTACGAAACTAACCCGGTCAATCTTTCTTCGGCGGAAGCTTCGGGCCAGGCGAAGAACGGCTACCTTGCCCAGCTCGGGGTCAACGCCCTTGGCTTAGCAACCTTGACCGCGGCTTACGAAAGTTATCAGGGGAGCAATTCGACTTTGACTGCTGACTTGAGCGCGAAACTTAGCGATCAGGTTAGCTTGTCCGGTTATTATAAACAGCCGAACTTTGTCGACTACCGCTCGCTCACGCTTGAAGAAGGATCAATCTTAGGGGCGGACATAGCGATCAAGATAAACCCAATGACCACTTTGGTTACGCATTACAAGAAAGCGTGGGATCCGGCGCTCGGCAAGGTTGCTTCGACGCAGTATTATGAGGTTGTGTTCAGCTTCTAAGGACTTTGACCCTGCCGGTTGCGTCAATAACCTTGGAAGGCTTGCCGTGTTTCACTCTGCCGGGAAGGATGTAATCTAAAGCGGCAAGTTTTTGTTTTACTTCTTTAGCAGTCAAAGACGGTTTTTCTCCCGCTTCATTGGCCGAAGTGGCCACTATCGGCCCGCATTTTCTGACCAGATCGATAATTGTCCGGTGGGCAGGGATTCTTAAACCGACTTTTTCCGTTCCGCCGGTGATCAGCTTTGGAACTTTGGCGGTTTTGTGGACGATTAAAGTCAAAGGTCCCGGCCAGTCCTTTTTCCCCAGTTCCAGCGCCTGTTTGCTGAATTTCCCCAGTTCCAGCGCTTGCGGCAAACTGGCGACGAGAACCTGCAGCGGTTTCGATCTTGGCCGTTTCTTTAGTTTGTAAATTCTTTTGATCGCTTCTGGTTTTGATAACAACGCGCCGATGCCGAAAACAGTTTCGGTCGGGAAAGCGATGACCCCGCCAGATTTCAGGGTTTTAACCGCTCTATTAAAATTCTTTGCGCTCAAATTATTCGATCCCCATTAGTTTTACTAACCACGACCGCTTTAGTTCGACCGCGCTATATTCGCAAAGTTCATGACAACAAAAGCAATGGATGCAATTTTTTAGATCGATCTCGACGATCTTCTTCTCTTTTTCGTAATTGATCGTCTTGGCCGGGCAGTTCTTATAACAGACCAGGCATTGGGTGCATTTTCCCTGGTCGATAAAAGGGTCGATCTGCAGCTGCCCCAGCAGCGGCTTGATCAATAGAGCAAGCGGCCGGGCAAACCATTTTGATAGTTGATAAATATTTACCGGCTTTTTCCAGTTTGCCTGCCGGATCTTTTCTAATGGGACCCCAATAATTTTAATTTTTTCCAGCGACATTTCTCCTAGTCCTCTTTTATACGCCGTGACCGTAGTGCCAATCTGTTCGGGCTTGAACCCGATGAGATAGGAGCCGACTGCGTCGAGGGCGACCGCATCAGTTGAAGCCATTATTATTGCCAATGGTCGCGGTGTGCCAGCCGCGCCCGGGCCTTTCCCTTCCATGCCGACGACCGCGTCCATGATATTGAGCGTTGGCCGGACGATCTCAAACACATTGACCAGCAGCTTTGCAAAGTCATCAGGGTGGGGGGCTTTAACATGGAATTGGGATTTATAAAATCCAGGCACACAGCCAAACATATTCTTGATTGCGCCGGTGTAGAGGGTCAGGTTATGGGTTTTTAATTTTGGCAGGTTGATGATCACGTCCGCTTCGAGCGCCGCGCCGGCAATTGGGATCCCTTTGACCATTGTCACTCCCTCGGATTGGAACAGAACTATTTTACCGCCGCCGTCTTCGGCTGCTTTTTTTACCCCCGTTTGTTCCAAAGTTCGAAGGACATTCGCGTATGTGTTTCCCGGGCTGTCGCCAACCAAGGCGATCCCGCCGGCTTTGACGACCTCTTTCACGACGGCAGTAATGATCGCCGGGTGGGTGGTTACCGCCTGATCGGGGGACTGGCTAGCGAGAATGTTCGGTTTGATCAGGACTTTTTGGCCCGGTTTAACGAATGCAGAGATGCCGCCGAGGGGGGCTAATACTTCATGGATCGCAGAATCGACTACTGATTGTTCGTAGTTATCACATTTGGTTATTGAGACTTTTGGCATTCCTTTACCCCACCTCATCCCGTTTTGGTGCCTGAATGATATTTTGTCGTTTAAGCCCTTCTCCATTGCTATGGAGAAGGGGGAGATTTTCTTTTATTTTTAGCAAGACCGATCTGGTATCATTTAAGAGCTGGTCATTGCTAAAGCGCAGGAGCTTTACGCCATGACTGTTAATAATTTGGTCTCTGGCTTTATCGTAATCTTTCCTCTTATTATGAATGGCGCCATCTAGTTCGATGCCAAGCATAATTTCCGGACAATAAAAATCAATAATAAAACCGCGAAATAAATATTGCCGCCGGAACTTTACGCCTTTGAATTTTCGGTCACGAAGATGCCGCCAAAGATATTGTTCTGCGGCCGTTTGATTTTTCCGGAGTTCCCGGGCGCGGAGGATTTTAGCGAATTTTTTATTGGGTGTTGTCATTGAAATAATTATATCATCCTCATCCCAGTTTGGAGCCAATTGAATATTCTTCGTAATAATTCTTCTCCAATCCTCATCCCGGTTAGAAGCCAATTTAATATTCTTTGTTAAAGCCCTTCTCCATCGGGGATGGAGAAGGGTGTATTTGATAGATAGAACTTAAAAAAGAACCCACCCCTCTCCATTTTCAATGGAGAGGGGCTTAAAAGATAATTATAATCGACTGGGAGAAAAACTGGGGTGAGGATTCAGGAACGATCAGTAGCCCAGCGCCTTAGCGACCGCGTCCGCCTTGCAGGGGATAAAGGTCGGTTTGGTGCCGAACATGATGGCGTTATCAGGGTCTTTCAGGCCGTGGCCGGTCAGGATGCAAACGATCGTTGACCCGTCGGATATTTTCCCGGCTTTAACAAGTTTTAAAATGCCGGCAACCGGGGCAGCTGAGGCCGGTTCGCAGAATATCCCTTCTTTACTGGCGATCAACTGGTAAGCGGCGACGATCTCTTGGTCGGTGACAATGCTGATCGAGCCGCCCGATTCTTCGGCGGCGGCGACGGCGCCCTTCCAGCTGGCGGGATTGCCGATGCGGATCGCAGTCGCGATCGTTTCCGGTTTCTCGATCGGGTGGCCGCGGACGATCGGGGCGGCTCCTTCGGCCTGGAAGCCGATCATTTTCGGCAAGGAAGAGATCTTCTTGGCGCCGAAAAATTCCTTGTATCCTTTCCAGTAAGCGGTAATATTGCCGGCGTTGCCGACAGGGATGGCGTGGTAGTCAGGGACAGCGTTCAACTGCTTGCAGATCTCAAAGGCGCCGGTTTTTTGCCCTTCGATCCGGTAGGGATTGATCGAATTGACGATCTCAACCGGGTATTTGTCGCCCATTTCCCGGACCAGGTCAAGCGCCTGGTCAAAATTGCCGTCGACTTCAAAAACCTTGGCCCCATGCATGATCGCCTGGGATAATTTACCGAGCGCGATCTTACCTTTGGGGATAATAACGATGCAATCCATACCAGCTTTAGCGGCATAAGCCGCAGCAGAAGCAGAGGTATTGCCGGTCGAGGCGCAGATGACCGCCTTGGAATTGTTCTCTTTTGCCTTGCTGATCGCCAGCGTCATGCCGCGATCCTTGAAAGAACCGGTCGGGTTCGCCCCTTCATATTTAAGGTAGACCTGGCATTTGGTCAGTTCGGACAGATGCTTAGCATGAAGAAGCGGGGTATTCCCTTCACAGAAAGTGATGACAGGGGTATCTTCGGTCACCGGCAGGTAGGGACGATATTCTTCAATTACTCCGCGCCATTTCATGGTTTGGTTATTATAACACGCGCGTGTTATAATTTACCAACATGAACCCTCTTTATATTGTCTGTATCTTGACAGCGGTCATCCACTTTACCGAAACGGCGGCGTCGTCGCTCCGGCTGGCCGGGGTGCGGACCAAGCAGATCGCGACTTCCCTTTCCTTCGTCAATGCTACATTATTAGTAACCCGGACCTCGAACATGCTCCAGGCGCCGTTCCTCGGTGGCATGGTCGATCACGCGATCATGACTGGGAACCCGGCTTCGTTAATTGATAGTTTCCGGCTGGTGATCTTTGCCGCTTTCATCGGTAATTCGCTTGGTGCATTGATGTCCCCGTTCTTTGTGGCGGTCTTTACCAAGGCGATCTTGCGATTTGAGAAGGGTGGATCGGTCCCACGTTTGATTGGCGCCGCTTTTAAACCAAAAAACATGAAAGCGATCATCTCGAGATTCCGTCTTCCTGAACGCGGGTCATTAATGAACCTTTCTTTGAAAAATATGCCGCAAGGCTTTCTCTGGACAAATTTGATCGTGGTTGCGGTTTATTCGATCGGCGTCCTTTCATCGTTATATGCCGGGGCGTTGGTTCCCGAGTTCCGGATCACCGCTTCCCAGCTCTCGGCGATTGTCAATGGGATCGCAACTATTTTATTGGTTACTTTAGTTGATCCGACTTGCGCTTATATCACTGACCAGGCGATCAAGGGGAAGAGGAGCGAGGCCGATGTCAGGACGATGGTCTTTTACATTATAATAGGGAGAGTAGTCGCGACCCTGGTCCTCTCCCAGCTTCTTTTCCTGCCGGCGGCTGAATATATCAAATCGACCACGCTCCTGGTTAAAAGCATGTTCGGGCAATGAGAATAATCCGCCACCCCAAAAGAGGGAAGCTCCACCGGCCGGTCGTTGCCTTGGGCACTTTTGACGGCGTCCATGTTGGGCATAAAAAGGTTATAACCGGGGCGACCAAATACGCCAAGAAGCTAAAAACCCACTCCGCGGTCATTACTTTTGATCCCCATCCCCAGGAGATCATTGCTCCAACTAGAGGTTTGAAGTTATTGACGACCTTAAAGGAGCGGGAAGAGCTGTTTTGCGGCTTGGACGCCGATTCGGTTGTCGTCGTAAAATTCAGTAACCATCTTAAAAAACTGTCCTGCCAGCAGTTTGTCGGACGATACCTGATTGGCAAGCTTGGTGTCCGGGCGGTCTTTGTCGGTTACGATTACGCTTTTGGCCACGGCCGCTCTGCCGGCGTGGGCAAATTGAAAAAGCTGGGGGAGAAGCACGGCTTTGCGGTCAAAGTCATTCCACCGATCACAGTTGCCGGACAGATTGCGAAATCCGGCCGGATCAGGGAATTCATCAGCCAGGGAGAATTTGGCAAAGCGGTGAAAATGCTTGGGCATGCTTATCGGGTCACAGGAAAGGTGGTTAGGGGGAGGGGGCGGGGGGCGGAGCTCGGTTTTCCGACCGCTAATTTACGTGTTGATGATCGAAAACTTATTCCAGCACAGGGTGTTTATGTCGGTTTTGTCAATAAAAAGAAATGCGTGGTCAATATCGGCTCGCGGCCGACTTTTGGAGCGGGCGAACTCCTGGTGGAGGTCCATATCCTTGGTTTTACCGGCAGCCTGAGAGGAAAAACGATCAAAGTCGACCTTTTTGCCCGGCTCCGGGATGAGCAGCAATTTACCGATACGGGTGACCTTATCCGGCAGATCAAAAAAGATATTGCCCGTGCCCGGCGAATGTGATACAATGACAGTGTTATGCCGTTAAAGAAAGAAATAAAGACCGGTTTGATCGACAAGTTTAAACAACATGCCGGCGATACCGGTTCGTCTGAAGTTCAGGTCGCCCTGATCACCGCCCGGATTGCCCAGCTGGTCGAGCATCTCAAGAAAAACAAGAAAGACAATCATTGCCGCCGCGGCCTGCTGATATTAGTCGGCCAGCGCAAACGGCATTTAGCTTATCTCAAACGGACAAATGTTAAGAAGTACGAAGAACTAACTTCTAGCTTAGCCCTCGCATGATAAAAAAAGTAGAATTGCCGCTTTCAGACGGCCGTGTCCTCACTTTAGAAACCGGCAGGGTTGCCAGGGAAGCTGGCGGTTCGGTCATTGTCCGCTTGGGCGACACTATGGTTCTCTGCACCGCGACGATGGCGGCGACCCCGCGCGAAGGGATCGATTTTTTTCCGCTGCTGGTTGACTTTGAAGAAAAACTTTACGCCGCCGGCCGGATACCAGGCGGCTTCTTTAAACGGGAAGGGCGCGCTTCAGAAAAAGCGATCCTGACCTCCCGTAAGATCGACCGGCCGATCCGCCCGATGTTCCCCGAAGGCTTCCGCAATGACGTCCAGATAGTTGTGACTCCGCTCTCCGTTGACCAGGAAAACCCGCCGGATTGTTTAGCCATCATTGGAGCTTCGGCCGCGCTGTCGATCTCCGAAATTCCGTTCGATGGCCCAATCGCCGGAGTCCGGGTTGCCAAAGTCGACGGTAAATTTATTGTTAACCCAACCACCGCCCAGATGAAGGAATCAACCCTTGACCTGGTGATCGCCGGGACGAATGAGGCGGTTTCCATGATCGAAGCGGGAGCCGAAGAGGTCGTCGAGAGCGAGATGCTCGAGGCAATCAAAGTCGGTCATAAAGTAATCAAGGAATTGATCGCCCTGCAGAAAGAGCTGATGAAACAAACCGGCCAACCGAAAATCAGTGTTGAGATCCACCAGATCGACCCGAAAATCGAAAAATTAGTCCATGACAAGGGAGCGTCGCGAATCGAAGCGGCTCTCAAGATCGCTGACAAAGATAAGCAAAACGCCGAGATTAAGAAGCTGGTCGAAGAGATCAAGGCTAGTGTCAAGGATAACGTTGAGCTGACCGGGATCATTGCCAAAGCGCCGGGCGACATTAACAAAGTGATCGAAGAGATCGAGTATGACTCGATGCGGCGGATGATCTTGAAAGATGGCAAGCGGATCGACGGCCGCGGGCCAAAAGAGATGCGCCAGATCGGCTGCGAACTTGGCGTCCTGCCGCGAACCCACGGTTCGGCGATCTTTTCCCGCGGGCAGACACAAGTCTTGACTGTCGTGACCCTTGGTTCAGCCGGCGAAGGGCAGCGGCTCGAAGGATTAGACCTCGAAGAGACCGAAAAACGCTACATGCATCATTACAATTTCCCGGCCTATTCGGTCGGCGAAGTGCGGCCAATGCGCGGACCCGGCCGGCGCGAGATCGGCCACGGCGCCTTAGCCGAAAAAGCCCTGTTGCCGGTCATCCCTTCAGAAGAAAAATTCCCGTATACAATTAGATTGGTATCTGAGGTGTTAGGGAGCAATGGTTCAACTTCCATGGCTTCGACCTGCGGGTCAACGCTGGCGCTGATGGATGCGGGAGTCAAGATTGACGCGCCGGTCGCCGGTATTTCGATCGGCCTGATCAGCGAAGGGGACAAATACGTTACTATTACCGATATCCAGGGAGTAGAAGACCACCTGGGCGACATGGACTTTAAAGTGACGGGAACTCGCAAGGGGATTACTGCTATCCAAGTTGATATCAAGATCAAGGGCTTGTCTTTTGAGATCATCGAACGCGCTCTGGCGCAGGCCAAAGAGGGGCGCGAGTTCATTCTGGACAAGATGGAAGCGACGATCAAGGCGCCGCGGACCGAACTTTCGCCTTACGCACCGCGGGTCATTTCGTTCAAGATCGATCCCGACAAGATCGGTATGGTCATCGGGCCAGGCGGCAAGAATATCCGCCGGATCACCGACGAGACCGGCGTCCAGATCGATATTGAAGACGATGGGACGATATTAATCACCACCGCCGATGCCGAAGCGGCTAAAAAAGCCAAAGCGGAGATCGACGCGATCACGTTTGAACCGAAACCGGGCGACGTTTTCACTTCTAAGGTCGTCAGGCTGATGAATTTTGGCGCTTTCGTTGAAATTCCTGGCGGCAAGGATGGTTTAGTGCATATTTCCCAACTGGCTGACCGCCGGGTCGCTAAAGTTGAGGATGTCGTTAATGTCGGCGACACTGTCACCGTCAAAGTCATCGAGATTGACGACATGGGCCGGATCAACCTGACGATGAAGGGCCTGACTGACGAAGACAAGAAGCGGGCGCTTTAAACTTTTTAGCCTCCATTTGTAAACCTTTCCCCAAAATGATAAAATACTCCTGAAATGGAGCGTAAAGTTTACCAGGAACTTGGTTTAAAAGACGACGAATACAAGCGGATCTTAAGCATCCTCAAGCGCGAACCGACCCCGACGGAACTGGCGATGTTTTCCGTTGAATGGTCGGAGCATTGCGGCTACCCGCGCTCACGAAAATGGCTAAAATTATTTCCCCAAACCGGTAAATACCAGTCGCTAGTCGGTGAAGACGCGGGTGGTTTTGTTTATGACGACACCGCGATCATCTTTAAGATGGAATCGCATAACCATCCCTCCCAGGTCGAACCGAAACAAGGGGCCGCGACTGGGGTAGGCGGCATCCTGCGCGATATTTTTACGACTGGCGCCCGGCCGATCGCCCTTTTTGACTCGCTCCGCTTCGGCAAGATCGATAATCCGTTCAATAAATATATTTTTAACGGCGTTATTGACGGGATCCAATTTTATGGCAACTGCGTTGGTGTCCCAACTGTTGGCGGCGAGATTTATTTTGATGATTCATATTCTGGGAACTGTTTAGTTAATGTAATGTGCATTGGTGTTTGCCCTAAAGATGAGATCGCGAGAGCCAGGGCGGTCGGCGTTGGCAACCCGATCATCTACGCCGGGTCAAAGACTGGCCGCGACGGGATCGGCGGTTGTTCGATCCTCGCTTCTTCCGAATTTGAGGCCGGCGAGATTGAAAAACGGCCCACAGTCCAAGTTGGTGACCCTTTCACCGAAAAATGCCTGATCGAAGCGACACTTGAATCGCTCAAGACCGGTGTCGTCCTCGGCATCAAGGATATGGGAGCGGCTGGCCTTACCTGTTCGTCGGCCGAGATGGCGGCGGCAGGGGATGTTGGGATCGAAATAGATCTGGACAAGATCCCGGTGCGCGAAGAGGGGATGGAGCCGTGGGAGATCATGATGTCGGAGTCGCAGGAACGGATGCTTTTATGCGTGGAAAAGGGGAAAGAAGAGAGGATCCTCAAAATTTTTAGAAAATGGGGGCTCGATGCTGTTGTCGCTGGTAAAGTTCTCAAAGAAAAGAAAGCGGTAATTAAATGCAAAGGCACGGTCATTGCGGACGCACCGACGGAAGGGTTGGCCCAGGCGCCGATTTATGATATGGCCTTCAAAAAGTCAAAAGTTAAAAGTCAAAAGTCAAAAGTGTTGTCGGGGAAAAATCATAATAAGACATTAATTAACCTGCTAAGCGACCCGAATATTGCCAGCAAAAAGTCGGTTTATGAGCAATACGACCATATGGTCCAGATCAATACTGCCGTCTATCCCGGCGGTGACGCGGCGGTTTTGCGGATCAAGGGGAAGGATTGGGGGATCGCCGCGACGACCGATTGCAACGGCCGCTATTGCTACCTCGATCCTTATACCGGCGCGCAGATCGCGATCGCCGAAGCGTGCCGCAACCTGGTCGTGACCGGCGCCGACCCGGCCGCGGTTACCGATTGCCTCAACTTCGGCAACCCGGAAAAACCGGACCGCTTCTACCAGTTCAAATCGTGCGTCGAAGGGATCGTTGATGCCTGCAAATATTTTGAATTGCCGGTCGTTTCGGGCAACGTCTCTTTCTATAACGAAAGCCCGAAAGGGGCGATCTACCCGACCCCGACGATCGGGATGGTTGGTATTTTGAAAGATATCGATCACCGTTGCTCTGTTCCCTTTAAGGAAGAGGGTGATATCATTGTTCTTCTGGGGCATAATAAAGAAGAGGAGGGGGAATTGCCGGAACTCGACCTCGACATGGAAAAGAGGGTGCAAGCCGCCTGTCTTGAGGCGATCCAGATTGGGATTGTTAAGTCGGCTCACGACCTGTCAGAAGGGGGGCTCTCGGTCGCGCTGGCTGAATGCGCGATCCTTTCAGGGAAAGGGGCTTCTGTTAATTTATCGGATAAGATCAATAACGCGTCACTTTTGTTTGGTGAAACGCAATCGCGGATCATTTTGACGATCGCCCCAGACAGTATCTTTTCCCTTTCCGACGTTGCGATGCTTTACGAGATACCATGTAATATTATTGGTAAAGTCGGCGGCAAATCGCTGGTGATTTCCAAAGGAAAGAAAAAATTGGTTAATCAGCCGGTAACTAAGCTAGCAGAGACATATTTTTCTGCCATACCAAATCTTTTAAAGAAGGCCTGATGGATACTACAACCACGGCAATTATATTGTTATTTGTCGTTTCGATCTTCGGCGGCTTTGGCAGTAACAAAGGGTACAAGCAACCGACTGCTACTTCGTCCCCGCCCGGTGTTGTTTATACGCAGGTTTCGGTCACAACCCCCGCTCCCAGTTTTTCCGCTGCTGATGCGACGGTAAATAAAGCGGTCATCGAAAGTTATATTAAACGCTACCGGTCGCCGGAAGAAGCGGCGATGATCTCCTCCAGCATCATGACCTATTCCCAGACTTATGATATGAATCCTAAGCTGGTTGCGGCGCTGATTGCCCGGGAGTCGAAGTTTAACCCGCGGGCGGTTTCTTCTTCCGGAGCGATGGGCCTCGGGCAATTGCTCCCTTCAACTGCCAAGGGGTTGAATATCAGTGATGGTTTTGACATTGACCAGAACGCTAAAGGTACGGTCCGGTATATGAAGGCTTTGGTTGACCGCTTTAAAGGGAATGTCTCCAGCGCGATCGCGGCTTATCTGGAAGGGCCGAACGCGGTTGACCGGAACGGCGGCTATTCCGATAAGACCAAAAGTTACGTCGAAGATATCCTCACTATTTACCAGAAGATATAGGCGGCACAACTTCGTCAGTGATTGACGAGATTTCGTCGGTTCTACCCTAATATTCGAATGAATGCCCTAATATCCTAATATTACCCGAATATAAATTAATTGTTATTATTACAATTAATATTAAGCCATTCGGGTTTGCATTCGGATATTAGGGCCCATATTCGGGCATTCGGGTTGTAACTGGCAATAACCTTGCTACTCCTCCTGCATGGACTTAAAACTATCCAAGGAACAACAACTTCTCTTGCTTGGGCTGATACTATCTATTATTGTCGGGCTTGGGGTGATGGCTTTTCGCAACCTTGCTCCGGCAACTGTAAATGAAGATATCTCCATTGAAACACCACAGGAAACCAAGCCGATCAGCTTGATTGTTCACATTTCCGGTGCGATCAGGCGGGAAGGGGTTTATAAGTTGCAGGTAGGCGATCGATTAATGGATGCCTTAAAGCTTGCCGGTGGCGCGCTCCCCAACGCTGATCTGTCGGCGTTGAATTTGGCGGAGATTGTCAAAGATGGGGAGAAGATCATAGTTCCGGCCAAGGTTGAGTTAATGCATGAGGAGGGACTGGGGACTGGGGGACTAGGGACTAATGGGACTGGGGACAAGGGGACTAAAGGGACCGGGGTGATCGGGAATGGAAAAGTAAATTTGAATACTGCTAATGTGGAACAACTCGATAGCCTGCCCGGGATCGGCAAGTCGACTGCGCAAAAAATAATCGAATACCGCCGTAAAATCGGCTCTTTCCAACGTATTGAACAGATCATGGAGATCCCGCGGTTTGGCAAGGCTAAGTTTGGAAAAATTAAGGAGAGACTTTCACTTTAAGACTTTTACCGCCAAGTCGCAAAGGAGCCAAGGGCGCCAAGGGAAAGGGAAAAATCATGACAATAACAACTATCGAGGAAGATAATATTGCCAAGATGATAGTGAATGCCGCTTATATTGTTCATAAAAATCTTGGGCCGGGTCTATTAGAAAGCGTGTATGAGATTTGTTTTTGCCATGAATTGTCAAAATCAGGGCTAAAAGTTAAGCGTCAGGCCGTTGTTCCTGTGAATTATGATGGCATTGTCTTTGATTTAGCGCTGAAATTGGATGTTATAGTAAACGATCTTGTAATTTGTGAGTTAAAAGCCGTTGATTTAATGCATCCTGTCTTTGAAGCGCAATTGCTTAGCTATTTAAAGCTTGCAAATAAGCGACTTGGATTTTTGATCAATTTTAATGTTCCTTTGATAAAAGATGGAATAAAACGAATGATCCTAAAATCTTAGCGTACTTGGCGCCTTGGCTTCTTGGCGGTGAAATCCGGAAAAATGGGGTGGGTTAGTGGACAGACCGTTGGTGTGGATAACTGGTGCGTATGCTATTGGAATCATTATCGGTAAAGCATTAAATATGCCGATAATAGTTACCTCTATTATTTTGCTGATATTTTTAATCCTCGCATTATACGCCATTATTAATAAACTTAACTTCTCCTATTTTCTTATCGCTCTTTGCTTAATTGTAGGCGCTTTGTCTTATCAAACACGAAACATTCCAGATAAGAACGATATCTCCAACTATGTGGATAAGGGCTATCTGACCATAACTGGGATGGTTGATAACACGCCGAAGGAAAAGAACGGGAAAATTTCGTTTCCTTTAAAAGCTGAAACACCGGGGAAGGGTAAAGTTTATGTTTCACTACAAGGGAGCTTGAACGACCTTCAATATGGCGACCGGATCGAGGTGCGAGGCGTTATCTCCCAAAGCGACCAATATGTCAATCCGTTGATGCCTGAAGGGAAAAAGATATATTTTCTGAGCTCTTATTATTGTAAGAAGCTTTCCAGCGGAGGCGGCAGCGAACTTAAACGCCTTAGTTTGTGGTTAAGCTTTCACTTTAATCGAGTCTTGAACTTAGTCTTACCGCAGAAAGAAGCGTCACTCCTCGGCAGTATCTTGCTGGGCAGTTCGGTTTCGCCTCTTCCCAGCGAAATGCAGGAAACTTACCGCCAGGCTGGGTTGATCCATTTATTAGTAGTGTCCGGAACCCAGGTCTCCATTCTAATCGGTGTCTGTTTAGGGATTACGAGAGGAGTTGGTTTGCCCTTATGGCTGGCGGTGGTGGTGACTTCATTCTTAAATCTACTGCTAGTTGTTATGACGGGAGCAGGGGCCTCGATCCTTCGTGCGGCGATCATGGGGGAGACAGCCCTGGTCGGGCTCCTTTTCGAGCGGCAAAAGGAGGTTTATACGGCACTCGCGCTTTCTGCCCTGATCCTCTTGATCGTTGACCCAATGACTCTGTTCGATATCGGTTTTCAGCTTTCGTTCCTGGCGACCTGGGCGCTGGTTTACATCGCGCCGGTCTTGCAGCAAAAATTGCCCCAACTCCTTGCCATTTCCTTAGCCCCAATCATTGCGACCGCGCCGGTTATTGCTTTAAACTTCAATCAAATAACCCCGGGAGCGGTTATTTCCAATCTTTTGGTCTTGCCGTGGGTTGAATTCTTGGTTATCCTCGGTTGCTTAACAACTCTGCTTGGCTTCATCTTTTTGCCGTTGGCCCAAATACTTGGCAACACGATCTGGCTGATGTTAACGATCCTGGATAAAATTGCCGGTTTTGTCGCGGCCATGCCGGGCGCCTGCTTTTACATCGGTGTTCCGTCTATTCCTTTGGTTGCCGCTTACTACGTTGGGCTGATTTCGCTGATTGAACTAAGATCGGTCCGTTTTCGTTTAGCTTTGATCGGGCTGATAATTATTTTTGTTATCACTTGGCAAGGAGCGCTGGCCCCGGCTAGTTTGGGTGGAGGGGAAATGGTCGTGACTTTTATCGATGTGGGACAGGGGGACTCTGTTTTAATAGAAACTCCGGAAGGAAAAAAGGTACTGATCGATGGCGGCGGGATCGATGGCACGAAAGAGATTGAAGAGGATAAAATCGGGTCAAAGGTTGTTGTCCCCTTTTTGCGAAAGAAAGGTATCAATAAATTGGATTTAGTTGTCTTGACCCACCCGCATGCAGACCATTTGGGCGGGCTTAATGTTGTTTTGGATAAGATAAAAGTTGACCAGGTATTGGATAGCGGGCAGACTTATGCCTCTGAAGCATACAAAAGGTTTAGAATGTTGATCAAAGCGAACAAAATTAGATATTCAATTGCTAAGGCTGGCGGAATTCTCTCTTTCGGTCAAAACATTAAAGGGTATATTTTAAGTCCAATTAACCCAATGCTTGGCGATACAAATTCCGATTCGATCGTAATGCGCTTGGTTTACGGCGATATTTCCTTTCTGTTCACGGGTGATTTAGAGAAAGAAGGGGAGGAAAGAGTTCTTCAGTCCACATTCCACAATCCGCATTCCACATTTCTTAAGGTAGGCCACCACGGGAGCTCCACTTCGACTTCGGACGAATTCCTCAAAGCGGTCCGTCCCAAATACGCGGTCATTTCCGTTGGGAAACACAACCGTTACCGGCATCCGTTCCCCGGAACTCTTAAAAAGCTGGATTGCACCGGGATAAAATATTACCGGACCGATGATGATGGCGGGGTGGTGGTCAGGACCAACGGCCATGAGCTCCAGGTTTTGCCCCGCAAGTAGCGGCGTGTTATAATCATGACATGAAAGTGATCGGATTGACCGGGCCGATAGCGGCCGGCAAGAACGAAGCGGTCAAAGCCTTGAAGAAAAAAGGGGCGTTGATTATCGAAGTTGACGAGATCGCCCATTCTTTCTACCAACCGCAATCTTCTCTCTGGCATGAACTGGTAAAAGCTTTTGGCTCCAAAATACTGATGCGCGGCGGCAAGATCAACCGCCACAAGCTTGGCGAGATCGTCTTTGCCGATAAAGCAAAACTCCATCAGCTTAACCAGATGGTCCACCCCTTATTAAAAGAACAGATCATCAAAATATTGGACAGCCGGAAAACGATCGCCGAGAGCCGGCAGAAAACTATCGTTATTAATGCGGCTGTGCTTAAAGAGATCGGGTTGATCGATTTAGTCGACGAAGTCTGGGTTGTCATGGCATCAGCGGAAAATCGACTAAAACGGTTAGTTAAAGCCGGCTTGACCAAAGAAGAAGCCGCCCAACGGATCAAAGCCCAGCTACCGCAGAAAGAATATTTGAAGATGGCTGACAAAGTTATCAATAATGACGGTACGTTGAAGCAACTTCATGCCAAAGTTCAAGATAGTCTCTAATTACGAGCCCTGCGGCGACCAACCTGAAGCCATTAGTCAATTGGTCAAGGGCTTAGAAGCTGGTGATCGATATCAGACACTCCTTGGCATTACCGGTTCAGGCAAAACCTTTACTATGGCCAATGTTATCGAGAAAGTACAACGGCCGACCCTGATTATTTCTCCCAATAAGACCTTAGCCGCCCAGCTTTGCCAGGAATTCCGCTCCTTCTTCCCTCATAATGCCGTTGAATATTTCGTCTCTTATTATGACTATTACCAGCCGGAAGCGTATATCCCTTCAACGGATACTTACATTGAGAAAGACTCGTCGATCAATGACGAGCTTGACCGGCTGCGGCACGAAGCGACCATGTCCCTCCTTTCCCGGCGCGATGTGATCGTGGTCGCTTCCGTATCTTGCATTTACAGTTTAGGCACTCCCAAAGATTACTTAAAAGCGATGCTGATTCTCCGGCTGGGCGAAACACACGACCGGGAAGAGATCATCAAGCATTTAGTCTCGGTTAAATATGAACGGAACGATTTTGAGCTGAAGCGGGGACGTTTCCGCGTCCGCGGCGATGTCGTTGAAGTCCTCCCAGCTTACGCAAAAAATATTTTACGGATCGAGCTTGATGGGGACAAGATTTCTAAATTGACCGAGTTGGAAGCGGTGACTGGCCAGAAAATGGCGGAACAAGAGTCGGCCGCGATCTTTCCGGGGACGCATTATCTGACCTTTGAAGACCGGATGGAGACCGCTTTGGCCGCCATAAGGCAGGATATGGAAATTCAGGTTGCCGAGCTTAAAACTGCTAACAAGCTGGTCGAAGCCCAGCGGCTCGAACAGCGGACCAAATACGATCTCGAAATGATCAAGGAGATGGGGTACTGCAACGGGATCGAGAATTATTCGCGCTATTTTGACGGGCGGAAGCCCGGCGAAGCGCCGTCAACTTTAATGAGTTATTTCCCTGATGATTATCTCTTGTTCATTGACGAATCACATGTTACCGTCCCCCAACTCCACGCCATGTATAATGGCGACCGGGCGAGAAAGAACACATTGATCGATTTTGGTTTCCGCCTTCCGTCTGCGCGGGACAACCGCCCGCTAAAGTTCGAGGAATTCGAAAAGAAACTTAACCAAGTGATGTTCATCTCTGCAACCCCGTCCGCTTATGAGCGGAAAATTTCGACCCAGATTGTTGAGCAGATCATCCGGCCGACCGGCCTGATTGATCCGGCGGTTGAAGTGAGGAAGGCGGAAGGGCAGGTGGAAGACCTCCTTAAAGAAATTCGCGTCAGAGTTGAAAAGAAGGAGAGGGTATTGGTTACAACTTTGACTAAACGGATGGCGGAGGATCTGTCAGAATATCTTAATGAAGCCGGGATTAAAGTCCGCTATCTTCATTCTGATGTTGAAACCCTTGACCGCATTGATATTCTACGCGGACTCCGCAAGGGAGAGTTTGACGTTCTGGTCGGGATTAATCTCCTGCGCGAAGGGTTGGACCTGCCGGAGGTTTCGCTTGTTGCTATTCTTGATGCCGATAAGGAGGGTTTCCTTAGAGGGGAGACTTCACTTATCCAGACGATCGGTCGGGCAGCGAGGAATATTAACGGAACGGTTTTGCTCTATGCTGAAAAGATGACCGATTCAATGAAGCGGGCGCTGGCAGAGACGAACCGGAGAAGAAAGATCCAGATCGAATTCAATGAGAAAAATAATATTACGCCGCAAACTATTGTCAAAGAAATACATGATATTTCCGACCGGATCAGGGAGAGCAAGCTGGAAGAGATCAAGCGGCTCAAGGATTTCATGCCGAAAGAAGAGGTTCCCGACCTGATTCGCGCGCTGGAAGAAGAGATGCAGATGGCGGCGACCGAACTCAACTTCGAACAAGCGGCGGAGATCCGCGACCGGATCAAAGAGCTAAAGAAGGCGTTTGGCCTGTCTACCGGTTTATCCGCCGGAGGTGGGCAGGGAATCAAGTCTTAATGTTTTTTCTTTTTTTTCTTTCTTTTTTATTGCTAAAATATTTTTCCCTTCCTGAATATAGGCGTCTCCTTTTTCCGCCTCACCTGTGGAAATAAGAGCGTATCCCAGATTGATCATGACCCAAGGGAGCAGGTCTGTGTCTCTTAGTGATTTAAGCTGGACCAACAATTCAGACAATAGTTCTATTGCCTGCTTGGTCTCTCCTAAGTAGATAAAATATTTGGCTATATTGTGGTGTTCGGCCGCGGCTTTGACCGGGACACCAACCTCTTCATAGAGACTGGCCGCTAATTGTGCCAACTTAAAGGCTCGATTGAATTCCTTAATTTTCCGGCAATAACCGGCGGCAATGCTTATTTCGTCAGCGCGTTTTTCGTTATTGTTAATCGTTTTATATAAAGTTGCCAAGGACATTTTGGCTTTGATTGCGAGATCGAGACGATCCGCGTTACGATAGGCGGTAGCGGCAGCTTGAAATTTCCTGATCCCTTCCTGATAGTTGCCAAGTTTCTTTTCGATCAGGGCGCTGGCAACGTAAAGATCGCCAACTTTTTGGAGGTTCTTGGCGCGAGCATAGGCCTGGGCTGCGTTTTCCAGCTCTTTAGCTTGGTGAACAGTCTTTCCCCATCGATCATACGCTTGAGCGATAAAATAAGCTGCCTCAGCTGCCAAAGAGAACTTCTTGGCTGCGTTCAATTGTAACTTAATTTTAGTAAAACGATCTATCAGTTTGTTTTGCTGTCCGGCTTGGGTAAAGAGTGTTGCCAAAGCGGATAATTCTTGCGATATATACTCGTCATCCAGCTCTTTTTTGTTAAGATGTTTCGATAATCTATTGCTCCGATTAGTTGACTCGGCGATAATATTACTGATCTCTAACCGTAATTGATCGATGTGGGCCGATAATTCTTCGGCTTTTTCATTTTCGTTGGCCGAACGAAAAAATTCCGCCGCTTGGAGAAGAAAGGTAAGGCTGTTCCTTGTTTGCCCTAAATTTTTAATTTCCACAAAGAGACGAAGAGAAAGTTCCCCGGCCTTAGCCAGCTCGCCATGTTTATGGCAGGCGGCAACTAGTGTCTTTAGCCTGCCGATCAAAAAATTGTTAGGTAAAGCCTCTCTTTCTCTGTGGATATCGATCGCTTGGAGGGTTAAATTGATCGCCGGCTCTAATTGATCTAATTGATCGGAGTCGAGTAGCGCTTTACTGGCTTGGAAAAGCTCGTTGGCTTGCTGAACTGGTTCGCGTAATCCCCAGTAAATCTCGGCCGCTCGTAATTTTAGATCAATGCCAGCCTCATATTTTCCCGCTTGAATCAACTCTTTCCCTTGGGCGCTCGATCTATTTGCCAGTCTTACGTCGTTGTTGATGATCTGTTGGATTGGAGTGAGTTCTTTTTGCAAGATCGCTATTTGGCTCTTGTTGCCAAGCAAACCATAATATTTTATTGCTGCCAACAAATCATAATATTGATTAACATGATTGTTTAGTTCGGCATAAAGCTTGGCGGCCTTAAGTTTCATTGTTGCCGCCGGCTCTAATTTATTGTTTTGGAAAAAGTAACGGCCGGCCAAAGAATAAGCGCGCGCCTCGTCATTTATTTTGCCCAATGAATTTGAAAGAGCGGCAATCCTTAAATTGAGTTCGGCAATGGCCAAATTGTTTTCTGGTAGATCGTTCCCTTTGGCTTTGAGCCGCTGACACTCACTTAGCAGAAAAGCCAATTCCTCATGTTGAGTACGCAGGATCAGGGTTTTATCGTTGTCTGGATTTGACGCTTCGCTTGGCAAGAGCAAAGGTTTCTCTTGGCTGAAAATTGTTTTGAGCGAGGCTAAGGAGATTTCTGGCTTTGCATATAAGGCGGGGTTTGCCAGATCAATACTGCCAATCAGATCCGGCTCTGCCTTTCTCCAGACCAGCAAAAGATCCAGGAGCTGAAAGATGGAGCGGAATCGCAGGCCGTGTTTTTCGTACTCCCGATTGATCCAAAAAGCGCTTTTGTCAAGCAATGGCTCCCGGTTTAGGGAGAGAGATATCCCTAGGGTGTCAAGCTTTCCAATTGCTCCGCGAACAGAAGGAAACCAGCCCTTTCGTAGCGCATATTGAATTGAAGTAATGGCGCTTGTATTGTTCATGTTTAGCCAATATCTATTTCTTTAATAACAATGAAAAATTTCATCCTTTTTGTGAACGATGGAATGCGGCTGATGGTAATGGTCGAGATCCGCGACCGGATCAAAGAGCTAAAGAAGGCGTTTGGGATTTAAACCTTTTTACGCTTACTGTTTCTGCTTGGCTTTTGGCTGGCGAGAAGGCGTCGGTTCTTTTACTCCCTGGTTTGCAGGAATGGCTGTAGCTGTAAATGAATCTTCGGGATCAATAGTTAGTTCTGCTTGTTCGATGGGTCCTATTGCTGCTGGTTCAGCATGATTTTCCATGATATTTGCGATCAGGCGACTGATCAGAGCGGCTTTTATAGGATCTTTTTCCTCCATTAATTCTAGTATCTCAGTTCGCTCTTCCGCGTCTATCTTTTCCAGCGCTTCGGCCAGGTCCTTTGCGGCCAAGGGGAGCAGCTGATCAATCAGCTTTGTTTTTGCCTTGATGAGAATAGATATATCGCGACCACCTATCACCCCAAAAGCAAGCATAAAAAACGCAAGTAAAGAATATGCCGTGGAAAGCCAAGGGGGCAGAATCGTGCTAATGCTGATAAGTTCGCTGCCGAGTATTCCTAAGCCGCCGACTGTCGCCATGCTGGCAAAAACAAGGGAGACCCTGTCTTCTAATTTTTCTGCCTCTTTTACTTGATTGAGATATAAGGTAAGCTTTTCATCAGCAGAACCAGCAACTACGGCTGTTTTTTCTGCTCTGCAAAGGGCTGTTTCTGGGGACACTGATTCGATGGCTGGTTTTTGGACTACGGGAAGGGCTTCACTCGCGTTTGAAACTAGTGATTTTGGCGGGAGAATTTTAATTTCCAAGTATTTTATAGTATCCCTTACTGTTTTTCCTCTAATAGGGACAAGTAAACTTTCCTTGCATGATAAATTAAAAGTTTCTTCGGTTTGGGGGTCTGTAGTGCCTTGCTTGATCTGACCTTTTTGTCCCCGGATGACGAACTCGCCATTTATTAAATCAGAAACAGTTATATTCCCTGGCCCGCGGAGCTCGATTAAGGCGCTTATTGGTTGAGTGCCGGTAATTCTAATATCACAAGCTGAAGAGCTGCCGATGGAAAATGTACCATATTTGGGTAGTGTGATTTCCTGTTTACCAATTAAAAGCCGGGCGCCAGTTTCTCCGGGCAGAAGATTTTTTAATTGGGGAGTGATCCTTACTTTAACTTTTCCGCCACCGAGCAGCGGAGCGGAAACCATTGTAGGTTTTGGGCCGGTTCTAAAAATTGACATGTTGTTCCTCCTGGAAATCTTCTTAGTTATATGGCGGGAAACTTAGTTCCACCTCTACATAATAATATCGTCAAAAAGTGACATAAATTTCAGCTATTTTTGGTTTTAAAGATGTGCTAAAATTCAGGTATTCGGAGGTGTTCTATGGTCAATTTAGGCAAAGTTTTAACCGCGATGGTGACGCCATTCAAAGCCGACCTGTCGGTCGACTGGAAAAGAGTGGAGGAGATCGCGGATTATTTAGTTAAAAATGGCTCGGATGGTCTGGTCGTTCACGGGACGACCGGTGAATCGCCGACCTTGACCCACGAAGAAGAATACGAGCTCTACAAAGTTGTCAAAAAAGTGGTCGGCGGCCGGTGCAAAATAATTGCCGGGACCGGCTCGAATTCGACCGAAACCACGATCAAATCGACCAAAAGAGCGGAAGAGATCGGCGTTGACGGAGTGATGGTTGTTGTCCCGTATTACAATAAACCGTCGCAGGAAGGGCTCTACCAGCACTTCAAAGCGGTGGCGGACAATACTTCTCTGCCGATCATCATTTACAATATCCCCGGCCGGACCGGGATCAACATGACCCCGGAGACGACCGCCCGGATCGCCGGCTTGAAAAATATTGCCGGCTTGAAAGACGCAGCGGGAAGCCTGGACCAGACTTCCTCGACGAGACAGCTTTGCCTAAAAGAGTTCACGATCTGGAGCGGGGACGACTCGTTGACCCTGCCGATGATGTCAGTTGGCGCGGTTGGGATAATTTCCGTCGCTTCCCATATTGTTGGCAAAGAAATAGCCCAAATGGTGGCGGCTTATCATTCTGGTGACGTAAAAAAAGCGGCCGAGATCCATCTTCGGTTGATGCCGATATTCAAAGTGCTCTTTATCACCTCGAACCCGTCGCCGGTCAAATACGCGCTGGAGCTGATCGGCCAGCCGGTTGGGAAAACTAGATTACCACTGGTTGAGCCGAGTGAAGGGGAAAAAGCTCAGATAAAAGAAGTGTTAAAGAGGTTGGGGTTGATCGGTTAAGATGCTGGTCTGGTTGATAGGTAACGTTATAGGAGAGAAAAATGCCTAAGCTGATAGAACTACTGAACAAGAATAAATTGACCCTGATCGTGGCGCTGCCGCAAAACGACTTGGAATTGGCGACGGCAGCCGCTGGGGCCGGCGCTGACGCTTTGCACCTGAGTATAAATTCGGGGGAAACAAGTTCTTTTTCGGTTGAAAAGGATAACATTAAAAAGATCATTAAGAAGATCGATCTCCCTGTCGGGTTGGGCATTGGCGGTAAGGATGCCCTTGATGAGGATGAGATCGCTGAAATGATGAGGCTTGGACTTGATTATGTGGATTTGCCGGTGTCTGCGTTACCGGAGTCGATCAAAAAATCTAAAAAACTTGCCAAGATCGTTATGCTTGACAGCCGGTTTGTGCTGAATGATGTTCATAATCTGTCCAGCCGGGGGAGTGAAGCGATTGACGCTGCGATCATTCCAAATAGCGGGCATGGGAGCAACCTGGTTGTCGGCGACCTCCAAAATTATATTGCCATCATCATGTCGGCTGGCATTCCGGTCATTATCCCGACCCAGCGGTCGATCAAGATATCGGAAACGGCGATCATTGCCGACACCGGGGCTAAAGGGTTAATGCTGACCCAGGTCGCGACCGGCACCACCGCCGCCCATATTGAGCGGGCAGTGAGAGAGTTCCGGGCGGCAATTGATGACCTTGGTGAATAGTAACGCGGGACGCGTAACGCGGAACGGGTACATTGTACGCGTTACTCTATTCGCGTTACTCGTTAATTTATTAATTATTCCCGCTTACGCTTTCTCCTTCGCTGTCCTCGGTGATAGCTGCGATGGTAAACAAGTATTCAATGATATTGTCGATAAGATCAACCGGGATAAAGAACTCTCTTTTGTTGTCAATCTTGGCGATTTTGTTTCAACCGGGCAACCAGCTCAGTATAATGAGTTCAAGAAAACGGTTAGTCGCTTGAAAATCCCTGTTTATAACGCCCTGGGGAATCACGATGGGATCTACGGCGGTTGGAAAATATTCCGAAAAATGTTTGGTCCCTCATATTATTCCTTTGATTTTGATAATTCGCACTTTATTGTTTTGGATAATGCTTTTAAGGAAAGCTTTGATCGCGACCAGTTTGAATGGCTGAAGCTTGACCTGACGTTGAGCCGGGCCGAACATAAGTTTGTTTTTATGCATAAGCCGGTTTTTGACCCTTCGGCGATCTATAAAGACTATATTATGTCGGGCAGGGCGGTGACCGAAGAATTAATGGGCTTGTTCCAAAAATATAAAGTTGATTATGTTTTTGCCGGGCATATTCATGGTTATGCTAAATCAAAGCGGGATGGAGTCACTTACATTATCAGCGGGGGTGCCGGTTCACCGCTCCGCCTGCCGCCCGAGTTTGGCGGATTCTATCATTATGTTAAAATAGAGGTTGATGGCAGCAAAGTCAATGACCAGATCATCAGGCCATATGAATAAAGCGAAACCGAAGAAAGCGTCCAAGGCGATCATCGAACGTAAGATTATTGAACGTAACCGGATGGCGTTGGCCCATTTGGAGCTGGCCGGTGATAAGGTCTTTAAATCGTTGCCCGAAGACGAAAAGAACCGCTTGATCAAAGAGGTCATGGCGGTCGGCGATGAAACGGCCAAGTGGGTTGAAAATGAATATAAAAGCGATGACCCGCGCAAGATCGCGGTCAAAATGGGCTTACGGATTTACGGCGAAGAGAGCCAGGCGCTGAAGAAAAGCGAGTACCGCCACGAGAAGAAGGAGATCGCCATTTCTCGCCGCTTCCACGAAAAGCTGCTGCGCGAAGTTAAATCAAAAGATATCTCGGACCGGCTGCTGAAATTGGTTGTCGCTCAGGAGCTTTTCCGCCACATTGAGCTGGACCGGATCGGGGAGGTCTATAAGCGCTATAAGTTCAAAGTTTGGCAGATCGGCCCTTTCGTCCGCGAAAAATTTGTCAAAGGCTTAAGCGGCGTTGCCGCTCAGGCTTTTACCCAGCGCCTGCTGGGGATCGAAGTGACTCCCCAGGTTTTTGATTACCTGGTCCTCGCCTCTTTTCCCGCCTCGTAATATTTGTTATAATTAACTAAATGCCAGCCGACCTTCACACTCACAGTACATTCTCTGACGGCACTGATTCACCCGAAGAACTGGTTAGGCTGGCGGCGGCGGCCGGGCTTACGACCATCGCGCTGACCGACCACGATAATGTTGACGGGATAGAGCAAGCAGCTGAAGCCGGACGGGGGGTGGGGGTCGAGGTGATCCCCGGGATCGAGTTCACGACCGAAAACTCCCGAGCCGAGCTCCACATTCTCGGTTATTTTATCGACTATCGGAGCGAGCCGTTGTTGGCAGTTTTGCAAAAGGTCCAGCACGGGCGGGTCAAACGGATCGATAAAATAGTCCAGAAGTTGAATAAGCTTGGTGTTGATATTGAACCATCCGATGTTTTTTCGATCTCGGGAGAAAAAGCGCCGGGCCGGCCGCATGTGGCCAGGGCGTTAATCAAACGGGGCGCGGTCGGTAGTTTTAAAGAGGCTTTTGACCGATACCTTGATTGGCGGGCGCCGGCGTATGTGCCGCATTACAAGTTGGCGCCGATTGAGGCGATAAAATTGATCAAAGAGGCTGGGGGGATACCGGTTTTTGCCCACCCGGCGATTTCTAATTGTGATGACCTGGTGCCAAAATTGGTTGAGGCTGGTTTACGCGGCCTGGAGGTCTATTATCCTGGTTATTATCGCGATATGATAGATCATTACCTGGCGCTGGCTAAAAAGCATGATCTGCTAGTGACCGGCGGCACCGACTTCCATGGTGAAGGTTCTGGCCGGGAGATCAAACTTGGCGACCTGACCGTGCCGGACGAATTGGTGGACAAATTAAAAAATGAACACTTACGCGGAAATTAATCTTGGGGCGGTTAAACATAATATTAGCGAAATAAAGCGGTTTATTTCGCCGGCCGCGAAATTCATGGCGGTGGTGAAAGCGAACGCTTACGGTCACGGTTCGGTCGCAGTCGCGCGGGCGGCGGGTGAGGCGGGCGCCGATTACCTTGGCGTCGCCAACTTGAAGGAAGCGCTGGAATTGCGGGAAGCGGGGATCCTTTCACCGATCCTGATCCTGACCGAATCGCCGACCTCGGTCGCTGACGAAATAATCCAGCATGGGCTGACGCAGACGATCTATTCGTTCGCGGAAGCGCAGGCGTTGTCGGCCGAAGCGGGAAAACGGGGCAAAATTTCCAGCGTTCATGTCAAGATCGATACCGGCATGGGGCGGGTTGGCGTTCTCCCTTCCGAAGCAATGGCGTTTATCGCCAAAGTTTCTTCTCTCCCTAATTTGAAGCTGGAAGGAGTTTTCACCCACTTTGCCAAAGCCGAAGATCCGGAAGATAATTTTACCGCCGACCAGTTCCAGAAATTCCAGCAGATCGTTTCGCGTTTGCCGAAGATCGCGCTCAAACACGCGGCTAATTCGGCCGCGGCGCTTTTTCACAAGGATACCCATCTCGACATGGTCCGGGTCGGCTTGATGATGTACGGTTTATATCCGCTGGGGAATTCGCGGCGGCTGATAAACTTGAAGCCCGCGCTCTCTTTTAAGACCCGGGTCGCTTACCTGAAAAAAGTCCCGGCCGGTACGCCGCTCTCTTACGGCAGTACCTTCGTTACCCAGGCGGAGACGACGGTGGCGACGATCCCGGTTGGCTATGCCGACGGCTTTAGCCGGCGCCTGTCCAACCACGGCCATGTCCTGATCCGCGGCAAACGTTTTCCGGTCGTCGGCCGCGTCACGATGGATCTGACGGTGGTTAACGTCGGCAACAACAAAATCGAGATGGGGGACGAGGTTGTCCTGATCGGTGAGCAGAACGGCCAGTGCATTTCGGCCGACGAGATAGCCGCGCTGGAAGACACGATCTCTTACGAGGTTGTCTGTTCGATCGGAAAGAGAGTGCCGAGGGTTTACAAATGAACTACATTTCCTTATACCGAAAATACCGCTCACAGGATTTTGACGAGATTGTCGGGCAGGCGGTGATTGTCCAGACGCTGAAGAACGCGATCCAGCATAACCGCCTGG
>JAQVPA010000010.1 GCA_028702315.1 Candidatus Margulisiibacteriota bacterium
CGTGCTTTTCCAGTTCGCGCGGGATCAAATACCCTTTGGCGATCCCCATCTTCTCTTCCTCGGTGTAGCCGGACATTTCAATGATCTCCATCCTATCCTGGAGCGGCTTGGGGATCGGCTCCTGGGTATTAGCGGTGGTAATGAAAAATACGTCTGACAGATCGAATGGGACTTCT
The DNA here is from genome assembly GCA_028702315.1 of Candidatus Margulisiibacteriota bacterium. Lineage (GTDB taxonomy): Bacteria > Margulisbacteria > WOR-1 > O2-12-FULL-45-9 > XYB2-FULL-48-7 > JAQVPA01. Next base: position 177 of record JAQVPA010000010.1, read on the forward strand.
AAATAATGATCGGAGAACTCCTTGTTCATCTCCGGATCAAGGACCTCCAAAAGCGCGGACGACGGATCGCCACGGAAATCGGCCCCCAATTTATCAACTTCATCGAGCAGGAAGACCGGATTATTCACTTTCACTTTATGGATCGACTGGATAACGCGGCCGGGGAGCGAGCCGACATAGGTCCGGCGGTGGCCCCGGATCTCCGCTTCGTCGCGGACACCGCCAAGCGCGACCCGGACAAATTTGCGTCCCATCGCCTCGGCGATCGAGCGGGCGATCGAAGTCTTGCCGACACCGGGCGGCCCGACCAGGCAGAGGATCGTCCCCCCCATTTTCCCGGTCAGCTGGAGAACGGCAAAATATTCGAGGATCCGCTCTTTGACTTTGGTCAAACCAAAATGATCTTCGTTCAGCTTTTTCTCGACTGCCGCGATATCAAGCTTGCTCTTGGTCTTCTTCTTCCAGGGGAGCTCGACCAGCCAGTCAAGAAAAGTGCGGATGACCGACGCCTCGGAGACCATCGGCGGCATTTGGGAAAGCCGCTGGAGCTCTTTATCCGCTTTTTCTTTTACCTCAGGCGGCAGTTTCGCCTCATTGATCTTTTTCCGGTACTCCGCCAGTTCCGGCTGGGCTTCCTGGTCTTCTTCGCCCAGTTCTTCCTGGATGGCGCGCAGCTTCTCTTTCAGGTAATATTCTTTCTGGACCTTTTCGATCTGCTTCCGGACTTTCCCTTGCAAGTTTTTTTCGACATTCAAGACCTCGATCTCCTTGTCCAGGATATCCGACAGCTTTTGCAGCCGTTTCTCGACCGACAGCGCCTCAAGGATTTGCTGTTTCTCGTCGACTTTCAGCGTCAGGTAGGAGGAGACCAGGTCGGCCAGCCGGCCCGGATTGTCAACATTAATGATCGACATCAGTGTTTCAGACGGGATCCGGCGGTTAAGTTTGACGTAAGACTCGAATTGTTTGACGATCGTCCGGACCAGCGCCTCCGCGGTAGCGGAAAATTCTTCCGGCTCGGGGACGCGGGCGATCGCCACCCGGAAATACGGCGCTTCCTGGGTAAATTTCTCGATCCTGACCCGGCAGAGGCCCTCGACCAGCACTTTGGTCGTCCCGTCGGGAAGCGCCATCATCTGGACAACTTCGGACAGCGTCCCCACCTGGCAAATATCTTTGGCGGCCGGCTCTTCCACCTCTTCATTTTTCTGAGAGGCAAAAACGACCAGCTTTTCTTTTGCCAGGGTATCCTCAAGCGCCTTGATCGAACGGCTGCGGCCGATAAAAAGGGGGACGATCATCTGGGGGAAAACAACCATGTTCCGGAGGGGGATTAGGGGAAGCTCTTCCCTCCACTCACCGAGTTTTTCGGGCCGATGCTTATCTGGCTTTTGTTCGGGCATTATTTCTTTGCGGGTTTGCTGGTGCCTTTGATCGAACTGATAACCTCGTCAATGAGACCGTACTTGACCGCTTCGGCCGGCCCCATGTAAAAATCGCGGTCGGTATCTTTTTCGATCTTCGCCAGCGATTGGCCGGTATGCTTAGCCATAATCTCATTGAGCAGTTTTTTGATCCGAAGTATTTCCTGCGTTTGGATCTCAATATCAGTCGCCTGCCCCTGCGCCCCGCCGAGCGGCTGGTGGATCATGATCCGGGCGTTGGGGAGAGCGTAGCGTTTCCCTTTTTCGCCGGCCGAGAGGAGGAGCGCGCCAAACGAGGCCGCCTGCCCGATGCAGATCGTCGAGATCGGCGCCGATAGATATTGCATGGTGTCATAAATCGCTAACCCGGCAGTCACCACACCACCCGGTGAATTCAGATACATGGAAATCTCTTTGTTGCCATCTTCCGATTGGAGGAAGAGGAGCTGGGCGATGATGACATTGGAGACTTCGTCATCGATCGGCCCGCCGACAAAAATGATCCGCTCTTTGAGCAGCCGCGAATAAATATCGTAAGCCCGCTCGCCCCGCGCGGACTGCTCCACAACCATCGGGATCAATTGTGATTCTGCTTTCATGATTTTGCCTCCTTAACATCCGCTTTTTCCGCGAGGAAATCGAGTGCTTTGCGCCTGATCAGATAATCGGCAATATACTCTTTGGTCCCCTCGCCCAGTTTCTTGGCAAACGGCTCCACTTCTTCGCCGACCGATTCGGCCATCAAGCGAATCTCGCCCTGCATTTCGGCCGGGGTAACTTCGAGTTTCTCGGCGTCAGAGACCGCTTTGAGGACGATCTTACCCTTGACCCTGATCTCCGCCGATTTTTTCATCTCTTCGCGGAGCTCTTTTTCTTCTTTCTTGGTCCCTTTGAGGTAATCTTCGACCGCCAGGCCGCTTTGGGCCAGCGAAGTCTTCAATTCATCAAACATGATATCGATCTCGCGGTTCACCATCGCTTCGGGGATATCAACTTTAGTTTCGGCCGAGGCGGCGGCAACCAGTTGGTTCTTGAGGTCGGCTTCCGCTTCCGCCTGTTTCTCCTTGGTCATCGTCCCCCTGATCTCTTCTTTGAGCTCCGCCAGGCTGCCGAACTTGCTCACTTTTTTCGCGAACTCATCATCAAGCGGAAGCAAATCCTTCTTTCCTTCGGCGTTCAGCGGCGAGAACCGCTCCTGGATGTTGCCCAGGACCTTAATGATCTCTTCATCCGGCACTTCGGCCGTTTTCTTTTCAACTTTCAACCCTTTGTACTTGCCAAGTTTGACTTCAGGGTAGAGTTCAACAGTCAGTTTAAAAATGAACGGCTTGCCCGCCTCCTGCTGAACGATCTCCACGCTCGGGTAATCAACCGGCTGGAGTTTTTCTGTTTCGATTATTTTGGGATACAGGTCGCTGACGAGATTTTGGGCGGCGTGGTGCTCGACCGCTTCGCGGCTGAGCGCCTGCTCGACCATCTTTTTCGGCGCCTTACCGGGGCGAAAGCCAGGGAGCCGGACATCCTTGCCAGCGTCAACATAAGCATTTTCGACCGCGGCCTCGAACCGGGAATATTCTTCCTCGACTTCGATCAAAGCTTTGTTGCCTTCGCGTTTGTTGGAGGTTATTTTCATGATTATGTTTCATTATACTAAATGCTTGGCTGGGTTGCAACAAAATGCTATAATATGGCCGATGACCAAGCATAAAGAGCTGAATAAATGGGTCAAAGAGTGCGCCGAACTGTGCAAGCCGGACAAGATCGTCTGGTGCGACGGGTCGGAAGAAGAAAAAAAACGGCTCGAAAAAGAAGCTTTTAAGACCGGTGAACTGATCAAGCTGAACAGTAAAAAGCTCCCCGGCTGCACCTACCATCGGACGGCACTTAATGACGTCGCCCGGACCGAGCATCTAACCTATATCTGCACGAAGAAAAAGCATGATGCCGGCCCGACCAATAATTGGCTGTCGCCTAAAGAGGGTTACCATAAAGCAGCCGAGATATTGAAAGGCTCAATGCGCGGCCGGACAATGTACGTCATCCCCTTTTCCATGGGGCCGGTCGGCTCCCCGTTCAGCAAGATCGGGATTGAACTGACCGACAGCATCTATGTTGTCCTCAATATGAGGATCATGACCCGGATGGGGAAAGAAGTTTTATCTCTGTTGGAAAAGACCAATGGTGAATTCACCCGCTGCCTGCACGGCAAAGCGGAACTCGATGTCAATAAACGGCTGATCCTTCATTTCCCCGAAGACAATACGATTTGGAGTGTCGGTTCAGGCTACGGCGGCAACGTCCTGCTCGGCAAAAAGTGCCTCTCGCTCCGGATCGGCAGTTATCTCGGTGAAAAAGAGGGTTGGATGGCCGAACACATGTTGATCATGGGGGTCGAAGACCCGTCTGGGTATGTCTCGTACATCGCCGCCGCTTTCCCTTCGGCCTGCGGCAAGACCAACCTGGCAATGCTCCTCCCGCCAGAAGGATTGAAAAGGAAAGGTTATCGGATCTGGACGGTCGGCGACGACATCGCCTGGATGCGGATCGATACCGATGGACGTCTGTGGGCGGTCAATCCAGAATACGGCCTCTTTGGCGTTGCGCCGGGAACCAATACCAAAACAAACCCGAACATTATGGCGGCGATCCAAAAGAACACGATTTATACCAATGTGCTGTTAAAGAAAGACAAGACTGTTTGGTGGGAAGGGGGCGACCCGCCTGTTCCCGAGTCAGGGATGAACTGGCAAGGCAAGCCGTGGAAGCCGGGCCAAGTCGATGAAAATCGCGAGCCGATCTTTGCGGCGCATCCCAATGCCCGCTTTACCGTCCCGATCAAGAACGTCCCGTCGGTCACCAACCGGCTCGACCACCACCATGGGGTGCCGATCTCGGCAATCATTTTTGGCGGACGGCGCGCTCGTCTGGCGCCGCTCGTTTATGAAGCCTTCGACTGGCAACACGGCGTTTTTGTCGGCGCGACGATGGCGTCGGAGCGGACCGCCGCGCAATTTGGCAAGCAGGGGGAAGTCCGCCGCGACCCGATGGCGATGCTCCCCTTCTGCGGCTACAACATGGGCAACTACTTCAAGCACTGGCTGGCGATGGGCGAAAAGATGACCCAGCAGCCGAAGATCTTCAACGTCAACTGGTTCCGCAAGGATTCCGATGGTAAATTTCTCTGGCCCGGCTTCGGCGAGAACCTCCGCATCCTCGAATGGATCATCAGCCGCTGCAAGAACGAGGTCGGCGCGGTGGAAAGCCCGATCGGCTACCTCCCCCACGAGAACGATATCGACCTGACCGGCCTGCGGATGCCGCGCGAGAACATGCGCGACCTTTTAGCGGTTCACAAACCAGATTGGAAAGAAGAAGCAGCCAGCGTCGCCGAGTTCTTCAAGACCTTTGGCCGCGACTTGCCGATCGAACTAAAGGCGGAATTGAAGGGGCTGGAAAAAAGATTGGGCCGAGCCCAACCTAACCTCACCCCGGTCTTTCTATTTTCTTTTAAGTAAAGTTTTTCATTAAAGCCCCTCTCCATTGCTGATGAAGAGGGGTGAATTTAAACACAAAATTGTTACGGAATCCACCCTTCTCTACTGCAGTGGAGAAGGGCTTAAACGAAGAATATTCTATAAGGAAAATCAGAAAAATCGGGATGAGGTGGGCTTAACTATTCAAGCAAACAGCTTTATCGCCTCAACCGCCAGGAATAATGGTATCTCCTCGCGTGAACGATCTTCTGTTCGTTTCGAACTCCCGGGCAAACTTTTCCGGTGCGAAACCCATTCCTCGAACTGATTCACGACCAAACCGTTTTCCGCGAAAGCTTTAAAGTAGGCAGAAAGCGGCCGGTGGAACGTCCAGGTATGAATATTAGGATTTTCGCCCGGGTGCATCTTGATCGGGACCTTCAGTTCCGACATATAACTATCGATCCGCCGGTACTGGAGCTTCCGTTTTTCATCCATCCCCCAGCCGCTCTGACGGGGAATGCGAAAGCACGGATGGTTTAAAACCAATAGCATTCGCCCGTCCTTTTTCAAAACCCTGGCCATTTCTTTGACAACTAAATCGAGGGGATCGATATTCATGATCGCCATAATGCACGTTACCGCGTCAAAGCTGGCGTTCGGGAATATCTTAAGGTTGGTCGCGTCGGCAACCATGAATTTAATGTTGGGCGAACGCTGCTGGGCGGCTTTGATCAAGTCGCGCGACGCATCGATCCCGGTCACTTCGGCGCCCTTTTCTTTTAGACGACGAGTGAAAACCCCCTGCCCGCACGCGACATCGAGGATCTTCTCCCCTTTCTGCGGATCAAGCATCGCCAGGGCTCCGGGAATGATCACATTCTGGTGGTAGTCCGACCCTTTTTCGCCAACCAGCTGGTCGTACCAGCCCGAAACTTTGTTCCAGGAGGTGTCTTTCTTGGGCTGATGGTGGAAATGACGGGTTTGAGACATAATGGAATTATAGCAGATTAAACGAGATAGACGGGATAGAAGTGGGACGATTCTTCCAATGGAAGAATTAACTCCAGCTTAATGGTTTTTTAATAATCCCTCCGCCATTAAGAACTATTTCTTCTGGAAACTGGGATGTCTCTAGGTGTTTGAGCTTCATTTTTCTGTGAAAATCAGCAACAATTTTCAGCTCCTCTGCGCGTCTTCCAATTGGGATAATAACTCCTATTTGTTTTGATGGGAAAGATTTTTTTACAGCTTCAATTGCCGGGATTAAATCGCTATCACCGGAAATAATAAGCGCTGTATCCCAAGAATCTATAATTGCCGTTTGAAAAAGCTTAATTGCTATGTTGACATCGGTTCTCTTCTCTTCGTACGTGGGATATTCCCGTTTACACAACGTACAATATTTATCCTTGCGCCTAAATGCCCCTAAAATGGGCTGAACGCTCGTAGTCCTTAATGCTGAAATATAAGTCTTATGCTTGACCACTTTATCCGCATCCCAAAGCGCAAGCGCAGTAAAATAATAAATCTCACTTAAGCTGTCATTGGAAGTCAAGAAACATTTTGCCAATTGTTCTAGGTTTAACCATCTATGCTTTTTCGTTCGAGGATCGCAGGTTAAGGCGTGGTATACGTTGAAGCCATCAATAAAAACAGCAACTCTTGGCATTTGAGCCCCTTTTAATAAAGAAAAACCCGAATCCATACGGACCCGGGGCCAATAGAACACAAGGTCCTACTGGGATGATGCCATCATTATAGCACCCATGAATCTATGTCTGTCAATAGGCGTTTTAGGAGGGAGAACCGCCCCTTCATTCCATTCTTGTTTTACACCTTCGAACCCGACGATCAACAGCAGGTTGGACGTTGGATGTTAGTCGTTAAAAGTTGTTTTGAAGTTGGACGTTTGAGGTTGGAAGTTAAGAAACTAGCGGGGGTGGGATTTGAACCCACGACCTTCAGGTTATGAGACCACCCGTCGGTATCACCGCGTTTATGAAAGAATAACAAGAAAAAGCCGAGGTGTCAACAAAAAACGACACCTCGGCTACTTGTTTACAGATTGCATGTTTTACACATTTTACACAGATTTAGGAGAACCGGGAGAACCGCGGGAGAACCACTCTGTGGCAAATCACAGGGGGAACAATAGCAATTTCACACAAGACAAAAATGTTTGATCACATTAAAAAACATATCGAAGACAATAATAAGACATATTGGGGAGGGCGAATGATTAGTTGCAACCTATTTTACTTCTTCTTCAACAATATCTTCTTTCGGTGGACGCGAATAAAAACCACGGTAGTGTAAATTCTTCTGTGTAAATGGGACAATAGGTGTTTTCCGGATCCCATTATGAAAACAGGAGGATTTAGTATGACAACGGATAAAATTGCCCCGATCGACCTCGACGATCTCCAAGCCGAGATCAAGAACTGTAAGACCATGGAGGATATTACCGGCAGAAACGGCATCTTGAAGCGGCTCCTCAAAAACATGGTCGAGAACATCCTGGAAGCCGAGATGAGCGAAAACCTCGGCTACAACAAGTATGCCGCCGAAGGGAAAAATTCCGGGAACAGCCGCAACGGAAAAACGGCCAAAACTGTAAGGAGTGACTTCGGTGAATTTCCGCTCGAAACACCCCGCGACCGTAAGGGCGAGTTCGAGCCGACCCTGGTCAAGAAGCGGCAGACCGACATCAGCTCCTTCGATGAAAAGATAATTTCCATGTACGCGAAGGGGATGACGGTCCGCGATATTCAGGATCACCTTAATGAAATGTACGGGGTTGATGTCTCTCCGACCACGGTCTCGACCATCACCGATAAAGTCATGTCGCTGGTGACCGAATGGCAATCCCATCCGCTCCACGCGCTGTATCCAATCGTCTTTTTTGATGCGATCCATTACAAGGTGCGCAGTGAAGGGAAAGTGCTGTCTAAAGCGGCCTACACCTGCCTGGGCGTTGATATTCGCGGCAGGAAAGAGATTTTAGGCATTTGGGTTGGGGAAAACGAAGGGGCTCATTTCTGGCTGGCGATCTGCAATGAGCTTAAGAACCGCGGGGTGGAGGATATTTTGATCGCCTGCGTCGATGGGCTGAAAGGATTCCCCGACGCGATCAATACCGTCTTTCCTAAAACCGAGATTCAGCTTTGCATTGTTCACATGATCCGCAATTCGTTAAAGTATATCGCGTCGAAATACCAGAAAGAATTCATGGCTGACCTGAAACCGGTCTATCGGGCGCCGACCGAGGAAAAGGCCCGGCTGGAGCTGAAGAATCTTGGCCAAAAATGGGGGAATCGTTATCCGCTGGTGATCAAGTCCTGGGAAAAGAACTGGCCGAATCTCTCAACCTATTTCAAATATCCCGAGAGCATCCGCCGGATTATTTACACCACCAACGCCGTAGAGAGTTTGCACCGGCAATTCCGGAAAGTGACCAAGAATCGTTCCCTGTTCCCGAACGACGAGGCGCTGCTGAAAATCCTATTTTTGGCGACCCGGGACATTACGAAAAAATGGACCATGCCGGTGCGGGATTGGGGATTTACAATTTCTCAGTTTGCTGTTATGTTTGAAGGGAGGGTGATACTGGACATATGAGACTCACCCGTTTACACAGTTAGTTTTACACTCTCAAAACCACCAATTTTATTCCTTAAATCATTCCTTGATTTCACTGATAATTGAAGGTATTTTAGAGCAAATTCAACATTTTTCGCAATCAGGTCACACTTTACACTAAAGGTTTTTCTGAAATCAACCATATAATAATTTGTTTCAATGTTCGTCACATCCTTCATATGAATTGTATATGCCGGCAACAAATCATTTTTTTCATAAACGAATAATTCAGCAAATGCGAATTGAGCCCCTTCCGATAATCTTCTTTCCTTTTCTTCTGGAGGCAATGTCCCCCATATTGCAGGGATTATAGATTGCTCCGCATTCATTTTTTTATTTATTACAGTTAGATCTTTCTCGAAATAAGGGTTTCTGAAGAACGTACCGATGACCTGTTCGAGAGGCGCGATCATCAAGAGGCTCTTTTCTATTGAGCAGCAAGGCGACAAAACGACAAAGAAATTCGGGTATGATATTTCTATATTAAAATCGGAATTTCTGAAATCTGCGTTAAGGCTGTTAATTACAGGGGTTATGCCTACATATCCTTTTATAATATCCCCGAATCTCAACCTTGATTCCGGGTTTTCGGCATAAAACATAATTAAAACTTATTCCAAATAATATTGTTCGACGTCATGATAACCAGTAGGCGTTGATTGATTCTTGTATTCTAAAAAGCTTTTATTCACTTTTATTTCGCTTATCCCAATAAACTCATTTTTTTCGGTTAAAGCGATTTTTATCTCATATTGCCCAAATGGATAAGTAAATATTTTTGATATGTTAGGCGACTTAAGGCCCCCCGTTCCTTCAGCTGCGGTTTCAGATATATTCTTAACCTTCTCTAAAATACTCATTTTTTATCTCCTTCAATACTTTTTGGCTTTGTTTTCATGTATGTAAAGATGGGCGCTTTTATGCTATTCTCGAATTCCCCTGATATTACATCATGTAAATGATCGGCTGTCGCAAGATAATCTTGAGACTTGATATTACTTGTAAAGGCGTCGAAATCCATTATCAATTTATATTCGTCATTTATTTTCGTTAGAGATTCTGCATAATTAAGATTACATTCGCCCTTTTCAACCGTCGCACTAAGCCGCATTGTTCTTACTTTTGATATGTCAAATTTATCCCAATTAAATGCGGAGTTGAAACTTTCAGAAAATGTTTTTTTATCCTTTTTAAATACGGGACATTCGTCTGTATATCTAAGCCCCATTCTGGTAATAAGCGGGATATTCGTAATTTCAATGAAGTTGTCAATGACGAACTTAATCGTATCTCTAAACTTATAATCTGAGGTTGGGTTATTATAGGTTTTATGGCTTGTGGAATGAATATCTAAAGAATCGCAAAGCACATTCAATTCAACATTCCTTGGAGACCTAAAACTCCATATTTTTTTACTAATTTGCTCATTATTCTCTGTTTCTGGAAGTTCCACTGATTTACCTATAGAGCCAGTATTTACAAAAACCAATTGTCTTCTAAATATTAAGGAGGAATCTGGAAAATCTTTCATTATCTTCATTTGAAAATCACCAATTTTGTTCCCGATGAAAAACAAATTTGGGAAAATAATCTGGAAAATAACATCTTTTACGGTTGGATTTTCAAATACTTCAGTAATTGCCATAACGAACTCCTTTCATATGCACTTTGACCTTACCCTACTGTTAAGACTATTATGAATTAGAGTAAATCCTGATGCAAGCTTTTTTTAGTGATGAATCTTTACACTTTAGCTTCTGTCGGTGTTATTTGAAGAATAATCTCCGGCTCAACGATGGATCCAATCGGCTGAACTGGTTTCCCTTCAATCCGGTTGTATATCGACTCTCGCGCGGTTGTCCTTTCTCTGGCCGTAGGAGCCGCTATGGCGTCATTGATCGCTTTCAGCAATATCGCCTCATGTCGTGTAACCTTCTTTACCTTGCCGCCTTCAGTAACCGATATCTTTCCCTGAAGGAACTTATTCAAGAATGTCGAAGCCCGCACATATCCCTTGGGAAGCCCGGCCGGATTGCCGGACTGCCCTTTCTGATATGGCCTTAGGTTTTTAAGTCTTGGATTGTCTGGGTTCATATTATTTCTAAACCACAATTATACAGGATTTTCACTGCTCTCTCACTGCTTTCGCATAGTTATCCACAGGCCTACTCGCTTAAAACTGCTGGTTTTTGACCCCCGTAAGCCTCCCTTATAACCCCAAAATTGCCCCCTGGGTAACCCGGGGTAACGTTTTCTGCCTTATGATCGAGAGCATTGCTGGATGATTGAACCTGTTTGATAGCTCAAATGGTATGATTACCCTACCTTTGCATTACACACTACTGTTTTGGTGAGGAGCAACTGGTCGGACCAACACAAGTGGTCAATTTATTGGGGAGAGGGGCGTTACTTCAGTATTATTCTTTAATCCTTTTTTTATGCCCTCCGAAACTAATTTTTTATGAATGCTAACAATCTCATCAGCGAATGTGCTTAGTGTTGTTATCACTTTATCATATCTTTTGGGCTGTTCTTCCTGCCATTCAGGAGGTATATGATAAAAATCAGGATTCTGTTCAACTACCCATATATTTGTCCCTAAATAGGCTAAGTATTTTGAGATATTATTTAATAATTCGTTTTGCAATTTATTCAACTTTTTATTTGCAAAATTGTATTCAGGCGCTTTCCATTTCTTAGAGAAATCATCGAGTTGATCTAAACATTCTTTTCGAAATGCATTAAAATTCCAATCATTAAGAAACTTAATACTTCCGTCGTAAGGCAATTCAACAAGAAACTTATTAAACAACATCTTGTCATGCTCATTAGAGACGCATTCTTTTGCTGACCAAACATCTGAGCGAATAAAGGCTGCAAGGCCTGTAAGGAAACCAATGAAAGGTGGCCATGAAGGACTTGTTCCCCACCAAACGGCACATCCAATAATTATTGCAAGAGTAATATATCTGACCACAATTATATTCATTTAAGCCAACCTTATCACATTCGCTGTAACATTATGAATTAGAGCAATTATTGTTGCAAGTGCGTTTAAGAGCGCTTCTTTTTCTGAGGAGGCAAAAAATGCAGTCTATTTATTAAAATCGAAGAATTTTGACAAATTCATGCCAAAGGCAATAGCAATCTTTTCTAAGGTATCAATCTGAGCCGCCGGAGGGGCCTTCCCTTCGAGTTTTTGAATGTGCTTATAGTCCGTCCCAGCTAATTCAGCCAATCCCTCTTGGGTAAGCTTGTGCTTTCTCCTTAAGGATCTAATTCTCTTTGCTAATTTAGCTTTTATGTCGATACTCACGAACGGATTATCACATAGCGCTTATAAGCTTGACACCGCACATATGCGGTGATAAGCTCCTTTTCGCCCAATCAGAGCATCTTTTTTGGAGGATAAAATGAAGAACACCGCGGCCCTGCTGCTTATGATTATTGTCGCAACAATTTCGTCAAGCAACTCGATTGCCGAAGTAATTTCTGAAATTACACAAAAAGATGCGAGTGGAAATCCCCAAGAAATAACTTTTTATGAGAACAATAAAATCATTGCACACAAATTCTTTGATGAATTCGGCAAAGCAAAAGAAGTCGCCGGCAATATACCAGATGGGTTAGTCAGCCGATATTATTCGGAAGGCAAATTAGAGCTATTAGTTCAATATAAAGGCAACAAAAGGAATGGGAAACAAATCGTTTATTATGAAAACGGAAATATTAAAAACGATTGCTATCTAAAAGATGATCTTTTTGATGGCATCCAAAACACATACAATGAATATGGGGATTTGCAATCCACTACAAACTATGTGGCAGGGAAAAAGAATGGAACCATTAAAATATTTGATAAAGGTGTTCTTCAATTAGTAGGGGACATGAAAGATGACAAGCCAGACGGGCTATTTACAAAATATTATCCAAATGGGCAAAAAGAAATAGAATCCAATTATAAAGAAGACAAAATAGATGGCACCATGAGAACTTATTACACAGATGGCCATTTACAATGGGAAATAAATTATCGTAATGGGATAATAGATGGCTATTCAAGATATTATGATGCCGATGGCGTCCTCCTAAAGGAAGAATATTATAACAAGGGGGTTAAAATAGCGGAACGAAAGCGGCAGCAAGAAAAAGCATCAACTGCAAAAAGCAAGACCGACATAATATTTGATAAAACACTTAAAAGTTCCCTCGAGAGAAATAGACATATTGACATATTGAGCCATAGAGCAATTACAATTGAACCGTTAGGAATCCCTGCAATAGTTGGAGAAGTCCAAAACAATACAGAAGGCCCAGCAACCATCATAGAAATAACTGTTACTTATTACGACAAAAACGGGAATATTCTGGATACAGGTTCGACCTTTTCCGACCCGCTTGAAGTAAAAGGTAAAACGCCATTCGAAATAGTAAATTTAAACAAAACAAAATATGATCATTACGGATTAAAAGCCACCCTCCTTCTATAAAAGCATTGCTTCTTCATGCCGAGTTGGAATAGCTCTGAAATTTTGTTAAAATTGAGCATAATTACAACACATTACTATGACACACGAAGAAAAAGCCAATTATTGCAAGTGGTTAGTAATCGACCAAATCAAAGAAGAATTAGCTTGTCAAGATGAGCTGCTTCATTGTGTGGATTTCGAAGCCAATCCCTCATTAGGAATATCCTTTCACAGACAGAGAGAAGCACTTTACAAATTAGGAAGAGAAGGAGCGTTCTCCATAAAACCATATGCGGTTGCCGGAATGATGGAAAGCCAAGCTTCTCGATATCGCCTAACAATCAATCAGCCAAAGCTTGATGAGTTATATAAAACGTACAGGGATAAAGTTGCTAAGTTTGAGGGAATATTTAAAGCCGAAGCCATTTCAAACGACAATAAGCTTGTTAGTCGCAAGATCTCATTACGCACCAAAAAGGTCACATTTAATGATAAAACAGCTTCTATTGAAATTGATGATGCTATATGCAAGCTCCCGCCGCATAAAAATGAACATTATTTTTGTCGGGTCATTTTTGCTTATAAACCGAATAGACCGATTGATTGGTCAATAATATATGAAAAGATCACTGGCTTTTATCGCAAGTTCTTTGGGAGGCCTGCAAATAGGCGGGAACATTGGAGAACTGTATATGATGCTATGGAAGCGATCAATAAGCGAATCAAAAACAAAATAAACACAGATGACAACCTCTTTTCTTGGCAGGAAAAAACCGTTAAACGCAACTTCTAACCGTTGAGTCAACAAATCCGTAATTGACTCACCTGCCACATCCCTATAATTAAGCCTGAGTATAAATGCTCTGGCTTATCTGTTTTTATTAAAGCCATTGCAAACATAATTTGAAATAACATATATGAAACAATCATTACAAGACAAAGATCACTTCAAAACCTCGGACATCTCTTTGTGTTCCGCCCTCTGTTGCTATGGTTATCGGATCGAAGCAATTAACCGCGACAATCCTTCCAAGGCGATTTTCTGCATTAAAAAAGATGATCGGCTTGATGGCTTAATCAAACTTTATTTTGCTCATCGAACTAAGGTTGATCCGATCAGTTTTTTTAATTACTTGAAGGAGATAAAGACGCAAATTTATAACATTTGAGATAATTGCGCAAATAGAACAAGTTCAAATGCTTATTAATCAATAGAGGTAGTAATATGGCTCGCATTAGATATCTAAAGCCTGATTTTTTTAAGGATGAGGACATCAAAGAATTGCCCTTTGAAGTAAGGATATTTTATGAAGGGCTTTGGTGTATGGCGGACCGCGAAGGAAGGCTGGAAGAACGCCCAGAAAGACTAAAAGTTGAGATCATGCCCTATGACGAAATCGACATCGAAAAAGCACTTACTTTGCTGGCTCTTCCTAAAAAACACGGTAGACAACCGTTCATTAACCGTTATGTAACCGATAAACAACGATTTATCCAAATCATAAACTGGCACAAGCACCAAAAACCACACCACACCGAGAAAGAAAGCACTATCCCACCCCCTTCACCGTTATTTAACGGTTCCTTAACAGGAGGGAATGGAGAAGGGAATGGAGAAGGGAATGGAAAAGGGAACGGGAAAGGAAATGGGGATGGGAATAGCCCGAATTCGCTTACGCGATCTCCGGAACCCGGCTCCGGACAGAACTCGAATCCCACCCCATCCACAACCGATATACCAAGCCAAATAAATGACATTTTGTTCAAACAAAAATCAACCTCCGTAAATTCATTATCTAAATATGACTTGCAGAAACTCCAAAATATCGGCCCGAAATTAAGGGTCAAGGATGGGGTTTAAGTGAATTCACCAGTGCGATCAATACGTTTGAAGTGTTTGGAATGTTCCGGGGATAGCAAGCGCGAAATCAAGCTTTGCCAATCCGTGGATTGCGCCCTATTCAGGTATCGGTTGGGCACGAATCCAAATCGAAAAGGCATTGGTGGCCGAAGAAAGACTGAAAATCAAGAAATCGTAACTCAAGTTACCAAAACATCATAAAGGAAAGCATTGTTGAAATGGTCGTAGACAAAAAGCTTTTAACCGCCAGAGAGGTAGCTCAAATGCTTAGCATCTCGCGAAGCACTGTCTATGGCTATGCCGAAAGCGGGATCATAAAACCATTATTTCTCCCCTCAATTAGGACTTCCCAAGCCAAGATAAGGAACCGCAAATCCGTCCGCTTTTCAGTTGATAGTGTCCAAGAGTTCCTCCATAATTTAGCTGGGTGGTCTCCAAAAAAGGGGGGATAAATGTTCATTAAAAGGAGACTGACCAGCAAAGGGATAACGTTTCATCTGATCAGGAAGGCCGGCGGACATTCGACTTGCAGGAAAATACCGGCCAGGACCTGGAGGGAGGCAAGAGAATACTTGCGAATGTATGAGGGGGAGCTCGTGCAAGGAAGGCCGGTGAGTCTTTATCTGGAAGAAGTGATGTTTACCAGATTGGCCAAAGAGTATCAGGAATACTCACTTTCCAGAAAAGCACGTTCAACCCACCAAAAGGATGGCTCGGTGATCAAGGCTTTATTGAGAGAACTTGGGGATCTAAATCTTGGGCAGATAACCAATCTAAAGGTTCAGGAAATGCAGTCAAAGTGGAGCAAAGAAGGGAGTAGCAATAAAACGATTAATAATCGCTCCATTCTGCTGGGAACGATGCTCCGCTTCGCCATAGATAGGAACTATCTGGCAAACCTTCCCAAGATATCAAAATTGAAGGTTGATAAGAAAAGACCCCAGTTCTACACCGAAGAGGAAATCGCCCGGATCCTCACCAAAGCCAGCCCATTCGTAAGAGACTATGTGCTCGTGCTTCTTCATACCGGCTTAAGGGAGGGGGAACTGAAGCGCTTGAAATGGGCAGACGTAGATTGCATTAACCGGCAGATCTATGTCGAACTTTCCAAGTCGCACAAGTTCCGGACAATACCGATGAACGATGCGCTGTACGACCATTTAATTGACCTGTATAGGCGCAAGAAGGAGCATCAGGTATATGTCTTTGAATTGAACGAAGGGAAGCCCGTCAGCGATTTTTCTCATCGTTTAAAGAAGCTCTTAAAAAGGCTGGGGATAGAAGGCCATCTGCACAAGTTAAGACACACCTTTGCCAGCCGACTGGTCCAGAAAGGGGTCGCCATCTATGAGGTGCAAAAACTGCTGGGTCACGCTTCCGTCCAGACAACCCAAGTCTATGCCCACGTCAGAATGGAAGACCTGCAAAGATCGGTCCGTGTTTTGGACTTTGGGAGAACCGTGGGGGTACCGAGTTAAAATTACCTGATTAAGGTTTTGGGAGAGATCAATGATAATCCCCGCTGTGCCGCAAAAAAAGAAAATAGCGGGGGTGGGATTTGAACCCACGACCTTCAGGTTATGAGCCTGACGAGCTACCGGGCTGCTCCACCCCGCGTCATTTCTTGTGTTATAATTGTAGCATGGTAGAGCTGAAACTTCAAACTGACCTGAAACAGACCCTTGAGCTCCTCCTCTCACCCCGCCTGCTGCAAATGCTTAACATCCTCCACCTCCCTTACTGCGATCTTGTTGAACAGATCGATAAAGAGGCGGAAGAAAATGTCATGCTCGAGGTCGAAAAGAACGACCGGCTCATCGAATTCCTCAATTACCTGACCTCGGATAGGAAGATCAGGAAAGAGACCGATTTTTCGGAAATGCCCGGACTGGAGAACGTCCGCCGGGAGGAAAAATCTCTGACCAAACACCTTCTTGACCAACTGGAGCTTGAAGAGCTGGCGCCGGACCATAATGAGATCGCCAAGGACATTATCGGCGGGATAAATGAGCAAGGCTATCTCCTCGATTACCCGCGCCTGCGCGAAGAGATCATGAAAAAGCACGATGTCTCCCGCCCGACCGTCGATAAGATCCTGAAAATAGTCCAGGGGTTTGAACCGGAAGGGATTGGCGCGCGCGACCTTAAAGAATGCCTCCTCATCCAGATCAAAGCTTACGATTTTGAGAACGAAGAACTGGAAAACCTGCTCGCCAAAGCGGTCAAAGGCCACCTCGAAGATATTGAACAGCAAAATTTTAAAAAGATGGCCGATGCCCTCGGTATCCCCGAAAGCGGCGCTAAAGAAGTCGCCAATTATATTAAAAACAATCTTACCCCCTACCCCGGCGCAAATTTTGGCGGGGCAACCCGGCAGGTCATCCCCTCCTTTGCCGTGGAAAAAGGGGATAAAGGGTACACGGTCGTCAGCCTGGAGACCCGCTACGGCCCAACACTAAATATCTCCAAACAGTATTTAAAAATGATGGAGGACCCGAAGACCGATGAAAAAACCAAGGAGTTCTTGCGCGAAAAATTCAAGAAGGCCAAAGAGTTGATCGAAGATTTTTCTAAAAGAAGTGAAACTTTGGAGAAGATCGTCCGAAGAATAATCGGCTCCCAGGAGGACTTCCTGGTGAAGGGGAAGACCTGGCTCCGGCCCCTGACCCAGAAAAGCCTGGCCGACGAGTTCGGGCTCCATCCGTCGACCATCTCCCGGGCGGTCGCGGAGAAATATGTCCAGACCCCGCAGGGCCTTTTCCCGCTCAAGTTCCTTTGTCCGCGGGGGCCAAAAGGATTGACGGCCGCGCGCCTCAAAGCGATGCTGGCCGAAACGATCGACCGCGAGGATAAAAATAATCCCCTGACCGATGAACAGCTGACCAGTATTCTGAACGAGCGCGGCGCGGCCATCGACCGGCGCACCGTCGCTTATTACCGGAAGGAGCTAAAGATCAAGACCGCGATGGAGAGGAACGCATGACAGTTAAGCCGAAAATATTGATCGTGGACGACGAAAAAGGGCTGCGCGACTCGATGCAACTCCTCCTCGAGGAGCGCTACGACGTCTCCGTCGCCGCTTCCGGCGAGGAAGCGCTCCAGATCGTCAAGAAAGAGCCGATCGACCTCGTCCTCCTCGACATCCGCCTCCCCGAGATCGACGGGATCGAAGTCCTGCGGCTGATCAAGGGGATCGACGACACGATCGAGGTCATCATGGTAACCGCGGTCATCACCGTCGGCCGCGCCGTCGAAGCGATCCGGCTCGGCGCTTACGACTACATCACCAAACCGTTCGATATCGGCGCGCTGACCGACCAGGTCGCCAAACTGATCGAGAAACGGTCGTTGGCCAAAGAAAATATTTCTCTTAAACGGCTGCTAGCGGCCGATTACCAGTTCGAAAAAATCGTCGGCAAAAGCGAACAGATCAGGGATATTTTTAAAATGATCGACGACGTCGCGCAAGCGAGCACGACCGTCCTGATCACCGGCGAATCCGGGACCGGCAAGGAGCTGGTCGCCCGAGCGATCCACAACCGGAGTTCGAGAAAAGACAAATTATTTGTTGCCCTCAACTGCGCGGCTATCCCGGAAAACCTGCTCGAATCGGAACTATTCGGCCATGAAAAAGGGTCGTTTACCGGCGCGGGCGAGCGCCAGATCGGCAAGTTTGAAATCGCCAATGGCGGGACCCTCTTCCTCGACGAGATCGGCAGCCTGCCGCTCCCCATGCAAGCCAAGATCCTCCGCGTCCTGCAGGAGAAAGAGATCGAACGGATCGGCGGCAGCAAGCCGCTCCCGGTCGATGTCCGGATCATCTCCGCTACGAATTCCGAACTCCGAACTGAAATAAAAGAGCGGCGTTTCCGGGAAGACCTTTATTACCGCCTCAACGTTATCCCGATCCACCTCCCGCCGCTGCGCGAAAGGAAAGAAGATATCCCGCTCCTCGCCGAGCATTTTATCAATAAATATAACCGCGAGTTCGGCAAGCGGATAAAAGGGATCAGCAAGGAAGCCCTCCGGCTGTTGATGGACTACGCCTGGCCCGGCAATATCCGTGAACTGGAAAACCTGATCGAGCGGCTGATCGTTTTGACTAAAGATGGCGTACTCGGCACGGAAAAATTGCCCCCCGAGATCGCCGGCGAAGCCCCCAGCAAGTCGCATCGGCTGGTGGTCAGGCTGTCGGACGCCGTCCAACACTTTGAGTCGGATTTTATCCGCCAGGCGATCGAAAAAGCGGGCGGCAAAAAGGGCGAAGCGGCAAAAAAGCTCGGCATCCACCGGAATACCCTCAGGAACATCGAGCGCAAGCTCAAGATGTAGTGCATCCACCCCCTCAATTCCCGTTGATTTGCACATTTCAATGTGCTAAATTTACTTTTAATCGTGGTAATAAAGTTGCTATGTATTACCGCGGAGGTGGATTAAAATGAAAACAGAGATCAGAAGAGAAGAATGGACCCCGACCCGTGAGTTTTTACCGCTGATATTAGGAAAAACCCCAGAAGAGATGCTGGATAAAAAGGAGCAGAGTAAGATTGAGCTCTTTGAAAAGGGTTTGGCCAACGAACTGAGTAAGCAGGATACCATCGAGCAGGCCGTAACCAAGATCGTAAAAATGGCCTTGGCCGCCGAATTCGGCGCTTCGCTAGTTAAAGCGAGCGGCGCGGCTAAGATGGTGACAACGATCACTGCCGCCATCATGAGCGACTCCGTCTTGCGCAAGCAGGTCTTGCTCATTATCGATCGTTTCACTCACGAATAAGCATGAATAAAATTCTCGTCGTCGACGATGAAATGTCGATCCGCGAATCTTTTACCCTGATCCTGGAGGGAAAGTACCAGATATTGACCGCCGCTTCCGGCGAAGGGGCGCTCAAGCAGGTGGCCGGGAATAAGATTGATCTCGCTTTCCTCGACATCCGCATGCCCGGCATGGACGGGCTAGAAACCTTGAAACGGATCAAAGAGATCGACCCTGACGTGGATGTCGTTATGGTCACGGCGGTCAACGAAGTCGAGAAAGCGAGTGTGGCGATCAATATCGGCGCCCGCGACTACCTGATCAAGCCGTTCGACGTTAACGCGATCCTCAAGATGACCGACCTGATCCTGAGGCGGCGGACGTTGACCGCCGAAAGCGCCAGCCTGGGGAAAAAAGACCAGCTGATCGGCAGCAGCGAAAAGATCGCGCTCCTCATCCACACCGCTAAAAAGATCGCGGCCAAACAGACCAACATCCTGGTTCGGGGCGAGACCGGGACCGAAAAAGCCGCGGTCGCGCGATTTATCCATGAACACAGCCCGAGAAAGGAATTCCCCTTTAGCCAGCTTAGCCTCTCAAGCGCAATGTCCCCGGCCGCTATCAAAACGAAACTTTTTGGCCGGACCAAAAGCCTGACCGTTGCCGACCTCAAGAAAGAAAGCGGTCTGCTCGAAGCCGCTCGGGGCGGAACTTTATTTATCGACCACATCGAACATCTCCCGCCGCTCGAAGGAGCGGTCTCCGCGCGGATCATTGGCGGCAGCAACCGCGAAAAAATTGTTTTTACCGCTGAAGATATTCTGACTTTGCCCCCGCTCCGGGAACGGTTGGCCGATATCCCCTTGCTGATGCGGCATTATCTTGAATTATTTAATTGGAAATATTGCCGCAACATTAAGGAATTTAGCCGTGAAGCGGAAGAGGTAATGGTCAATTATCCGTGGCCGGGCAATACCGAACAATTGAAGAATATTATTGAAAGGCTGGCTTTAATCAGTGACAAAGAAAAGATCGAAGCCGCCGACCTGCCGATCGACCTATTGCTGGCAACCGGCAAGCCTTACGGCCGCGATTACCTGGAGTTTGCCTGGGGCCGGAATCGAACCGGCATGGCTTATTCGGCCGAGGGATTTTAAGTCCCTTGCGTCTACCAATTCCGCCACCCAGGCTGATCGCTGATTAAGCGCGGGGGAGCTTTTTCTTTTTTCCCGTCTGTTTTACTTCGAGGTTCCGCTTCCAGTCGGACAACTTTTCTTCGCTTTGTTTTAAGAACTGGGTGATCTTATCTTCAAACGTCCCCGGCTTGGGACGATCCGCTTCTTCCCTGGGCCGGCGCGGCCGGTTTTCCCAGGCCGGTTTTCCCACCTGCTTGATAGACAGGTCATACTTCCCTTCCTTAGCCATCCCCAGGACCTTGACCTTAACAACCTGCCCAATTGCTAAATGTTTAGTAATGTCGGTAACATAAGAATCGGCAACCTGAGAAATGTGGACCAGGCCCACCTTCCCTTCCGGCAGCTCGATAAACGCGCCAAATTTAGTTATCCCGGTAACTTTACCTTCAATTTCCGAACCGATATCGATCGGCAAACTTTTCACCTCCAGTTAACGAACTACTTTATATGCTGTTTCGCCTTTTTTGATCAGCCCCAACCTTGTTCGGGCGATCTCTTCGATCAAATCATCGCCTTTTAGCCGGCGTGAACGCTCCCGCAGCATCGCCCCGCGCTTCTCCGCCTGCTCAACTTTATTAGCCGCGCGCTCCGCTTCACGCCGCAAGTCAATTTGGTCAATTATATCCTGACGAATAAGAAAAATAAAGTAAATTATCGCTAAAAAAAAGAAGATCCAGCCGAGCCGCTTCATAGAAAGAAACCCCAATACCAACTAAGCAGCGGGCCGCCGAAAAAGAGGACGATCACACCGCCCAAAACGAGCGCCGGGCCAAAAGGGACATAACCGCCAAACTTGGCTCTTTTAAAAACAAGTAAAATAGTCGCCGCAATGGCCGCCAAGAAGTAAGCAATGAAGATCGCCATCAAAGCGCCGCCCCAGCCGAAAAAAGCGCCCAGCAGCGCCGCCACGAACCAATCCCCTTCGCCCATCACCTCTTTTTTATAAATGAATTTACCGAAAACGGAAATAGCGAAGAGGAGCCCAAAACCAACCACCACGCCGCCAACCGAGGAAAAGAACGGGTTGGCCGGCGACCAATCATGAGTTTGCAAGCCGCGAATGAAATTATAGACCAAGCCAAGCGCAATGCCAAAATAGCTGGCCCCATCCGGGATCAGCTGATGTTCGAGGTCGGTAAAAAAGATCACGATCGAAACCGAAATGAAGGCCGCAAAAAATATGAAATCAAAAACGTTACCGCCAGCCAACAGCCAGCTAAAAACGAAACCGAGCCCGGCCATAATCTCAACCAGCGGATAACGGGCTGAGATCGGCTTATGGCAGTGGCGGCACCGGCCCAGGAGAAAAAGATAACTAAAGATCGGAACCAGGTCGACAGATGTCAGCCGGGCATGGCAAGCGGGACAATGCGACGGAGGAAAGACGATCGACTTGCCCAACGGCAAACGATAAATGCAAACATTAAGAAAGCTGCCTAAGACCGCTCCTAAGATAAAAATAAAACCGATCATTCCAGGCTGGCCGTTAACCTTGACATTAGTGTAGTGAAATTATATTATAGGCGATGGGTAAAGTCAAAATTAAGGTATTTCATGGAAATTAAAGAATTATTAACCAAACTCAACCAGACCCAAGGCTCCGATCTTCTACTGGCCGCCGGTAATCCTCCCTGCCTTAGGATCAACAACGCCCTGGTCAAGATCGAACAGCAGAACTTGACCCCCGAAGAGACCGAAGCGCTCGTCACCCCGATCATCCGCCCCAAGGAAATGGAAGAATTCAAGCGGCTTAAAGAGCTCGACACCTCTTATGAAGATAAGATGAGCCGTTACCGCATCAACCTCCACTACCAGATGGGGCATATTGGGGCCACGATCCGGCGGATCCCGAAAGAGATCCCGTCGATGGAGTCGCTCAAACTTCCGCCTAAGGTTATGGATTTCACCAACCTGGAGCGGGGCCTCGTCCTGGTCACCGGGCCGACCGGTTCCGGTAAATCGACAACCCAAGCGGCAATGATCGACCAGATCAACAAAACGCGCGCCTGCCACATTATCACGATCGAGGACCCGATCGAGTTTGTCCATACGCCCAAATTATCGGTGATCGAACAGCGCGAGGTCGGATTTGACACCGCTTTCTTTGGCGAAGCGTTGAAGCGGGTCCTGCGCCAGATACCGGATGTCATCCTCGTCGGCGAAATGCGCGACCTCGAATCGATCCAGATGGCGATCACCGCGGCCGAGACCGGCCATTTGGTCATCTCCACTTTGCATACCCAGGATGCCGTCCAGAGCATCGACCGAATTATCGACGTTTTCCCGCCGCACCAGCAGCAGCAGATCAGGTCGATGCTCTCGCTGACGATCCAGGGAATAATTTCCCAGCAATTGATACCGCGGCAGGACGGCAAAGGACTGGTCGGGGCTTTTGAGCTATTGGTCGCCACCCCGGCGATCCGCAACATTATCCGCAAAGGGGCGACCCAGGATATTTATTCGATGATCGAGCTCGGCGGGGCATTCGGCATGCAGACTATGGACTCGACCCTGTTCGAACTGTTCAAAAAAGGATTGATCTCCAAAAACGAAGCGCTGGCCAATTCGATCAGCCACGAAAAGATGGAGAAGCTTATCGAAGGAAAGATCTGACCAAGTAATGCCGCTCCCTAATTTCCTCGTCAAAAAAACACCCAAACAGTCAAATATCCGCTTGCTCCGAGAATTGATCGCTGACCCGCGCATTCATACTGTCTGCGAAGAAGCTAAATGCCCGAACATCGGCGAATGCTATTCGCAAAAAACCTGCACCTTCATGATCTTAGGCGACGTCTGCACGCGGAACTGTGCTTTTTGCGGAGTGACTAGCGGCAAGCCCATCCCTCCCGACCTCGCTGAACCGCAACAGATCGCCGCCGCGGTGGAGAAACTCGGTTTGGACTATGTGGTGATCACTTCCGTCACTCGCGATGACCTTCCGGATGGCGGCGCGAGTCACTTTGCCGCTATCTTGCACGCGTTACTCGTTACTCGTTACTCGTTACGAACGGAAGTTTTGGTGCCCGACTTCCAAGGCGATGCTTCGGCATTGCAAACTGTATTGGACGCCAAACCGTTTATCTTGAACCACAATATTGAGACCATCTCCCGCCTTTACCCAAAGATCC
Organism: Candidatus Margulisiibacteriota bacterium; assembly: GCA_028702315.1. Classification (GTDB taxonomy): domain Bacteria; phylum Margulisbacteria; class WOR-1; order O2-12-FULL-45-9; family XYB2-FULL-48-7; genus JAQVPA01. Next base: position 24,123 of record JAQVPA010000010.1, read on the forward strand.
GCCCGCAGGCCAATTACGAGCGGTCATTAAAACTCTTGAAAACCGCCGCCGCTCAAGTTGTCACCAAGAGCGGTTTTATGGTAGGATTAGGAGAAGAGGCGGCTGAAGTGGAAGCGCTTCTTTCCGACCTGAAAGCGGCAGGCTGCAGCATTGTGACGATTGGCCAGTATCTGCCTCCTTCAAAAGATCATCTTCAGCCAGAACGATACGTCGTCCCAGAAGAGTTCACAAAATATACGGAATTCGGTCAGAAACTGGGGCTGAAAGTCTTTGCCGGACCGTTCGTTCGAAGTTCATATCACGCGGGAGAAATAGCAGGATGAAATTCCAACAAGCCGACAGGTTATTAAAACTACCGATCTACGTCTTTGCCCAGCTCGACAAGATCAAGGCGGAGCAACAAGCCAAGGGGGCGGACCTGATCGATCTCGGCATGGGGAATCCCGACATTCCGCCGCCGCAGGAGATCATCGATTCGCTGGTCAAATCGCTTTCCAATCCCGAGAACCACCGCTATCCTTCGTTCGAAGGAGCGCCGGAGTTCAAGCACGCGGTCAGCAGCTGGTGCAAACGGCAATACGGGATCAATATCGATCCGGAGCATGAGGTCGTCACCCTGATCGGCTCTAAGGAAGGGGTTGTCCATTTCGCTTTCGCTTACATCAATCCCGGTGACATCACCCTGGTCCCGATGCCGGCCTACCCCGCCCATTTCCGCGGGACGATCCTCGCCGGCGGCGAACCATATGTCCTGCCGACGACCGAACGCCAGGGTTGGCTCCCCGACCTGAAGATCATCGACCCGGAGATCGCCAAAAAAGCCAAAATGATGATCATCAGCTATCCGAGCAATCCGACCGGCGCGGTCTCAACCCGCGCTTTTTATGAAGAAGTGGTCGCTTTCTGTAAAAAGTACGAGATCATCCTGATCCATGATTTCGCTTACGCCGAGATCTATTTTGAAGGGCATAAGCCGATCTCCATGCTTTCGATCCCGGGAGCCAAGGATATCTGCATCGAATACCACACAACCTCAAAAACCTTCGGCATGCCTGGCTGGCGCTGCGGGTTTGCCGTCGGCAACCGCGAGCTGATCGAGTCGCTCCGCAAGATCAAGACTAATCTCGATTACGGGCTCTTTACCGCCGTCCAGAAAGCGGCTATCGCCGCCATGACGCTCGATGAAAAGGATTATATCGACCGGGTCCGCGCGACCTACCAGCGCCGGCGCGATCTTTTTGTTGATGGCCTCAACTCGCTCGGCTGGCAAGTCAAGAAGCCGCAGGGAAGTTTGTATGTCTGGTTCCCTGTCCCGCAAGGTTACGACTCAACCGCCTTTTGCCTGAAGGTGATCGAAAAGACCGGCGTGGTCATTACCCCCGGAATCGCGTTCGGCGACCTGGGTGAAGGTTACTGCCGGGCCGCGCTGGTCGCTCCCGAAGAGCGCCTGCGCGAAGCGATCGCCCGCCTCGGCAAAGCTGGCATCCGCTATAATGGATAACCGTCCGCTCATCGGTATCACGATGGGCGACCCGGCCGGGATCGGCCCGGAGATTTGCGCCAAAGCATTAGCCTCGAATGACCTCGCCAGGATCGCCAATTGCGTGGTGATCGGTGACCGCCGCGCTATTCGTCACGGATTGACCATCTCCAAATTGAACGGGATCGAAATCAATTCGATCAAGAAAGTATCAGAAGCAAAGTTTCTCCCCCGCGTCATTAATGTCCTCGACCTCCATAACGCCGATCCGCTCAAGATCAAGGTTGGGCAGGTTTCGCGGGCGGCGGGTAAAGCGGCGTTTGAATACATCGATCAAGCGATCGACCTCGCCAAAAACGGCGAGATCGACGCGATCGCGACCGGCCCGATCAACAAGGAAGCGCTCCACAAAGCTGGATATAAATTTGACGGCCATACGGAAATACTGGCAACCAAAACCAAAACAAAAGATTATGCCATGATGTTCGTCTCCGATCAGCTTTGGGTCATTCTGGTCACTACCCACCTGCCATTGCGTGAAGTAAGTAAACATCTTGACCGAAAAAAGATTGTCAAGATCATTAAAATGGCGAATGAAGCCCTGGGGAAGACAAGAGGGAAAAAGCCGCGGATCGGCGTCGCCGGGCTCAACCCGCACGCTGGCGAGTCCGGCATCTTCGGCCAGGAGGAGATCAAGATCATTAAACCGGCGGTCGAAGAGGCACAAAAGTTGGGAATCGATGTTAAAGGCCCGATCTCACCCGACGCGATCTTTTTTCTCGCCAACAGCGGAATGTTTGATCTCGTCGTCGCCATGTACCACGACCAAGGATTGATCCCGCTAAAGCTCCTCGCTTTTAACCGTTCGGTGAACGTGACGGTCGGGCTCCCCTTTGTCCGCACTTCGGTCGACCACGGGACCGGTTTTGATATTGCCGGCAAGGGCTGGGCTAATCCGCAAAGCCTGATCGAAGCGATCAAAGTTGCCGCTCACTTTTGTAAAAGCTGATGCCACCCACTCTCGCCCAGATCACCCGGGAACTATTAGCCGCGTATAACCGTTATCCGCGCAAGAACCTTGGCCAGCATTTTCTGGTCGATCCTAAGGTTGTGGAACGGATCATCAAAGCAGCTGAACTAACCAAGGATGATCTTGTCATTGAGATCGGCTCGGGCTTGGGGGTCGTAACAGCGGAGATCGCCGCCGAGGTCAATCACCTGATCGCGATCGAGATCGATAAAGAGCTGGTCGAGATGAGTAAAAACGTCCTCAAGGACGCGCCTAATATCACTTTTGTCGCCCAAGATATCCTTAAAGTAAATTTCTCGGAACTTGCTTTAGGCCGGAAATATAAGGTCATCGGCAATCTCCCTTATAATATCACCGCGCCGATCGTGGAAAAGATATTGACGACGCCAGAGAAGCCGGAATTAGCGGTGATCATGGTGCAAAAAGAGGTTGCCGAACGGATGGCGGCCACTCCGGGGACGAAAAAATACGGTTCGTTTTCCATCTTCACACAGTATTACGCTAAGGCCGCCTTGCTCTCCTTAGTTTCCAAGTCTTCATTCCATCCGTGGCCAAATGTCAGCTCGGCCATCGTCTCCCTCGTCCCCCACCCCTCGCCCCTCTTCCCCAGCCTTAACGAAAAAATATTTTTCGACATCGTCCATGCGGCGTTTCAGCAACGGCGGAAGAAATTGCGGAATTCGTTGGCAGAGTTTGGGTTAGAAGGGAAAGGGATTGATCTAAACCGAAGACCGGAAGAGCTTAGTTTGAAAGAGTTTGCCGATCTGGTGAATTCACTGGCCGATCAGAATTAGAAATAGCTAATTTCACAGTCGGGTGTTTATACGCTTCCATTAATTGCTGAGCATCAAGGTAAGGCCAGATCATCTGATAGATCATGACCGGCCCGGTCGGATTATCCCGTCTTTTAGCGAACCAGACGATGCCGCCAGCGCCGGCCGTATTGTCTTTCCAGGAATAAGTTAAGATAAAGATCATTTTTCTCGCCAATTGTAGGGTGTTGGCAATCGCCTTGATCATCTTCTTATAATACAAATAGGTCAGTGGGGAGTGAATATGGCCCTGGCAGTAAATTTTTACCCCTTTTTCCTCCTGCAGTTTGATCATCCTTGAGGTTGTCGTATTGATCATCCCTTCCTCCGACAGCCATTTAATGGTTAACTTCGTATAGCGCTTAAAGGAAGTTGACAGGCCAGTGCCAACTTGCTGCAGATATTCCAGAAACTTGGTGGCGCGCGAGCCAAAAATACTATCTAGCGGCCTTACTAGAAAACGAGTAATATATTCCCCGATGGGTGAACCCGGTTTCTCTGTTGAGTTGGCCGAGTCGTTTTGGTCGCCGTGTTCAAGATAAAGGCCCCACTCGGGTTTGTAATAATAAACCAACGCGTCCTTAAGTTTCGCATCATGGTTACCACGCAGCCAGACAACCTTGTCCCCCAATCCGCTCAAGGCATTAAAGATCAGCGGATTGGCCTTTTTTATCTTTGCCTCATCAGGTGATCGCCACAGGTCCTTAGAATCGCCGCCCAAAACAAACGTCGCTCCTGTCCAACGCATGGCCAAGTATGATCGCAGCTGGTCGGCAGTATTGGGATGCGGCATACCTTCCCAGTGATTATCGGAACAAAACGCAAGGAGTTCATAATCCTGCTGCAGTGATTTGATCGCCCGATCGGCCAATAGCCCATTTTTCAAGAATTTGAAGTAACGGAGCTCGGGATCTTCCACTCCTTTCTGGCCAAAAGTTTCCGGCTGTTCATCAAGTACGACTCCCCGCTCTTTCATCCGCCCCATAACCGCCGGGGGCAAGATTTGCAGTTCTTTCGGCGCGTTCAATGAATCACATCGTTGTCTATCCCAGCCGTAAAACAGGTTCAGCTCTTTCATGCTAAATCTGGTCGTCCGGGTAACAACATGATCGATCTTATGCTCAAACTCCCTGACCTGGTAATACTGGAGCAGATATTGCCGCAGGCTGCTTTCAAGCTCGCTCGAACCGATTACGGGATTTTCCACAACGATATTCAACAGATAATTAAGCCGATTCTCGCCCAGTAACAAATTTTCCGGCACTGGCCGCCCAGCCTTCTCATCCAACGCTAGCTGCCATTTAATGATCTTCCGGATCAAGGCGGGAATGGTCATCTTGGCCATAGCACTGATTTGTTTTTGGTTTTCGCTTCTACTCGCCATCAATTGGTAAAGCGCTCGCCAGGCAGCCGAGTGTGTTTCGTCAAGATAATTCTGTGGTAATAAGGCGGTCCCCGAAATGTTGTAATAGTGCCTCTCTTCCTCGTTCAAATAGCGGCTGGCAATGACATCTTTGGCCGCCGCGTATAAGAACGGCTGGTTCCAAAAGGGGAAAAGATGTTTTACCGGCCGCTCCGCGTAAGCCGGTAATTCTTTATCGACCAAAGTGAATAATTTGGTGCATTTTTTCCTGATCTGATTGGCGATCTTGGCGGCCGGCTCCGATTGATGAGGATTTATCCTCTGACCTTCAAGAACGTTGGCCATCACTTCAAAAATATCAACCGGCTCTTTCTTGTACTTGATGAGCAGATCATCGGTAATGGCAATAAGATTGGTCTTCTCAAAATTATATAGGCAGCGGGCGATTAAATTGATCGTCGTCAGCCGGCGGGCCGGTGACCTGCCCAACAAGCCGGATAAAGAAGCGACTTTTTCCGCCATTTGCATCCGGCGATACTGGTTGAGCATCATTTTTTTATAATACGCATCGCGTTTCGCTTCTGGCACGTGGCGCGCGAAAAAAGCCCTGTTCAGCATACCTATTTATCGGCCATTTTGCTTTGGTATTTCAGTCAATTTTTGTTATAATGGCCTCATGAAAAGTAAAATTACCGTCGTCGGGGCCGGGAATGTCGGGGCGCAGTGCGCTTACCGCCTGGCCCAGCGGGAAGCCGGCGATATCGTCTTGATCGATATTATCGAGGGGGTCCCGCAGGGGAAAGCGCTCGACATGTCGCAGTCCGCTGCGGTTGAAGGCTTTAATTCTGCTATTCTGGGAACGAACAATTACGAGGATACTAAAGATTCAGCCGTGGTAGTTGTCACCGCCGGCCTGCCGCGCAAGCCGGGGATGACACGCGAGGACTTGATCAGCAAGAACGCGGCAATCACCAAAAGCGTCGTCGAGAATGTCGTCAAATACTCACCGAATTCCGTAATTCTGATGGTGGCTAATCCTCTGGATATCCTTACATATTACGCGTTACGCGTTACTCAATTCCCGCCTCAGCGGATACTCGGCATGGCCCCCCTCCTCGACGCCGCCCGGATGGGCTATTTCATCGCCCAGGCGGCCAAAGTTCCAATCAATGATGTTTACGCCGAAGTGTTGGGGAGCCATGGAGACCTGATGGTCCCAATCCCCCGCCTCTCAACCATAAAAGGGAAACCGATAACTGATATCCTTTCGGCTGAACAGATAAAACAGATCGTTGATAAGACAACCAATGGCGGAGCAGAGATCGTCGGTTTATTAAAGACCGGTTCAGCCTATTATGCCCCCGGTGCCGCTGCCGCCCGGATGGCCGAATCGATCGTCAAGGATAAAAAAGAGGTCATCGGGACTTGTTGTTATTTAACCGGACAGTTTGGCATTAAAGATGTTTGTTTAGGCGTTCCCGCTAAGCTAGGCAAAAATGGGATTGAAGAGATCGTCGAGATCAATTTGACAGCGGAAGAAATATCCGCCCTGCAAAAGGCCGCCACCTCTGTTAAAAGCCTTTATCCTCTGTTAAATCTCTAATTTCGCATAAGATATATTATATCGAGGCCTTCTCTTTTTCTTTCTTACTTCTTTTGTCTTGATACAAAAGAAGTAACAAGAAAAAATCAAGCGACTTCAAATTTGCTCGCTCCGTTTTTCTCCCGCTCCCCTTAAGCGCCTTCGGCTGCTATAGCCGGCGTTGCTTAGGGGTCGAAATCACTCCGCTCGCAGTGCCACGACCATGTTTTTCGTTTAAGGCGAAGTCGCGGGATTTTTGCGTCAACATTATCCGCGCTCTGTTTGAGTCCCGCCGGTAACGGCGGGACGAGTTAGCGCGGCGGGGTTCTCTAAGGGGCAACGCCCCCTTGACTCCAACTAAACTTATTATATCTTATCCGGCATAAAATTGATTTGAAAATGCATAGATAGTATAATCATATACAAATGCGTGAAATAGAAGCTAAAAAGATCACTGACGCGGTCAAGACCCTCTGCATCGAAGCCAACACCAACCTTTCGGCCGATGTCGAAGAAGCGCTGAATAAAGCGTTGAAAAACGAGACTTCACCGAACGGGCGCGAAATAATCCGCCAGATTATCCAGAACGCCGAGATCGCCCGCAAAGAAAAACTCCCTATCTGCCAGGATACCGGCACTGCCGTGGTTTTTCTGCAGCTTGGCCAGGATGTCCGGCTAATAAATAGCACGCTGACAGAAGCGGTCAATGAAGGGGTCAGCCTCGGTTATGACAAAGGTTTATTGAGAAAGTCGATCGCTCTTGACCCGCTCAGGCGGAAAAATAGCGGCGACAATACGCCGGCTGTCATCCACACGGAGATCGTTCCCGGAGACAATATCAGGATCGGCCTGCTGTGCAAAGGGGGCGGCGCGGAAAACAAAAGCGCCATTAAAATGTTCAAACCGACCTCAAGCAAAGAAGAGATCGAACAATTCATCATCGAGACTGTGAAAAACGCCGGGCCAGACGCCTGCCCTCCTTACATAGTAGGCGTCGGGATCGGCGGGAACTTCGATACCGTTGCCCTGATCGCCAAGAAAGCCCTGTTGCGCCGGGTCGGCCAGCACAGCAGCGCGATGGATACCGTTAAATGGGAAAAGGAACTGCTGGAAAAGGTCAATAAACTGGGGATCGGGCCCATGGGACTGGGAGGGAAAACAACGGCCCTAGCGGTCAACATCGAGACCAGGCCATGCCACATTTCCTCTCTCCCTGTCGCCGTCAATATGGAGTGCCACGCGCATAGATATGCTGAAACCACCATTAGCTAATAAAGACATCGAAAAACTGAACGCGGGTGATCGGGTCCTGATCACCGGTAAGATATATACTGCCCGCGACGCGGCGCACCAAAAGTTCGGGAATAACCCGCCGTTTGACATCAAAGGAGCAATAATTTATTACGCTTCGCCAACCCCCACTCCATCCGGCAAAGTAATCGGCTCGATCGGCCCAACGACCGCCTCGAGAATGGACACTTTTGCCCCCGCCTTGCTGGACAAAGGGCTCAAAGTAATGATCGGCAAAGGGAACCGCGGCCAAGAAGTGGTCGCCGCGATCAAGAAAAATAAAGCGGTCTACCTGGTTGTCCCCGGCGGCGTCGCCGCCCTCCTCTCCAAACATGTGAAAAAGTCGACAGTTATCGCTTACCCCGAGCTCGGCGCGGAAGCGGTCCACGAACTCGAAGTCGTCGATTTCCCCGCCATCGTGGCGATCGATTCTAAAGGCAGGAATGTTTTTGAAAAATCCTGATCGACCCTCACCCCCAGATACACCAAAGCACTCCCCCCCCTCTCCCAATGGGAGAGGGGGTCGGGGGGTGAGGGCATTCGGGCTCATTTTATGCTTATTGGTCATTTGTCATTTCTCTTTCGCGCAGGCGAAAGAGTACGACGGCATCTGGTTCCTCGGCTTCAACGTGCAAAGACCGCCGTTCGACAATTTAGTGGTCAGACAAGCGGTGGCCCACGCGCTGACGAAAGACACTGCCGATGAAAGTTCCGTCGGCAGCCTCATCCCGCCAGGGATGACCGGGTTTGATCCAGCGCTAAAGCCGTGGAAATATAATGTTAAGTTCGCTAAATCCTTATTAAAAAAAGCTGGCTACAATCTGACCGACTCCCGCCTTAAGTCGATCACCTTGCTCCACACCGACGGTATCAAGACAGTTGAAGTCGCCAAAAAGATCCAAACCGATTTAAAACAGCTCGGCCTGAAAATCGAACTGGTCGAGATCCCTTATAAAGACGAGGAGAAATGGAGCCGGCAGCTCTCCGCCAGGAAAAACAACCTTTTCCTGATGGGGTATAAAGCGGGCGGCGACCTCGCTTTTACCGAAGAGGCTTCGTCGATCAAGGCCGACGCCTACCAGCTGCTCGATCCGCTCTTTCGGACCGGCGGCGACGTCAATTTTACCGGCTATAGCAATTCCGCGGTCGATCTCCTGCTCGACAAGACCGCCGTCTTTAGCGTCGAGCGCGAGTCAAAGCTTAAAGAGATCAACCGGATCGTGTACAAAGAGCTCCCGGTGCTAGTCCTGTTCTATATTGAAAAGCTGTGAAAGACTCAATAAACTATTTTCTTAAGGTCAATAAAGAGGATATTTACCTGATCTGCCCTTACTTTGAAGCCTTTGAAGGGATGGCGGCAATCAGGGTCCCCCGGCCGGAAGCCGGGCCGCAGGCAACCCTCAAGCTGATGGTCTCGCCCGATTTTCAAAATGACTTTGAAAGGATGCTGGAGAACCTTGGAAAAAGAATCAAGTTCGAACGAGTACTGGGAGAGCTTTAAGTCGCTTTTCCGCCCCAACGAGATCGTCACCGATATCAAGGAGATCGATTTCGCGGCGCTTAAAGCGAAAGGGATCAAAGCGCTCATCTTAGATATTGATGATACGCTCCTGCCGCGCGAAGTAAATGACATCTATCCGGCGGTCTTTGAGTGGGTCGTATCGCGCAAGGAAGAAGGCTTTCGCCTCTGCCTGACCTCGAACAGCCGCCACCCGCTCCGGGTAAAGTATATCGGCGACACTTTGGGAATACCGGCGATCTCGTTCGGTTTCAAGCCCCTCCCCTTTGCCTTTTGGAAATCACTGGAGATCCTGGGGACAAAACCGGAGGAAACCGCCATGGTCGGCGATCAACTCTTTATGGACATCCTCGGGGCGAATATTTTGAAGATCTACTCGATCTTTATTGACCACAAAAAAGAAGAAAAATTTATTGCCCGCTACTGGATGCGCCAGGCGGAGCAGTGGCTGCTCAAGAATAACAAATAAAGCCTAATATTACTGATTCGCCAAGCCAAATTCGGTCAAGGTAAAGTCGATCGGTGAAACTGCCGACTCCCCGATCGCGATAACTTGGGCTTTTTCCACGCCAATTTCCGGCTTAAAGGCCTGGCCGGCCGGTTGATTATTAACTTGTTCCCGGAACCGGCCAAAAGGGACATAAAGATTGCCGGCGGAAATCGCCAGCAATTCGTAAATATACAGTTTTCCATCTCGGCCATATAATTCGATTTTCACCTTGCCATTTGTCCCGCTCACATTAATATAAACTCCCGAATAAGACGCGCTGCCGCTAACCATCCCTCCCCCGCCGCCTAAATACCAGTTATTTGTCGTCCCTTGGCAAGCCAAAGCACTCTTCGCCGTCTTCTGACAACCATCAAACGCCCACCACGCGCTTAGATTAAGCGTTTTTTTCGTTAAGCGGGTAGCCGCTGTCCCGGAAAATTCGCTGAGCGCCATATTTTCCGGTTCGGTCGCGGGCAAGCCTCTATTTTCACGGTCCGCCTTGTAAAGAGAAAAATAATCTTCCATCATTCCCCCGGCCATCGCCAGGCCAAACCAGGCCCAGTGGTCGGAAAAATAATTATCTTGGTAAACCCGGCCAAAGATCTTAAACGTCCCGTTGCCCGCTTGATAGTCGGATGATAATGTCTGGATCATGGCCAGGGTCATTTCCTGATCGCCAGCGCCGTAAAAATAGCCGAGGTAAATCCCATTGGTAAAAGGGGACGGCTGGGTCAGCCTTTCGGCCATAATCTCCTGGCTCGACTGCGTTCCGTCAATGCCAAAACCGGACGAGATCATTTTTTTTGCCCTATATTCATTCCGCAAGAAAGCCGCCGGCCCAAAATCACCGACGGTCCCGGTGCTGTCCGTTAAATATTTCTTAGCGATCGGATTTTGGTTGTAAAGATAATACGCCGACTTCATCCACAATGTGCGGGCGCCGTCCCACCCCATAAACCAGTCACGGAAATTAAACCACTGCATATCGGTATAGCGACCCAGATCATAAGTCAGCCAATTTGGCGGCAGGTTCGAGCTGCCAATGACCGCCGTCCCGTTTTTCCGGTGGAGCGTCGCGTCCGCGCCTAGAATTGCGGTCTGCATTGATGTTCTTTTTGCGTCAAGCCAGATTGCCCGGCCTTCGGGATCAAGCTCGGCCAACATGTCGTAGACCGCCTCGAATGAATAAGACGGGTTAAGACCGTTAATTTTATAAAATTCGTCGCCGCCCAAAAGATAATGGCCGTCGCCGATTTGCGCCAGATATTTTTTCCTCATATCGATCGTCATTTCCCGGGCGGCAGCCAAAAAGACTTTGTTTTCCGGCCGGTCGCGCCAGAGGATCGCGGCGACTCTTAAAGCCGCGACCGCGAACAAGTCCGCGTCCGGGGCGCTATCTAGGCCGTCAACCCAGAGCTTTTCCGCCTGGTCGATAACATTCAGTAGAAATTCGCGCTGTTCCGCGTTCTTGACCGTGGTCTTAATAGTTTCCCTGGCGCTAGCGCGAAATATTAAATTGTCGCTGTCAGGATTCTCAAAAAACAGGGCCAGCTTATCCATTATCTCCGGAACATTGTTACTGACCATCGATTTCGCGACCGTTGGCCGCTGGCTGGTCCGGGGAGCGCTTAATGAGGACCAAATCACTCCGCCTTGTTCGCCAGCAACCGTCGGCAGCCAGCGCCAGGCAAGCAGGCTATCGCTTTTATTGGCCGGGACCGCAACCCATTTTTTATTTTCAATATCATAAACTTGGGTAATATTTTTTCTGACCATGTTTCTCGACGCCCAAGCCCATACTCTGGCAAAGACTTTAAACGCCTTGTCTTCGGTGGCCTGGTCGCCTTTTTTCTGGCCCTGATCGCGACCAATAATTCGCGCATTAGTTTATAACCGATCGTCTCGGAAAAGGTCGAATATTCAACGACGTTGTTGTCGGCGTCCAGGTCGTAGTCATCTTTTTCCGCGTAGGGACGGCCAGCGTTGTCGAGCATATAAGTATTATTATGCTCCCAGACCTCGGTGGTCATGGTCTCGATTAATTTTAATGTTGCCACGTCAAGCGGCAGCGCCCGCGGGTATTTTTTCTCCCACTGGCTAAAAGCTGTTGAATTTATTATTAAATC
>JAQVPA010000011.1:0-27045 GCA_028702315.1 Candidatus Margulisiibacteriota bacterium
GAATCTTCCTATTTTCAAGGCAAGCTTGCCGACTTAAAAGACAACAAAAAACCCCTGTTTTCCGGCTTGATCGGAGCCGCCCGTTCAGCCGTTATTGCCGCTCTTCGCCAGATTAAACCAAATCTGTTGATCGTAACTTTTTCTTCCCAGGAAACGGAAAAGATCAGCCGCGAAGTGGAATTATTCTCCGGCCAGCCGGTCGCCATCTTTCCGGCCCTTGATGTTTTGCCCGGCGAGGAGCTTTTGCCGAGCAAGGAGCTGGTTGGCCAGCGGTTAACTATCCAAAACAATTGGCGAGAGGGGAGAGCTCAGGTTGTCGTAGCGACGGCAAAAGCGATCCTGCAGCTGACCAGTCGCGCGGTTGAAAGTATCAGGATATCAGGGGACATCAACAGAGATAAGCTGATCGCGCGGCTGATCGAATTCGGGTATAAGAGATTTGATATCGTCGGAGAACGGGGGGAGTTCAGCGTCCGCGGCGGGATCGTCGATATTTTTCCGATCAACAGCGACCGGCCTTGCCGTCTCGAACTAGCCGGAGACCGGGTTGAATCAATTCGCATTTTTGACCCTTTTTCCCAACGTTCGGTCGGGAAGCAGGCAGCGATCCTGATCTTGCCGGCGGTGGAAAAAGCCGAGGTCTCGGTTATCGAGCTTGTTTCCCGGGCGACGGTCGTGGCGCTTGATGAGATCGTTAATTTACAAAAGATCGAGGCGCTCAATTTTTCCCCTCTCCAGGATAGGGCGGATATTGAGCTGGCCAGTTTCCTGGGCGCAGGAGAAGAACCGCTCTTTACCGCGCCAGACAGTTATTTGAACAAATTAGAAGCTGTGCCGGGAAAAGCGCTGGTTATCAGTCGCCATGCAGCCCGGCTAAAAGAAGAATTACCGGAAGCAAACATCATTTCTGGTGAAATATCGGGCGGGTTTGTTTTTAACGGGCAGGTAATTATTTCCGACCGGGAGCTTTTTGGTGAAAAAGCCCCCCTCCGCCGTAAAGAAGCGGCCAATCGCGAAGGGGTGGCGGAAGAACTGCTGGCCGATCTTAAGATCGGCGATTATATCGTTCATGAAAATTACGGGATAGGTGTTTATCAGGGGATGCAGACGATCGAACTTGAAGGCGTTAAACAGGAATACCTCCTGATCGAATACGCCAATGAAGATAAACTGTACATCCCGCCGGCAATGGCTGGTTTGGTTGAAAAGTTTAACGGTGGCAGGGAGGCGCGTCCCCGGCTTAGTCGCCTCGGGACAAAAGAGTGGCTCAAGACTCGCAACAATGTCAAGAAAGCGCTCAAGGATATGACCCAGGAACTACTGGCGCTTTACGCGGCAAGAGAGAAGTTCGAAGGCACGGCTTTTCCGCCCGATGACGTCTGGCAAAAAGAGCTGGAAGCGACTTTCCCTTACGACGAAACCCCCGACCAGTTAACGGCGATCAACCAGGTTAAAAAAGATATGGAATCGGCCCGCCCGATGGACCGGCTGGTTTGCGGCGATGTCGGCTACGGCAAGACTGAGGTCGCGATCCGGGCGGCGGCCAAGGCGGCGGCCGCCGGCAAGCAAGTCGCGCTGCTGGCGCCAACCACAATTTTAGTCGAACAGCATTACAATAATTTTAAGCAACGGTTCCAGAACCTTCCTTTTGTCGTCGAGATGCTTTCCCGGTTCCGTTCGGCCAAAGAACAGAAAGAAGCGGTCAAGCTTCTGGCCGCCGGCGGTGTTGATATTATCATTGGTACCCACCGGCTGTTGTCAAAAGATGTGAAGTTTAAAAATCTTGGCTTGCTGGTGATCGATGAGGAACAAAAATTCGGCGTTACCCACAAAGAAAAGATCAAACAGTTCAAAAAAACGGTCGATGTCCTAACGCTGACGGCGACCCCGATTCCTCGAACGCTCTACTTTTCGCTCTCTGGGGTTCGCGAACTGAGCATGATCGCGACGCCGCCGGTCGACCGCTCGCCGATCAGGACCCATATCTTGCCGTTCTCGGGGCAGGTTATTCGCGAATCGATTCTGCGGGAGATCGACCGGGGCGGCCAAGTATATTTTCTCCATAATTATGTCGAAACGATTGAAGGAATGGCTTCAAGGATAAAAAAACTAGTACCGGAAGCGAGAGTGACCATTGGCCATGGCCAAATGGACGAAAAAGAGCTAGAGAAAAGGATGCTCGATTTTATGGAGCGAAAATATGACGTTTTGGTCTGCACTTCAATTATCGAATCGGGCCTCGATATTACCAACGTCAACACGATTTTGATCGACCAGGCGGACCGGCTAGGCCTTTCCCAGCTTTACCAGATCAGGGGGCGGGTGGGGCGTTCTGCGGTCAGGGCTTACGCCTATCTCTTCTATAATCCCGCCAGAAGCCTCTCTGACCAAGCGCTGGAGCGATTAAAAGCGATCCAAGAGTTTACTGCGCTAGGTTCGGGTTATAAACTGGCGATGCGGGACCTGGAGATCCGCGGAGCAGGCAACCTGCTTGGAGCGCAGCAATCAGGTCATATTTATGAGGTCGGTTTTGACCTCTATTGCGAATTACTCGAGGAAGCGGTCAGGGAGATCAAGGGGGAGACGGTTGTTTCGCCCCGGGAAGTTGAGATCGATCTTCATGTGGAGGCTTCAATTCCTCAGAATTATGTTACCGATGATCGCCAACGGATTGCCCTCTACCGGCGGATGAATATGATCGTGACTGACGAAGGGATTACCGATATTCGCCAAGAGCTCGAAGATCGTTTTGGCAAGGTTCCGCCTCAAGTGGAGACGCTGCTCCGGATCGTTAAGCTTAAAGTGCGGAGTTTGGAATGCGGAGTGCGGAGCGTTAAAGAGAAAGACAATCAAATTAGGATAGAGTACATGTCGAAAAAAGTTAAGTTGCTGGACGTCGCCGGCGGCGACAAAATTAGAATCGCGATGCGAGGTATTGCTGGATAACTTTTTTATCGCGGACGATGACGAGCGGTTTCCCTTTGGGGGTCTTAATGATCAGTTTATCGCCGGTAAATTCCACGTTTCCAATCCCTGAATCCTGCCGCGACGTCTGCATCAAATAGTTAAGGACCAAAAGCTTTAATATTTCCGGGTTCAATTTGTTGCCTAGAAAAACCTTTGGCTCGACCATGAATTCTGTGTGCTTGGCGGCGATGACATGGGGATTGCTCTGCTCGCGCCAGAGCGCTTTTAGGGACTCTTCGAGGTTTTCCAGGGCGCTTTTTTCGTTAGTCAATTTTACTCCTCCTGGCAGACCTTAATTTGGCTTGTTCAATCCCGGCATCATAACCTTTGGCTGAGATTGGAGTCCCTTTGCCCAGGTGATAACAGGCCTCGGCGATGCTAACATTTTCGCATAATTCAAAAGACGAGGTAACCGCATCGGGCAGGTCAAGGCCTGCGTTTGGGTTAACCAGAGGGGTTGGATTATATAGTTTAGCTCCGATCGAAGCGGAATCCCCAGCGCTAGTCGTTGCGATGCTGGGGTTGGCAGCTGGCCGCCGCAAATAACCAGCCTGCATTTGTTTAAGCTCGGTGTTTTTGTTGATTAATGCGTCTTTTGAGATGTGTATGGCCATCTTATGCTTCCCATCCTAATTTGCCGTTTTTCAGGTCCTTCTTGATCGAAGAAGCCAGCTGCGGCAATTCACTTGGTTTTATGTTGAAGTTTTCAACAAAATATTTAACGACTTGCTCCGCTTTCAACTGCGGATTCAAGTGCGCTTTGTCGTCGGTGATGACCGGGGAGCCGTCGATCTTTAGCGACGCCAAAATATCGATGACTTCCATGGGCGAAGAGAGCCCAAGGGCCTTCAAGTCGGGACCGGACTGATTTGGTTTTGCTGCCTCAATTGCCATATTTATATTGCCTTTTCCACTTATATTATCGTTGTTGGAGGCTTAAAACTTGCATCCTACTACCCGAATTTCCGAATCATAGCCCTAATATCCGAATAATACACGAATGGCTCATTTTAAGTCCCATAATTAAATGGCATATTAGGGAGATTATTTGGGCATTAGGGCCAAAATTCGGATATTCGAGTGGTAATAAGGTATAATTAGGATATGACAGCTGGTAAGAAATTTGAAGAATTCATTAAAATTGTCAGGCGCCTACGTAAAGAGTGCCCCTGGGACAGGGAACAGACCTTTGAGACCCTTAAGCCGTACCTGGTTGAAGAAGTCTATGAGGCGCTTCAGGCGATCGATGACAAAGACGATAAAAAGCTAGCCGAAGAGTTGGGCGACATGCTCCTCCACGTCGTCATGCTATCGGTCTTTGCTGAACAGGCGAAGAAGTTCAAAATTGACGATGTTGTCGATTCGATCTCGGCTAAAATGGTCCGGCGCCACCCGCATGTTTTTGGCAAAGCGGAAGCGAAGGATAAATACGCTGTTTGGAAACGGTGGGAAAAGATAAAACGGGACGAGGGACGGGGGACTGGGGGACGGGGGAAAGGAATGCTTGATTCAATCCCTCAATCTCTGCCAGCCCTATACCGGGCGGATAAGATCCAGCGGCGGGCGGCCAGAGTCGGATTTGACTGGGACGCGGTTGCCGGGGCTTGGGACAAGGTGCATGAGGAGCTGGACGAGATACATGAAATAATTAAAGATTCAAAAGTCAAAATTCAAAATAAAGGTAAAATTAGATTAAAGGAAGAGATCGGAGACCTCCTCTTTTCGGTTGTAAATGTCGCCAGAAAACTTGAGATTGATTCGGAAGAAGCGCTGCAGGCCGCCAATACCAAATTCATGCGGCGGTTCGCGCAGATCGAGAAAAAACTGTCCGCCGCAGGCGGAAAGCTTTCCTTGGCCCAAATGGACGCGCTTTGGGATAAAGTTAAAGCGTCCGAACGATAGATTTCACGTCGTAAACGTGCTATAATTCATATATGAAAGCCAACTGGCGGAATATACTGACATATTTACTATTGATCCTGATCGGGATTGCCCTGATCGCCCCGCTTTTTTCGACTGAAACAAAAGTTAAGGAGCTCCCATTCTCCTCTTTTCTTGACCAAATTGAGCAGAACAAGATCAAAGAAGTAACGATCGCCGGAGATATTATTTCCGGTGTGCTGGCGGATAAGACGAAATTCAAGACCCACGCGATGAACTACCCGAACCTCGTCCCACAACTTCGCGAAAAAGGGATCACGATCAAGGTAGAATCGCCGGTCCAATCTAATTGGGCCTGGGACCTGTTCATCCAGCTGTTAGCGCCGGTAGCATTTTTTGCCCTGTTCTGGTGGCTGATGATGCGCCAAGCGCAGGGGATGAGCAACCAGGCGATGAACTTTGGCCGCGCCAATGTCAAGCCGCAGACTGGCAAAATAACGATCACGTTTGCTAATGTGGCTGGCGTTGACGAGGCAAAAGAAGAGCTGAAGGAGATCGTTGAATTCCTTAAAACTCCTGCGAAGTTTCAAGCTTTAGGGGCAAAAATACCTAAAGGTCTTTTACTAATGGGTGCCCCCGGTACTGGCAAGACTTTATTAGCTCGGGCGATCGCCGGGGAAGCCGGTGTCCCGTTCTTTTCGATCTCCGGCTCTGATTTTGTCGAAATGTTTGTCGGCGTCGGCGCATCGCGCGTTCGCTCAGTCTTTGACCAAGCGAAAAAACAGACCCCGTCGATCATTTTCATGGACGAGATCGACGCGGTCGGCCGCCACCGGGGGGCCGGTTTTGGCGGCGGGCATGACGAACGCGAACAGACCCTTAACCAGCTGCTGGTCGAAATGGATGGCTTTGACCCGAATACCAATATTATTGTTATTGCCGCGACCAACCGGCCGGATATCCTTGATCCAGCTCTTCTTCGGCCCGGGAGGTTCGACCGCCAGATCGTCCTTGATAAGCCCGACCTGAAAGGGCGCGAAGATATTTTAAAGATCCATGCCAAAGGGAAGCCTTTGGCTAGCGATGTCGACCTGACTGTCGTTGCCAGGCGGACTCCCGGTTTTACCGGCGCCGATCTTGAGAATGTGTTAAACGAAGCGGCGATCCTGGCCGCCCGGGTCGATAAAAAAGAGGTGACGATGGAAGAGGTGGAAGAGGCGGTCGACCGGGTGATGGCTGGACCGGAAAAGAAGAGCCGGGTTATCTCCGATCGGGAAAAGAAGATCGTGGCCTATCATGAAGTTGGCCACGCAGTCCTCTCTTCCGTCCTACCGAACGCGGACCGGGTCCATAAAATTTCGGTTTTGCCGCGCGGTTTGGCTTTGGGCTACACGCTGCAATTGCCATTGGAAGATAAATATCTTATCACTAAGGGGCAAGCGGTTGACCAGATCACGGTGATGATGGGCGGCAGGGTAGCGGAAGAGATGTTTTTTAGCGAAGTGACCTCGGGCGCGCATAACGATCTGGAACGGGCGACCGACCTGGCCAAAAAAATGGTAACTGAATTTGGCATGTCGGAGCTTGGCCCGCGCACTTTTGGCCGCAAGGACAGGCAGGTCTTTCTCGGCCGCGATATTGCCGAAATGAAGGACTACAGCGAGCATACGGCCGACGAGATCGATACGGAAGTTGAAAAGATCATCATGCAATGCTACGACAAGGCCAAAGCAGTGCTGGCAAACAACCGAGCCAAGATCGAATCGATCGCCACCGTTTTGATCGAAAAAGAGACGCTCGAAAACAGCGACTTGGAAGCCGCTCTTAAAGACCTGATAAAACCAGCTTCCTAACCTTAACTCTATGACTAAACTCCTTGAGTGTGTCCTCAATTTCTCCGAGGGAACTGACCTTGAATTAATTGACCAGATTGTTTCCGCAATTACCACCGCAAAAGTGATCAATCTCCATTCGGACCCCGACCATAATCGTTCCGTTATCACCTTTATTGGCGACCCGGCTGGAGTAAGACAGGGGGCGTTTGA
This sequence comes from Candidatus Margulisiibacteriota bacterium, assembly GCA_028702315.1. Lineage (GTDB taxonomy): Bacteria > Margulisbacteria > WOR-1 > O2-12-FULL-45-9 > XYB2-FULL-48-7 > JAQVPA01. The sequence continues at coordinate 6,894 of JAQVPA010000011.1, forward strand.
CCTGACCGAACGGGCGATGCAGCTGCTTGATGTTAATAACCATCGCGGCGAACATCCTTATATCGGGGTGGTTGATGTGATCCCCTTTATTCCCTTGAAAGATTGTTCCATGAAAGAGACGGTTGGACTGGCTCATGATCTGGGAAAAGAACTCTGGCATAAATTAAGCTTGCCGGTTTATTTTTATGGCGCGGCGGCCAAGATCAAACAACGCAAAGACCTCCCTTACGTTCGCAAAGGCGGTTATGCCGCTTTGCAGCGGGAGATTGGCCTGTCGGAGCGCAAGCCGGACGTTGGCAGGGGATTGCACGCGACGGCGGGAGCGGTGGCAGTCGGTGCCAGGGATTTCCTGATCGCGTTTAATATAAATTTAGATTCGACCGATCCTGATTTGGCCGGTTCGATCGCGCGCAATATTAGGGAGAGCCATGGCGGCCTGCCGGGAGTCCGGGCGATCGGGGTTGAGCTGAGGAGCCGGAACCTTACCCAGGTTTCGATCAATATTGTCGACCACAAGAAAACCTCAATGAAGAAAGTGTTTGACGAAGTCCATAAGTGGGCTAAAGAGTATAAAGTCGAGATCGTTGAGTCGGAAATTGTCGGCTTGATCCCGGCGGGAGTGGTGTTTGAAGGGATGCGCGACTATTTAAAACTGAAAAAATTATCGGAAAATATTATAATAGACACATACTTATGAGCGAAGAATTATCCAAGGTCTATAATCCGGCCGAAGTTGAACAGAAATGGTATAAGATTTGGGAAGAAAGCGGCTATTTTAAGCCAGGGACAAGTAGCAAGGGTCAAGGGGCAGGAAAAACATTTACCATTGTCATACCGCCGCCGAACATTACCGGTTCCCTTCATATGGGCCATGCCTTAAACAATTCTATCCAAGATCTGCTTATCCGTTATAAACGAATGCAGGGTTTCGAAACGCTTTGGCTACCTGGGACCGACCATGCCGGGATCGCGACGCAGAATGTGGTGGAACGGGAGCTGAAAAAAGAAGGAAAACGAAAAGAAGACTTGGGGCGAGAGCAGTTTATTAAGAAGGTTTGGGAGTGGAAAAAAGAGTATGGCGGCAGGATCACCCAGCAGCTCCGCCGCTTAGGCGCCTCCTGCGATTGGTCGCGCGAACGGTTCACGATGGATGAGGGGCTTTCCCGGGCGGTCAAGCGCCACTTTGTCCAGCTCTATAATGAAGGGTTGATTTATAGAGGTAAAAGGATAATTAACTGGTGCCCGCGCTGCCAGACCGCGCTGTCGGATATTGAGGTCGAGCATGAAACGAAGAAGGGGTCGCTGTGGTATATCAAGTACCAAGGGTCAAGTGGCAAGGGGCAAGAAAACATTATTGTCGCGACGACTAGGCCGGAGACGATGTTGGGGGATACCGCAGTGGCGATCAGTCCCAAAGATGAGCGCTATAAGCATATGTGGGGAAAAACCGTTGAACTACCTTTGGTTGGCCGGCACATCCCTATTATTAAAGATGATTTTGTCGATCCGGCGTTTGGGACCGGTGCGGTTAAGGTTACACCGGCTCATGATCCGAATGATTATGAGATGGGGCAACGGCACAATCTGCCCATGATTAATGTGTTGACGCCCGATGGCAAGATCACGCTCAAGGAATTCACGGAGCAAAGGGAGAAGGACGGAGTAGCAGGGATCGAGGGGTTGGATCGTTTCAAAGCCAGGGAAGCGATTGTTAGATTGCTGGAAGAAAAGGGCTTCTTGGAAAAGATTGAGGATTATGAAACCTCGATCGGCCATTGCTACCGCTGTAAAACGGTTGTTGAGCCGTATCTTTCCGACCAATGGTTCGTCAAGATCGGCCCGCTGGCAAAACCAGCGATCGAGGCGGTGGAGCAGGGAAAAATAAAAATGGTCCCGGAACGCTGGACCAAAGTTTATCTCCAATGGATGACCAACCTGCGCGATTGGTGCATTTCCCGACAATTATGGTGGGGACACCAGATTCCGGCTTGGTATTGCAGAAGTCAAAATTCAAAAGTAAAAAGTCAAAATGAATGTAATGAAATTATTGTAGCGGAAGAGAGACCCAAAAAATGCCCAAAATGCGGCGGGACGGAAATGGAACAAGACCCGGATGTGTTTGATACTTGGTTTAGTTCGGCTTTGTGGCCGTTCTCGACGCTTGGTTGGCCGGCTGAGACCGAAGACCTCAAAACATTCTATCCGACCGATGTTTTAGTTACCAGCTATGATATCATCTTTTTCTGGGTGGCGCGGATGATCATGGCTGGCCTGCACTTCATGAAAAAAGAACCGTTCCACACGGTTTATTTTAACGCCCTGGTCAAAGATATCCACGGCAAGAAAATGAGCAAGTCGTGGGGCAATGTGATCGATCCGCTCGAAGTGATCGACAAAGCGGGAGCGGATGCGCTCCGCTTCGCTTTTATCTCCCTAATAACGGGGCAAGGGCAGGATGTCAAGCTTTCGGAGGATAAGATCACGGAAGCGAGGAACTTTGCCAATAAGATCTGGAATGTGGCGAGGTTTGTGATGATGAATGATCAGGGACAAGGGGCAAGTAGCCAGGGGCAAGAAGAGCTTGCTGATCAATGGATACTTTCGCGCCTTAACCAAACGATCCAAAAAGTGACCAACAGCATAGAGACTTACGAATTTGGTGAAGCGGCCAGGGCTCTTTATGATTTTATCTGGTCGGAATTCTGCGATTGGTACATTGAGATCGCCAAGATCAGGCTCTACGGGCAGGATGAGAAAGCCAAAGCGGCGGTTCAAGGAGTTCTATCGCATGTTTTAGACAAGACTTTAAAGCTGTTGCACCCATTCATGCCGTTCATTACGGAAGAAATTTACCAAAGGGTCAAGGGTCAAGAGGCAAGGGACAAGAAGACGATAATGCTCGAGAGTTGGCCGAAAGCGGAAGAAAAAGCGATCGATCTCAAAATTGAAGAAGAAATGACTGGCTTAATGGAAGTCGTCCGGGCGGTCAGGAATATCAGGGCAGAATTTAATGTCCCGCATGGCAATCCAATCGATATCATTGTCGTTTCAGGAAAATCATTCAATGAAACTTATATTAAGTCACTGGCAAAGGTTGGGGAAATGACCATAGTTAAACAATTAAAAGAAAAGCCTGCTCAATCGGCCTCGGCGATGGTCGATGGGGCGGAGGTTTATGTCTTATTGGCCGGTTTGATCGATATTGAGAAGGAAACAGCGAGGCTGACCAAAGATAAAGAAAAGCTGGAATCAGAATTAATAAAGATCAAGAACCGCTTAGCTGACCAGAACTTTCTTTCCCGGGCGAATCCGGAGTCAGTGGCCAAAGAAAAGGAACGGGCTAAAGAATTTTCCGCGAAGATCGCGCTGCTTCAAGAGCGCTTGTTAAGTATGCGCTGACCCGTACTGCTTTTTATCTTCTTTGGGGAATTTCAGGTGTTCGGTAGTGCGGATAATTTTGGATATCTCCAGCGCTTTGCCGGTTTCCGTGTCGATCTTGATTAGCACCGCGTTGAATAAACCTGGTCCCGAATCATCCGGTTCGAATTTCTCCGGCAGCTGAGTGATAAAACGTTTCAATATCTGTTCTTTTTTCATCCCAATGACCGAGTCTTGAGCCGCAACCATGCCGATGTCGGAAATAAAGGCTGTTCCGCCGGGAAGGATTCGGTCATCAGCGGTCATCACATGAGTATGGGTGCCGAGGACAGCAGTTACCTTGCCGTCGAGATAATAACCCATCGCGCACTTTTCCGAAGTTGCTTCGGCGTGCAGGTCGACGATCACTATCTTAGCCTGTTGTTCCTTGACCTTGGGGAGCAGTTTGTCAATTGTCTGGAAGGGGCAATCAACACACTGCATAAAGACCCGGCCAAGCAGGTTGACGATCCCGACGCGGACCCCCTTTATCTCGAGGATTAGATTGTCTTTGCCCGGAACACCGGGCGGATAATTGGCCGGTCTGACCATTCGTTCGAAAACCGCGATCTTCTGGACGAGCTCCTTCTTTTCCCAGGTGTGGTTCCCCATCGTGATCGCGTCGATGCCGAGCTCAACGAATTCATGGTAGATTTTTTCGGTCATGCTGTAACCGTGCGCGGAATTTTCTCCGTTAGCGATCGTCAGGTCGACCGCTAATTCTTTTTTTAGCCCCGGCAACAGATGCTTGACTATCGCCCGGCCGTAAGCACCGACAATATCGCCGATAAAAAGTATGTTGATGCTATTTGGCAACGTCGGTCGCCCTTGTTTCGCGGATAATCGTGACCTTGATCTCGCCGGGATATTCAAGTTCAGCCTCGATCTTCTTGGCGATATCGTGGGCCAGCTTGGCGGCCAACTCATCGCTGATCTTGTCAGGCTGGACGATGACCCGGATCTCGCGCCCGGCGGAGATAGCGTAAACTTTTTCCACGCCGTCAAACGATTTGGCGACGGTCTCAAGTTTCTCCAGCCGTTTAACATAAGCTTCCAGGGTGTCTCGCCGCGCGCCCGGCCGCGCGCTCGAGATCGCGTCGCAGACCTGGACGATGACCGCTTCGATCGTCCGTGCTTCCACGTCGCCGTGGTGCGCTTCCATGGCGTGCAGGACTTCCGGTGATTCGCCGGCTTTTTGCGCGAAGGTAACGCCAAGCCGGACGTGGGTCCCTTCAACATCCTGGTCGATCGCTTTACCTAGGTCATGAAGGAGGGCGGCCCGCTTGGCCAGGTTTACGTTTGCTCCGAGTTCGGAAGCAAGCATCCCGGCCAGGTGTGCCATTTCAACTGAATGCTGCAGGACGTTCTGCCCATACGAGGTCCGGTAATGGAGCCGGCCGAGGAGTTGAATAATGACTGGCGGCAGGCCATGGACACCGACTTCGACCGCGGCGCGCTCCCCATGTTCCCACATTGCTGTTTTCAGCTCTTGCTTCGCTTTCTCATTCGCTTCTTCAACGCGGGCCGGGTGGATCCGGCCGTCGGCGATCAACTTTTGCAGGGTGAGGCGGGCAGTTTCGCGGCGCAGAGGGTCAAAACTCGACAGAATAACTGCTTCCGGCGTGTCATCGACAATCAGGTCGACGCCAGTCAGCGTTTCAAACGCCCGGATGTTGCGGCCTTCCCGGCCGATGATCCGGCCTTTCATGTCGTCGCTCGGCAGCTCGACCATCGAGGTCGTGGTTTCCACGACGTGGTCGACCGCGCAACGCTGGATCGCTGTTGCCAGTATCTCTCTGGCGCGCTTATCCGATTCCTTCTTGATCTCTTCTTCGTTAGCCTTGATCCGTTTGCCTGCTTCGATCTCCAGCTCTTTATCCAAACGGCTTAACAGTTCTTTCTTGGCTTCTTCACGGGTGAGGGCGGCAACTTTTTCCAGCTCGAGGATCAAGCTGTCGCGGATCTTTTGCAAAGACTCTTTTAACTTAACCAAATCCTCTTCCGCTTTTTTAACTGTGTTTTCCCGGGCTTCAACATTTTTTTCTTTGTTTTCCAAATGATCTTCGCGCGATTGGAGCCGCCGTTCCAGGGCGGTCAGCTCGCCTTTTTTTTCTTTACTTTCCCGTTCGAGCTCCGCTTTGAGACGCAGCATTTCGTCTTTGCCCTCAACCCGCGCTTCTTTCTTTAGCCGTTCCGCTTCTTTCTTGGCATCTTCAATAAGCAGTTTGGCCGATTCTTCGGCGATCTTGACCTTTTGTTCGGCCATCTGCCTTTTTAAGGCCAGGTAAGCGACACCAAGGCCAAAGATGACCAAGGCGCCAATGATAAAGTAAACCAGTATTACAAAATCCATGATAATTCCACTCCTTTAATAAATGATCGTTGAGCCTTATTTGTCCTGCGCGGCGATCGCTTTCCTGATCTCGGCCTCAAGCTTGCCGGCGACTTTTCCGTTCCCTTTCAAATAATTGATGGCGCCGTCGAAGCCCTGGCCAAGTTTTTCGTTGCCGTAACTGAGCCAAGAGCCGCTTTTTTCGACTAAACCAAGGTTGATTCCCTGGTCGATCAGGTCGGCTTCGCGCAAGACGCCGACACCGTGGATCAGGACGAAGCTTGCTTCGCGGAAGGGCGGGGCGACCTTGTTCTTGACGACTTTTACCTTAACCCGGGTGCCAACGATCTTGTCATTATCCTTGATCTTTTCCCCGGCGCGGACATCGAGGCGGACAGAGGAATAAAACTTGAGCGCCCGGCCGCCCGGAGTTGTTTCCGGATTGCCGAACATGATGCCAATCTTTTCCCGCAGCTGGTTGATAAAGATCATGACTGTTTTCGATTTGGAAATGACGGCGGTCAGTTTTCGCAGTGCCTGCGACATGAGGCGGGCCTGCAAGCCGACAACAGCATCGCCCATATCGCCCTCAACTTCGGCTTTTGGTACTAGGGCGGCCACCGAGTCGACGACGATGATATCGATCGCTCCTGACCGGATCAATGTTTCGGCGATCTCCAGTGCTTGCTCGCCGTAATCGGGCTGAGAGATCAGCAAATTATCGACATCCACCCCCAGCTTCCTCGCGTATTTCGGATCCATCGAATGCTCGGCATCGATGAACGCGGCCACGCCTCCCCGCCGCTGTGCTTCCGCCACTGCGTGCAGCGAAACGGTCGTTTTACCGCCGCCTTCCGGACCATAGATCTCGATCACCCGGCCGCGCGGCAAGCCGCCAACTCCGAGAGCTGCGTCAATCGCCAGGACCCCGGTCGGGATCGTTTCGACATGCAACTTGGTCGCTTCCCCCATTTTCATGATCGATCCCTTGCCATAATTCTTTTCGATCTGCGCGATCGCGATCCCCAGCGCTTTTGCTTTGCCTTCGCCGGTCCCCATTGTTTTTTCTGGTTTTTCCTCTCTACCTAACGTCCTCATCACATATCAACTCCTTTTTAATTTTTCCGCCTTACTTACCTGATCACATCTTTGCCGCCCAGGTGGAGCCAGAGCATGCCAAGCGCGGCCTGCGCCGCTTTTTCCCTGATCTCGCTCCGCGTCCCCTGGAGGCTAAGCTCTTTCCACTCGATCTCGCTCTTGCCGGCCAGGGCGATAAAGACCTTGCCGACCGGCGCGGGCGGGATTGGGTCTGGTCCGGCAACCCCGGTGGCCGCCAAGCCGATATCGGTCCGGAACCGTTTTTTGACCTCTTCCGCCATTGAGACAGCGACCTCTTTGCTGACCACCCCATGCTGGCTGATCAGCGCGGCTGGGACCCCGACCTGCATCACTTTTACCCGCGGCGAATAGCAGACGATGCCGCCGATAAAATAATCAGAGCTTCCCGAGATGTTCGTCAAACGACTGGAGATCAGGCCGCCGGTCAGCGATTCGGCGACCGAGATCGTCAGCTGTTCTTTTTTCAGCAGGTCAGCCAACTGCGCGTCGGTCGTTTTACCAATGACCGAGAGAACTTTGGTAAAAAAGTCCTCTAGTTTAACTTCAACTGTTTGAACAGCGGGCTCTGCCATATGTAAGCTACTCCTGAAATCAGAGAAAGCAGGACCGAGAACCAAAGAACAACGCCGCTTAAGGGCAAACCGAACATGAGCATTAAGATCGCTGCTATTTGGGAAACTGTTTTCCATTTAGCGAGCTGGCTGGCGGCAAAGATTCTCTTTGACCTAATGCTGGCGACCAAGAATTCCCGGGCGCAGATCAGCATGACCGGAAGCGGATCGGCTTTGCCGATGCCGGTCAGTCCGATCAGAACGGTCATGACCAATATCTTATCCGCCAGTGGATCGAGCATCTTACCGAGTTCTGAAACCTGATTATATTTGCGCGCCACATAGCCGTCAATCGCGTCCGAGAGGGAGAGGACCAGAAAGACAACTGCCGCCAGGCCCAAAAAACCGGTGAGCAAAAGGATGACACAGAGAGGGATTAAGGCAATTCTTGCCAGGGTGATCCGGTTGGCCAGGGTCAAGCGGTGGAACCGAAGAGGTCGTAAGCACGCGCTTTTTTAATGCGGACTTTGACGAACTCTCCCGGTGAAAGAGATTTCTTGGAATTGACCAGTACTTGGCCGTCGATCTCCGGAGCGTCCATGTAACTGCGTCCGATATAGACCCCTCCGGCGGCTTTTTCAATTAGAATTTCCAATGTTTGACCGATCAATTTATTATTCAACTCCCTGGCAACGCGGGCTTGAACCCCCATTACCTGCTGAACCCTTTTGATTTTAACCTTAGCGGAGACCTGCCCCCTCATTTTGCCGGCAGGCGTTCCGGTTTCTCTCTGGTACGCAAAGCAGCCAAGACGGTCAAACTTTGCCCAGCGGATAAAATCAAGCAACTCGCGGAATTCGGTTTCGCCCTCACCGGGAAAACCGGCGATGACCGTGGTCCGGAGCGCTATTTTTGGTATCTGCCTCCTGATTTTAGTGATTAAAGTTTCAAGAAAATGGCGCGTATAACGCCGATTCATCAACCTTAGTATTTTATCACTTGCATGCTGGATTGGCAAGTCGAGATACTTGACGATCTTTGGCTCTTTAGCGATCACTTTTAGGACCTGATTGGTCAGGTGGAGAGGGTGGGTGTACAGCAATCGGATCCAATGGACCCCATCGATCTTTGCCGTTTTGCTTAGTAATTGGGCGAGTTTTGGGTAGGCGGTTGTATCTTGGGCGATATAGAGGATCTCTTTGACCCCTCTTTTGGCTAAACCTTTCACTTCTGCCAGAATGTCATTAACTTTCCTGAACTTTAATTTCCCCCGGATCGAGGGGATAAGGCAGTAGGAACAGTAATTATTACATCCTTCGGCGATCTTGACGTAAGCGTACCAGGGTGGGGTGGCCTTAATACGGGGCGTGCAATAATTGAAGAGGCCGATGGAATCTACTATTCCGTCAACGAGGGTTTCGAAACCCTCACCCTCTAACTCCCTCTCCCAGGGGGAGAGGGAGAACCGATCTTGTTTTTTCCACTTCGGCAAGCAGCCAGCTATAAATAACTGCTTACATTTCCCCTTTTTCTTCCACTGCGCCATCTTTTTAATGGTTTGAATTGCTTCGTCGCGGGCGGTTTTAAGGAAAGCACAAGTGTTGACGATGATCATGTCGGCTTGGGCGGGTTTAGTTGTTATTTCATAACCCGCAGCGACGAGTTTGCCCATCAGGACTTCGGTATCGGTCAGGTTTTTAGGACAACCCAGGGAGATGAGATAGACTTTCATCGCTATTAATCATACTAAAAAACATGGCGAGTTAAAAGCGGCAATCGCTCCAAAAGAGTGAAATTTTCATTGTTTTTGTTTGATAATCAAGAGATGAGCATTATATTGGTGGCGATCAATGGTTTCAAAGCTGTCCAACGGCTGGTTGGCGGAGCCCGAGGGTATGATTGTTTACCTGTCGCAGCGGCTGGCAATGGCGCGCCAATGGAGGGGTTGATCAATCATTTCTATTTATCGGAAAAGGTCATTGCCTCGCCAAAATCATTTGAAAAATTCATTAAGAACTTGGCGTATTCAGCAAAAGAAAACCCGGAAAAGACACTACGACGGATCGAGCATAATATCCGGCTTTATCCTTTGTCTCCGGAGCTCAAGATCCTCAAGTCATATTGTTTAATCAGATTGGGCGGGTTGGAAGAAGCGAGGAGCCTGTTGGAGAGGGTGATCAAGAATGATGTTCAGGGCCAGCTTAAGGTCCAAGCCCTGATCTATTTGGCCAAGAGCAATGCCTGGGAAGATAAGCCAATTTCTGAAGAATGCCAGCTGATCGGGCAAATATTGGTAACAGCCAAAAAAGACTGGCCTATTTTGGACAGCATCAGGTCCAGCTTGATTGATATCAAGGCGAGGAAAGAGGAGCTTGCGGAAATGGAGCGATTATTTAGATTTAGGCCCCGGGGGATAAACGAAAGATATGAAAAAAGCATTGATGAGGTGATGGAAAAAGCGATCCGGAACAGTGAGCTGGAACAGGTTAAGGGGCCTCTTTCTCAGCCAGTGCCGGTCTCTCAGGCGCAACAGCTTGACGAAGCCAATCAAGCGGTTCGTTTTCTAAGTGAACTTTGGGAATATCGGGTCGCGATCAGCGCAAGAGAAAGGTCTGTGAATAGCAAGCGCTTGTCTTCGGCGGTGGAAACGATAGGGAAAATTCCAGCCGACCAATTCCCGTCACTGGTGTCCAAGCAGGAAATAGAAAATATTTATAATTTGCTCTTTAGCCCGTCAACAACGATGAAAAAGTATTTACAACAGGTCAACCCAATCCTCCTGGAGAACGCAAAAACTAATATCAAAGCGGCGAAGGGTTTTTATTGATCTTGGCGGCCAGTTGCCCGCAGGCGGCGTTGATCGCTTCACCCCGGCTCCGGCGGACGACCGCGTTGATCCTCTCGGCCATCAGCGCATCCACAAAACGGTCAATGGTCTTTATTTTTGAGGGCTTGAACTGCTTGCCGAATTTATTAAAACTGATCAAATTCACTTTGACGTCGAGGCCGCGGCAGAAATTTATCAATTTGCGCAGATCATCCTCCCCGTCATTGATCCCTTCAAGCATGACATATTCAAAGGTGACCAGCCGTCCGGTCTTTTTGCCGTAATATTTGACCGCTTCCCGCAGGACGGGGAGGGGGAATTTCTTGTTGATCGGCATTAGCTTTGAGCGGATCTCATTATCAGCGGAGTTTAGAGAAACTGCCAGCCGAACCTGGAGGTCTTCATCGGCAAAGTCCCTGATTCGATCGGCGATCCCGCAGGTCGAGACCGTTATCCGCCGTTGTCCGAAGTTTGCCCCTTCATCAGACAGAAGGATCTGGACGCTTTTCATGACATTATCATAATTCAGGAACGGTTCCCCCATGCCCATAAAGACGATGTTGGAAATGTCGGGGTAGTCGCGGGCGATCTGGTAGGCCTGGCTGATGATCTCGGCCGCGGTCAGGTTCCTCTTAAAGCCCATTTCCCCGGTCGCGCAGAAGAGGCAGCCGAGCGGGCAGCCGACCTGGGTCGAAACGCAGACGGTTTTTCTTTCTTCTTTGTTTTGCATGAAAACCGACTCGATCAAGTTGCCATCCTCAAGCTCGAATAGATATTTTTTTGTCGCGTCCGGTGAGGGAGTGATATGCCTGATCTTCAAAGTATCGATCGAATATTGCTCTTTAAGTAAGTCGCGGAGGTTCTTGGGGAGATCGGTCATCTCGTCAAAGTTAAAGGTCAGCTTATGATGAACCCATTTATAGACCTGCTTGGCCCGAAATTGCGGCTGGCCAAGCGCTTTAAAGTCCTTTGTTAGCTCTGCCAAAGTTTTACTTAATATCTTTTGCATGTTACTGCCCTAATATCCGAATGAAAGGCCCTAATATCCGAATGATACTCTAATAATCATATTATATTCGGGTTTTTATTCGAATATTAGAGCCCCGATTCGGACATTCGGGTAGTACTAACGATAGTTAACGAAAGACAAAGCGATCGTCAGGTTGGCCGCCTTGATCTTTTGGATGACGGCCTGCAAGTCGTCAAGTTTTTTACCGGAAACCCGGATCTCGTCACCCTGGATCTGGGCCTGCACCTTTAAGCCGGAAGCCTTGATCAGTTTGGTTATCTCCTTAGCTTTGTCCTGAGGGATCCCTTGTTTAATGGTTACATCCTGCTTGACCGTGCCGCCGAGCGCTTCCTCGACCTTGCCGAACTCAAAGAATTTTATCGGGATCTGCCGCTTGGCGAACTTATCTTGCAAAATGGTGGAAACATTCTTCAGTTTAAATTCGTCCTCGGAAACCAGCTTGATCTTTTCCTCGACCTTTTCGATCTTGCTGATGCTCCCTTTAAAATCGAACCGGTTGGCAAGCTCCTTGGCCGCCATCTGGATGGCGTTGTCGACTTCCTGCATATTTGGTTTGCTGACGATATCAAATGAATGATCTTGAGGCATATATACGCTATTATAGCTTAAATATTTGTTATAATAAAGAGGGCTGTTTTGTGCTTTTTAATGATGAAGTATATGAAGCGTATGCTAAGCAAGTAATGGGAATAGAGTAACGGGTAACGAGCGCATGGATAAAATAAGATTACAAAAATTCATTGCCGAATGCGGGGTCGCTTCGCGCCGGAAAGCAGAAGACCTTATCAGGGCCGGAAGAGTGGAGGTCAATGGCCAGTTAGTTACTGAAATGGGGACCAAGATCGATCCAGCGAAAGACAAAGTTAAAATCGGTGGTTCGGTGGTTGGGTTGATAGAAAAAAAGATATATCTAAAGCTGAACAAACCGCGTGGTTATTTCAGCTCCTGCGTTAGCCAGAAAGGGGAGAGGACGATCCTTGACCTGGTCAAGGATGTCCCATATCGCCTCTATCCGGTTGGCCGGCTGGATGTTAGTTCCGAAGGATTGATGCTCCTGACCAATGACGGCGAATTGGCGAATAGGCTGATGCATCCGCGCTACGAACACGAAAAGGAATATTTAGTCGATACTGCGTCGCCCGTTACTAGTTACGCGTTGCGTGAGATGGCTAATGGGATGATGATCGAAGGGGAAAAGACCCTGCCGGCCAAGGTTAAACTGTTGGGAGAAAAGAGCTTCTCGATTATTCTGCGCGAAGGAAAGAAGCGCCAGATCAGGCGAATGGTGGAGGCGGTGGGGAATAAGGTGTCCAAATTAAAGAGGGTCAGGATACAAAACATAAAATTGGGCGACTTGCCTGTCGGCAAGGCGGTCCCTTTGACTTCTTCCGAGATCAAGTCGCTTATGTTATAATTTCTCCATGGAAGTGATCGTCCACAAATACGGCGGCACGTCGGTCGGGACGCCGGAAAAGATCAAGAACGTTGCCCGGAGGGTGAAGAAAGTCAGGGATGACGGCTATGAGGTCGTGGTCATCGTTTCCGCGATGGGCCATACGACCGATGAGCTGATCGACCTGATGCATAAAGTGACTGATAGTCCCGACCCGCGCGAATATGACATGCTGGTCTCGACCGGCGAACAGGTCTCCGCTTCACTCCTAGCCATGGCGCTCCAGAATATGGGTTGCCCAGCTGTTTCGCTGACCGGCGGACAGGCGGGCGTTGTCACCGAAGATATCTACAAAAAAGCCCGAATCAAGGAAGTTAAACTTGACCGTCTCAAAAAGGAACTTAAGGCCGGTAAAGTTGTGGTCATTACCGGTTTCCAGGGGGTTGATAGCAAGGGCGATATCATTACCATTGGCCGGGGTGGTTCCGACACTTCAGCGGTGGCGATCGCGGCAGCCTTAAAAGCCCAAGTTTGCGATATTTATACCGACGTTGACGGCGTTTATACGACCGATCCGCGGATCGTACCGGAAGCCAGGAAATTAAAATATATTTCTTATGAAGAGATGCTGGAGATGGCCAGTTTGGGTGCGCAAGTTCTACATCCACGCTCGGTTGAATGCGCCAGTATTTATAATATGGTCATTCACTTACGGAGCAGCCTGAAAAATGATGTTGGGACGTATATTATGTCGCCCGAACGAATTTTAGAGGAGTGTGGCAAAATGGAAAAGAAAGAGGCGGTGAGAGGGATCGCGCTTGATGAAAATATCGCTAAGGTTGGTATTTTAAAGGTTCCGGATAAACCGGGAACCGCGGCCAAATTGTTTGGCGCGCTGGCGGCCGAGAAGATCAACGTTGATATGATCGTCCAGTCGGTTCACTCTTCAGGTACCGCGGCTGATATGGCGTTTACGGTTGACCGCCCCGAGCTTAAAAAGGCGGTTGAGGTGACCCAAAAAGTGGCCAAGGAACTTCAAGCTGAAAGCGTTGTCTCCGATTCCGATGTCTCCAAAGTATCATTGGTTGGCATTGGCATGGTCAGCCAGCCGGGAACTGCTTCAAGGATGTTTGCCACTCTCTCTGAGGAAAAGATCAATATCCAGATGATCACAACCTCGGAGATCAAGATATCCTGCGTCGTCAAAGCGGAGCAGGGGAAGCGGGCCGTTCAGGCACTGCATAAAGCGTTCGGGCTCGATAAGGTTGCATGACGCTCGTTTTAGTTGTTCTGGTTTCTTACCTGCTTGGCTCAATTCCCTTTAGCTTCCTTGCTTCCAAACTAAAAGGTAAAGACCCGCGCACTGCCGGCACCGGCAATGTGGGCGCGTCCAATACTTTAATTGTAGCGGGCAAGAGAGCAGGGGTTATCGCTTTACTTGGCGATGTCGGCAAAGCGTATTTGGCGATTTACCTGGCCCAAAGGTTTGCCCTTCCTTCCTGGGGGATTGCATTAGCCGCTTTGGCGGTTGTAGTTGGGCACGATTTTCCCATTTTTTTGAAGTTCAAAGGGGGGAAAGGGGTGGCGACGACTGGCGGGATATTGATTGCGCTTGATCCGCTCTTTACCGTCTTAATAGTACTCTTTTGGACCTTAAGTATGGTTCTTATCCGTTATTTTATCCCGGCGACTTGTCTGACCATGATAATTATCCCGATCATGATGTGGATGGGTTCTTGGCGGCTGGAATATATTGCTTTTGGATTAGCCAACGCGCTCCTCAGTTTATATGCCCATCGAGCCGACCTACAGCGGTTCTTTGCCGGTAAAGAGTTGACGATCCAGGAGTCAATGGCAAAGCACCTGAAGAAATGATAGAATTTTTATTGCTAAAAATCGGGGTGTGGCCCAGTTTGGTCTAAGGCGCTACCTTGGGGTGGTAGAGATCGCTGGTTCGAATCCAGTCACCCCGATTTTTATCATTTGATTAGGGCATGGTGGAGATCGTGCCTGCCTGCCGGCAGGCAGGGGTTCGAATCCCGCTGCCCCGATTTTTTTCCGTTAGGCTTGACTTTGAGGCTTTAATGAGGTATTATTAGTAGCAAATTATGGATAATAAAGCCAAAAAGCAGAGATTTTATACTTTAATGCTGGTTCCCCACGATGCCCGGGGAAAGCCGGTCAGCATTAAGATACCAGCCAGTTGGGTATACGCTACCGCTGTCTTATCATTCTTCTTTCTGGTCGTAGTTGGCTCTTCAATTATCTATTCAACCCTCCTTTCCCGCAGACTGGTCAACTATGCCAATACGATCGATAAGAACCGGCAACAACAGGCGGTCATAACCACATTTTCAACTAAAACGAATAAAGTGGCAAGAGCGCTGGACGAGCTGGTGGCTAGGGATAATGAGTTGAGGAAACTGCTGGGGTTAAAAGGTTGGAAGATGAAAACGACCCTTTCCAGCGATAAAAGCACTCTTGAAGTGACTTCAAACAAGGTCTCGTTGCAATTTGAAAAATTTGATGACAAGATAACCGAGCGAAAAAGAAGTTTAGAAGAACTGAAACAGTGGGTCAGCCTGGTTCAGTCGCGTTTTGCTTCAACCCCTTCTTCCTGGCCGATCTATGGACGGTTAGCTTCATTATTTGGTTATCGTTCTTCTCCTTGGAGAGGGTTTCATGCCGGTATAGATATTAGTGCCAGATACGGGGCTCCGGCCAGGGCCACAGCTAATGGCGTTGTTTCTTATATTGGTTGGCGGAGCGGCTATGGCAAAACAGTTGAGATCAATCATGGGCATGGGGTCTCTACTCTTTATGCGCATAACTCCAGTTATGCTGTCAGGGTTGGTCAGAGGGTTAAAAAAGGACAAGTTGTCTCTTATGTTGGTATGACTGGCTGGACGACCGGACCGCATCTTCACTATGAAGTCCGCCGTTGGGGGACACCCTTGAACCCGGTTGCTTATTTGGATCTTAATATTTTATCCGCGAGCAAGTTATGGAGGTAAACAATGGGACTTTTTGACAATATCGTTTCGGGCGGAAAGAAATTAGCGATTGGCGGACTTGACTCGATCATCGGCGAGAACGCCCGGTTTAAAGGGGAAATTGTTTCCGCCAGCGGGGTCAGTATTAACGGGGAATTTGAAGGAAAGATCAAGGCTGAAGGCGAAATCATCGTTACTCCCAATGGCAAGGTGGTGGGCGAGATCCATGGTGGGACCGTGGTCGTCGCCGGCCGGGTGGACGGCAACATCATCGCTAAAGATATTCTCGAGGTCTCAAAATCGGGGCGGGTGCATGGCGACCTGACCGGCGGCAAGATCGTGATCGAGGAAGGTTCGACCTATCATGGCCGGGTTAGGGTCGAATCCGGGCCGCTGTCTGGCGAAATAGAATCCGTTGCCAGCGAAGAACAAACTGATCCTCAGCCGAAACCGCTCTTTTAAATGGCCGGAACCCTGTTTGTCGTTGCCACGCCGATCGGCAACCTTGAGGATATGACTTTCCGCGCTGTTAGAATACTAGCCGAAGCCGACCTGATCGCGGCCGAAGACACCCGCCATTCAAAGATCTTGCTGGCTAAGTACAATATCAATACCCCGCTGACCTCGTACCATAAATTCAACATCAAGGCGAAAACAGCCTATTTAATTGATCTTCTAAAACAGGGAAAAAATCTGGCTGTTGTTTCCGATTCGGGGATGCCGGGGATATCTGATCCGGGGTATCAGGTTATCAGAGAATCAGTGGCTCAGGGGATCAAAGTGGAGATTATTCCCGGGCCGTCGGCGGTAATCACCGCCTTAGTCGGTTCCGGTCTGCCGACCGATGAATTCACTTTTGTCGGCTTCCTTCCCAAGAAGCCGGGGAAGAGAAGGAAAAAACTGGCGTCACTGATGGGCGAAGATAGAACAATTGTCATTTATGAGTCTCCGTTTCGGATCATCAAAACACTTGACGAAATTATTAAAATCGATAATAATAGGCGAGTCGCAGTTTGCCGGGAGTTGACGAAAAAGTTCGAAGAGATCATTAGAGGAAAAGGAGGTGAGGTACTAGATAAATTAAAAGGGCGAACGGTTCGAGGTGAGATTGTGTTGGTGATTTCCGGACAAGATACTCAACGGGAGAGAGATAGTTAAATAGCAGGTTCTAATCCTGCCTTGGTTCGGAAGGTTCGGATAGGGTTTTCCCGAGAACTCTATACTTCAAATTTTAGGAGGTATAGAGATGGTTAAAGATATAAAGGCATCAAGGTTTCGAGGCATCAAGTTTTTGTTGTTATTCCTTCTCTGTTCATTATTCATTGTCCATTTTTCATTTGCTTCTGAGGTTCCGCGTTTTTATGGCGAAGAAGTCGTTGTTACTGCCGCGCGGTTGCCGTTGCCGGCGAGTAAGAGCCCCTGGAATACGTCCGTGATCTCCTCAACAGAAGTGCATAACTTCAAAACGGTTGGGGAAGCGCTGCGAACTGTGGCCGGGGTCGATTCCCAGTCATATGGTTATCTTGGTTCCCTCAATTCCGTTCGCCTGCGCGGAGCGAACGCTTCGCAGGTTCTGATCCTTGTTGACGGCCGGAGGATCAATTCACCGACGCTCGGCATGTTTGATATGGGTGACCTGCTGACCGATAACGTGGAAAGGATCGAGGTCGTCAGGGCGCCGTTGTCAGCGGTTTACGGTTCGGATGCGATCTCGGGCGTGATCAATATCATTAGCAAAACTCCAAAAGAAGGGGACAAAGCGATTTCGGCGCAGGCGGCGTCATTTGGCACCGGCCAATATAAAGTTTCACTGTCAGGCGCCAACTACTCTTTGAATGCCGACTATTTGCAATCTAACGGTTTCCGCCAGAACGGTGATTATCTGGCTAAAAATGTAGCTGGCAAAATTGTTTTTCCCACAAAACTTGGCGAATTGATCGCGGACGTTCAATATTACGACGCGATAAAAGGTGTCCCCGGAGTGCCAACGTCCGACGCCGATCCGTATTCGGCGACCGAGCCAAACGATCGCCAGAGCGACAAAAACACTTTATGGGGCGTTGGTTTGAAGGGCGATAATTATCTTCTTCGGCTGCACCAAAGCAATCTTGACCAGAAGCTTGACCCTTACATTTTTGGTGCCAGCACTAACCTGGCGGCCCAAACCGGAGTTGAATGGCAGCAAAACATCGGCAGCTGGCTTTACGGTCTTGAAGTCAGGGAAGATAAAGGTAAAACAACGATGTCGGGCGACCATACGATCAGCAATTACGCCGCTTTTTTGCAGGATGTGGTTGATTTGAACGACCAGCTCTCTTTGACGGCTAGCATTCGCGGCGACCATCATTCGACCGCCGGAAGCGCGGTCAATCCGCGGCTTGGGGTTGTAATACGGATGGATAAAGCCACGATTTTTAGGGCGTCAGCTGGAACGGCGTTCCGCGCCCCAACTTTAAATGAATTATACTGGAACGACGGCTGGATGTTCGGCGACCCAACTCTTAAACCAGAAAAATCTCTTTCCTACGAATTGGGCCTGGAACGGCAGCTAACGGATAGAACAGATGTGCGCCTTAGCTATTATAATTCTCGTATTACCGACCTTATCCTCTGGGATTGGCAAAGTTCGGCTGTCGCAACAACCGCCAAGAATATCGGCGAGGTCCGGAGTGAAGGGGTTGAATTTGAGTTGAACAGGAAGATTGGCGAGGATGGCCGGGGCTACATTAATTACACTTACCAGAAAGCGGTCGATCAGCAGGATTTTGATCCGCTGGCGGTTGGCAAAACACTCCGCTATACTCCTCAAAACAAGTTCAATGCCGGGATAGTTATGGGTGGCAGCAGCGTGATCGTCAAATATGTCGGTGAACGGTATGCTGACCTCTACAACACCGTCAAATTGCCCGCTTACACGGTGGTTGACCTTAAACTATCAAAAGCGATCGCCGGGTTCACGGTTGATCTGGCGGTCGATAACCTGTTTAATGAAAATTACAGTGAAGCGGTCGGCAGTGATCCGACGACCTGGGCCTCGCGGAATTACCCGATGCCCGGCCGGTGCTATTCGCTTGGGGTGAAATGGGGCTTTTAGCGTGCTATAATTACAACGGAGGTAAATAAAATGATAAAAGCTAAAGAAGTCTCGCTTAAAAATTTATTTGTGATCGCTATGTTTTCGGTGGTTCTTTCCGCGGGGATATTTATTTCGAAATCGCATGTTGCGCCTGCCACGACCCTGCCGGTTTTTGCCGGGGAGGAAATTAGAGTTGAGAAGGTTGCTCCGGCTGTGGCGGTAGAGGCGAAAACAGCGGTTAAAACGGTTTCTTTGCCGGCCCCAGTCTCAAGCCAGGTTGCCCCACTGCCGATCGTACCGCCGTCTGTAACTTTAAAAGTGCTCCCGATCTATCCCAAGGCGGCTTTAGCGCAAGAATCGCAGGGGACAATACTCTTGTCGGTCTTGATCGGGCTGAATGGCCAACCGGAAAAAATTGAAACCAGAACATCTTCCGGCATCGCAGAATTAGATGCCGCGGCGGTCAAGGCGGTCTCCGAATGGCGGTTTGCGCCAGCGACTCAGGCTGGACAAGCACTGGCTAGCTGGTTTGAGATTCCGGTTCGTTTTGAGGTCCAATAATAATGGCGGTTGAATCCCTCGGCAGAACCCTGATCTATATTGGGATCGTTCTGGTCCTTGTCGGGGGATTCTTTTTCTTGGTTGCCAAAGTCCCTTGGTTTGGCAAGTTGCCGGGTGATTTTACTTACCAGCGCGAGGGGCTGACCATTTATATTCCGCTGGTGACGATGATCCTGCTTAGTTTGATCTTGACCCTTTTATTAAATATCATCTGGCACCGATAATAGTGAATCGAGATGCGGGGCGTAGCTTAGCTTGGTAGAGCGCCCCGATTGGAAATCGGGGAGGTCGGAGGTTTAAGCTCCAAGAAGTGGGGAGGTTGGTGGCCGTGGAGGAATGGTTTGTCTATGTTTTAAAAAGCTTGAAGAACGGTCGATATTATGTTGGCTACACTTCAAATCTTGAAAGAAGGCTTTTGGAACATAATTCTGGGAAAACAAAGGGGAATAAATATTACGGCCCCTTTGAATTAGTATATAAGGAAATCCATACTAGTTCTACAGAAGCTCGAAAGCGCGAATATTACATCAAGAGACAGAAGAGTAGTCGGTTTATTGAAGGATTAGTTGGTCGGGGCGTAGCTTAGCTTGGTAGAGCGCACGGTTCGGGACCGTGAGGTCGGAGGTTCAAATCCTCTCGCCCCGATTCTCTTCCTTTCATTAAAATGTCGTTTTAAGTATTAAGATGTTTAATTGCAAAGGTAGAGCGCCCCGATTTCCAATCGGGGAGGTCGGAGGTTCAAATCCTCTCGCCCCGATTCTCTTCCTTTCATTAAAATGTCGTTTTAAGTATTAAGATGTTTAATTGCAAAGGTAGAGCGCCCCGATTTCCAATCGGGGAGGTCGGAGGTTCA
>JAQVPA010000011.1:27145-34571 GCA_028702315.1 Candidatus Margulisiibacteriota bacterium
AATCCTCTCGCCCCGATTCTACTTTTCTTAGGTTTTGGATAATGAAAACTTCCGATTTTGACTTCATCGTTCCTCAGGAACTGATCGCCCACGAGCCGGCCGCTAAGCGGGACCACTCTCGCTTGATGGTGCTTGACCGGAAAAAAGAGACGATCGAACACAAACACTTCTATGATATCGTCGATTATTTTAAACCCGGAGATCTTTTGATTCTGAATAATACCAAGGTTATGCCGGCTAATTTGGTCGGGAGGAAGGAAGATGGTGGGGCTAAGGTTGAAGTATTGCTTGTTAGTGCCAAGGGGCAGGGCCTGCCTGCCGGCAGGCAGGGGCCAAGTTGCAAGAAGGATATCTGGGAATGTTTGGTTAAACCAGGGAAGCGGCTCAAAGTTGGTTCGAGAGTAGTTTTTGGCAATAATGAAGTTGTTGGCACCGTGCTTGAGAAAACTGAAACAGGTGAACAGATCATTGAGTTTCAGGGGGATTTGGCTAAGTATATGAAGCGGGCAGGCGAAGTTCCGTTGCCTCCTTACATTAAAACATCCAACGTTAAACATCCAACCTCAAAACAAAATCTAAACCCCAAATCACAAATAGCAAAACGTTATCAGACGGTTTATGCGGAAAAAGAAGGCGCTTCAGCGGCGCCGACGGCGGGATTGCATTTTACGCCGGAGCTTTTGGCCAAGATCAAGGCAAAGGGTGCAGCTGTCGCGTACGTTACTCTCCACACCGGTTTGGCGACGTTCAAGCCGGTCTACGCCGAGAATATTGAGGACCATAAAATGTATTCCGAATCGTACGAAGTGCCGATGGAGACGATCGAGGCGATAAAAAAGGCTAAGCGAGTTGTGGCGGTTGGGACGACGTCGGTCAGAACCATAGAGGCTTGTGCTTTACCCCTAACCCCTTATCCCCTTTCCCCCTTACTAAGGGGGAAGGGGATAGGGGATGGGGGTGGCCTTAAAGGCTCCACAGACATTTTTATTTATCCGGGCTATAAATTTAAGATAGTTAATGCTATGATCACGAACTTTCACTGGCCGAGGACGACTTTAATAATGCTGGTGTCCGCTTTTGCCGGGAAGGACTTTATTATGCGCGCTTACCGGGAAGCAATTGAAAATAAATACCGATTTTTCTCGTTCGGAGATGCTATGCTGATTATCTGATCAATGACAAATGACAAATGAATGTATAATATATCAATATGAAATACAAGTTTGAAATACTTAAGAAAAGCAATAAATCTAAGGCAAGAGTCGGAAAACTTTATACTCCTCATGGGACGATCAACACCCCCGCTTTTATGCCGATCGGGACACAGGGGACAGTCAAGACCATGACGCCGCGCGATCTTGATGAAATTGGCGCGGAGATCATTCTTAGTAATACTTACCATCTTTTACTCCGCCCGGGACATGAACTGATCAGGGAGGCGGGCGGACTGCATAAATTCATGAATTGGGATAAGCCGATCCTGACCGATTCCGGCGGCTTCCAGGTCTTTTCGCTCGCCCATATGAGAAAGATCAGCGATGAAGGGGTGGAGTTCACCTCCCATATCGACGGCGCTAAACACTTTTTGACGCCGGCCAAGGTATTGGAGATCCAAACGGCCTTCGGTTCCGATATCATGATGCCGCTTGATGAATGCGTTCCGTTTCCTTGCGATAAAAAACAGGCGACCGAAGCGCTTATCAGGACGACGAGGTGGGCAAAGGAATCGAACCTCAAACTTCAAACCTCCAACTTCAAAACAACTTCAAACAATCAAATCCCAACTTTATTTGGAATTGTGCAAGGAAGCACGTACAAAGACCTGCGCAAGCGGTCGGCGGAAGAGATCGCGGCGCAGGGTTTTCCCGGTTACGCGATCGGCGGATTATCGGTCGGGGAGCCGCAAAACGAAATGTTTGAGATGCTTGATATTGTGACTGGTATTCTACCGGACGATAAACCGCGGCACTTGATGGGAGTGGGATATGCCTCTGACATTCTGGGCGCGATCAAGCTTGGAGCCGACCTGTTCGATTGCGTTATCCCAACCCGGTTGGCCCGCCACGGCTCATTTTTGACCTATGAAGGTAAAACGAGCATCCGCCTGGCGAAATTCGAGAAAGATTTTACCCCGATCGATCCAGCTTGCGACTGTTATACTTGCAAAAATTTTACTAAAGCCTATATTCGCCATATCTTCTGGGCGCGGGAGATTACCGCCATGCACCTGCTCACGATCCATAATCTCCGCTTTTTCATGAGGATGTTGGCGAAAGTCAGAAATGATCTACTAAACGAGGAGGAATAATAATGCCTGAATTGAGATTTAATTTAGCAACCCGTGACTGGACGATCATTGCTACCGAGCGCGCGAAGCGGCCGGAAGATTTTGCCGGGAAGCCGGCGGCCGTATCTAGCGATAGCGCGGCCAATTGCCCGTTCTGTCCCGGGCGGGAAAGTAAAACCCCGCCGGAAATTTACGCGGTTCGCGATGCCGGTGGCTGGAAAGTCAGGGTGACCGAGAACGCTTTCCCCGCGCTCCGGCCAACCGGCGACCCGCGGCGGAGCAAAGATGCGTTTGGCTTCGAGAAAATGGACGGCATCGGCAAACATGAAGTGATCATTGAATCGCCCGACCATGAAGCGATCATTGCCACCATGACCCAAGCCCAGGTCGACGAGATCTATTTGGCTTACCGGCAAAGATTTATTGAACTGGCCCGCGACCCGCGGTTTGAATCGGTCATTCTCTTTAAAAACCATGGGCGGGGAGCCGGGACGTCGCTCCACCACCCTCATTCCCAGATCGTCGCCACGCCAATTACTCCCCGGACGCTTCGTGACCGCCTCGGGATTGCCCAGGATCATTTTGATGAGACAGGCAACTGCCTTTATTGCGACCTGATCAAGATGGAACAAGCGGCTAAAGAAAGGGTCATCCTGGAAACAGATAATTTTATTGTTTTTACTCTCTATGCGCCGCGCTTTCCATTTGAGACCTGGATATTACCGAAATTTCATCATTCTAATTTTGACACGATCAGTGTGGAGCAATGCCGGGAGTTAGCCTTGATCATGAAGAAGTTCCTCGAAAAGTTATATAAGGCGATCAAAAACCCTGATTTCAATTACGCAATTTATTCCGCGCCGACCAAGGAACGAGACCTGGAGCATTTTCACTGGAACATCAAACTTTTTCCGCGCATTACCAGCATGGCCGGTTTTGAGGTTGGTTCGGGAATCCCGATCGTGACTGTGGTTCCAGAGGCCGCGGCGGCTTACCTAAAGAATGCCTGATCGGCGGAGCAAATGGGCGAGACAGGACTCGAACCTGTGACCTCCTCGGTGTAAGCGAGGCGTTCTAACCAACTGAACTACTCGCCCGAACCCCTCGACAAGCTCGGGGTAAAATGGGCGCCGTAGGGATCGAACCTACGACCTTCCCGATGGACTTTAATTCCCTCAATGGGCGTGAGAGGGATTGAACCTCTGACCTCTTCCGTGTGAAGGAAGCGTTCTACCACTAAACTACACGCCCATTGACTTTATTATCCACATCGGGACATTCTACCACTGAACTAGGCGCCCCGACGCTAAAATCTTACCATGCCTTGACTTGCCTAGCAAGGTACGATACACTGACTTACCGACGGCAAGGGCCCTTAGCTCAAGGGTAGAGCACTCGGCTCATAACCGATTGGTTATAGGTTCGAATCCTATAGGGCCCATCAGCCGCAAGGAGGATTTTATGGCAAACGAACAGAAACCGAAAAATCTGGATGAACTGCTGAAGCAGATCGATGACTTTGAAAAGACGATCAAAGGCCTGGCCGGCAATGTGGCAAACTTAAGGAAAAAACTTTTGGAGAACAAAGAAAAATACGGGCCAGACCTAACCAAGTGGCCGCAAGAATAGACACCTGACTATTTCAAATATTCTCGCAATTTCCGTGCCCGCGTAGGGTGTTTCAATTTGCGCAAGGCTTTTGCTTCGATCTGACGGATCCGCTCGCGAGTGACTGCAAAGACCCGACCGACCTCTTCCAAGGTTCGCGGATGGCCGTCGTCTAGCCCGAAACGGAGTTTCAAAACTGTCCGTTCCCTTTCCGACAACGTATTCATCACTTCTTCCAGGTCGTCGCGCAGTAGTCCTTGCAGGACAACTTCATCCGGGGCCTGAATTGTTCCGTCCTCAACAAAATCACCGAGGCGAGAGCTTTCTTCATCGCCGATCGGCGCCTCGAGCGAAAGCGGCACTTGGGATATCCTGATGATTTCGCGGACTTTTTCCATTGACATCCGGGTGCGCTGGGCGATCTCTTTTTCCGTCGGCTTACGGCCGAGCTGTTGCAGCAAGATCCTTGAGGTCTTGCGCAGGCGGTTGATCGTTTCGATCATGTGAACCGGGATCCGGATGGTGCGCGCCTGGTCGGCAATGGCCCGGGTGATCGCCTGGCGAATCCACCAAGTCGCGTAAGTCGAGAACTTGTAGCCCATCCGGTAGTCGAATTTTTCGACCGCACGGATCAGGCCAAGATTCCCTTCCTGGACGAGGTCGAGGAAAACCATACCGCGGCCGGTGTATTTCTTGGCGATCGAGACAACAAGCCGGAGATTGGAATTGACCAGCTTGTGCTTGGCGCGCATATCTTCGGTCTTCATCCTTTTGGCCAGGACGATCTCTTCTTCCGAGGTCAGGAGGGGGAACCGGCCGATCTCGCGCAGGTACATGCGGACCGTGTCGTCAACGCCGACCCCTTTAAGCTCCGCCAGCTCATGCTGCAACTCTTCCTTATTCGGCGCTTCGGCGGTTTTTTCTTTCTTTTCCGAGACCTCAATCCCCAAGCCGAGCAACTGCTCGATCTCGTCGAGGTTCTTCTCCGGCTGCGGATAGACCGACAGGATCTCTTCGGGCGTCAAATACCCCTTGCGGGACGCGGCCGCCCTTAATATTTCCATTTCATCTCTTTTTCCGAACATTCGTTACCCCCTGTTAATTGTTATCGAACACATTATTAGGAAATTTCACTTTTTAACGCCGCTAATAGCTCTAGCGACTTATCGTGGTCATTGGCCTTTTCCGCTTCTCTCAGGTCGTTTTTTAAGCCTTCGATCCGGCTCTTAACAGTTTCGTTTTTAATTACATTAATGCAATCGGTCAGGATATCGTCTGACCGTTCTAGATTATCGCTGACCAGCAGACTGGTCAAAAAAGCCCGGGCCGTGTCACTTTTTAAATTATCAATGACAAAATGGGGCAGATCTTGAACTTGGCTTGGATCTGCCGAGAACAAGAGCTCGGCAATCGCCCGAGATTCGTTGCCGGTAAACAATTCTGGCCGCAATTCTTTTTTGATCAGTTCAAGGACTGTTAAATCCTGCGCGGCCAGCGCGATCAATCTTTTTTCCGCTTCAACAATTTTGGATGGCGGCTTGGTGGTCTGGCGCCGAAGATTATTCTCCCGGCCGCGGCCGTAATAACTTCCGCGCTTGATCTCGTTCAGCACGGTCTCCTGGTCGATGCCGAGCAGCCGGGCGGCCAGTTTGCCGTATTCCGCCTGCGTGAAATTATCGGTCTCCTTGCCCAGGAGCGAGGCCACTTCGCGCAAAGCTTTGGAACGCGATTCGATTTCCTTTAAATTATGGCGGCCAATGGTCCGTTTTAATTTGAATTCCAAAAAGGGAAGGGCGGAGCTGATGGCGGCCTTGAATGTTTCCGGCCCGTTCTTGGCAATGAATTCGTCCGGGTCTTTTGCCCCTTTGAGCTCAGCCACTTTTACCTTTATCCCCTGGCCGCGCAGGACTTCCGCTGAACGCTCTGAGGCGGTTTCTCCGGCTGGATCACTGTCGAAGGCCAACACTACTGTATCGGTCAGACGCAGCAGCAACTTGCATTGCTGGGCGGTCAGTGCCGTCCCGAGTGGGGCGCCGACGTTCAGGCAGCCAGATTGGTAGACAGCGAGCAGGTCAACATTGCCCTCGACCAGAATTACAAAACCGTCTTTCTTGATCGCCTCTTTGGCCAGGCTGAGGCCAAAAATATTATCCCCCTTGCGGTAGATCGGCGAGTCGGGCGAATTTAAATATTTCGGCTCAACCGCTCCGAGCGCCCGCCCGCTGAAAGCGATGACCCGGCCGCGGATATCGGTCACTGGAAAGAGCAGCCGGCTGCGGAACCGATCGTAATAGCTGTCTTTGCTTTCGCGCGGCAACGATAGGCCGGCCCGCTCGATCAGTGCCGGTGCCACGCCCCGGGAGATCAGATATTTGACCAGAGCATCCCAGTCGTCAGGAGCAAAGCCGAGGCCAAAAGTTTTAGCCGTCGTCTCGCTGATCTTTCTTTGCGCCAAATAATCCCTGGCGGCCTGGCCTTGCTCGCCAGCTAATAACTGCTTGAAAAAGCTGGCCGCCAGCTGCATGACATCATAAAGTTTATCTTTTTCACCTTTGGTAATTCCTTGGCCGGTCGGTTTTTCTACTTCTAATCCGACCTTATTCCCCAGCTCGTGGACCGCTTCGGCAAAGCCGATATCCTCGATCTTCATGAGAAAGGCAAAGATATTCCCCCCTTCGCCGCAGCCGAAACAGTGGAAAAGTTGTTTCTCCGGCGAGACGGTGAACGAGGCGGTTTTTTCGGAATGGAACGGGCAGAGGCCGAGGTAATTGCGCCCCCGTTTTTTCAGGGAAACATATTCCGAAATCACGCTGACGATGTCGGCCTTTTGCCGGATCTCTTCGATTTTTTCTTTGGGGATCAAGCTGTCTTCCTCCACTCGTCGGGGACGAATAATTCTTGGAACTTGCTGATCGCGTAACGGTCGGTCATACCGGCGATAAAATCGATGGTGTGCTGCAGCTGTTGCGCTTCTTTTAACCCTTTTTGGAAATTATTATTATAATGATAATAGCGGAAAAGCTGGCGGATCAGTTCCGGCACCTTCGATTCTTCCAGCTTGGCCGCAGGGTTAGTATAGACATTCTCATACATGAAATCATAAAGGTCATCCATCGCTTTATTGATCTTCTTATCCATGGCTATTTTCGGTTTATTCCGGCTGTGCGTGATAATGCTTTTAACAATGCTGTCGAATATGTTTTCGCCCAACACCTTCATCGTCTTTTTGGGAAGCTGCCTTTCGGTCAGCACTCCGGCCCGGATCGAATCCTCGATATCGTGGTGCAGATAAGCGATCCGGTCGGCGAGGCGGACGATCTGCCCCTCCAGCGTGGCCGGTTGCGGGTCATCCGGCGTGTGATTTTTGATCCCGTCGATTATTTCCCGGCAGAGATTAAGCCCTTGGCCGTCCTTCTCGAGCACTTCGACCACCCGGACGCTCTGTTCATTGTGATAGAAACGCCGGCCGTAATTAGTTTTTAGAATATCGTCAAGGACGAATTCGCCGGCGTGGCCGAACGGCGTGTGCCC
>JAQVPA010000059.1 GCA_028702315.1 Candidatus Margulisiibacteriota bacterium
TTCCTCATGAGCGGCTCCCTGATATAGCGGACCAGGTCAACACCAGCATGGGTCGAGCAGGAACCGGTCGCGTTCAGCTGGCCCGGTTTGGCCAGTTTCAGGCCATTGAACTGGTGCGGCGGC
Source organism: Candidatus Margulisiibacteriota bacterium (assembly GCA_028702315.1). Lineage (GTDB taxonomy): Bacteria > Margulisbacteria > WOR-1 > O2-12-FULL-45-9 > XYB2-FULL-48-7 > JAQVPA01. The sequence goes on from JAQVPA010000059.1 coordinate 124, forward strand.
ACTGGATTCATCACTTTCTTGACCGGGGACGAAGCAACCGTCACCAGGTTCTCATACTGGCTATAAAGGCTGAAAACTTGTTCCGGGTTCTTTTCGTCTTTAACCCCTTGACCGGTCGTTTCGAGTAGCAGGTCAATCTGGCGAAGGACATCCAAATTGTTGTTGGTCTCGGGAACAATAACGTAGTCTATGTTGAGCACACGGTTGTCCTGACCGATCACGGTCAATCTGTTTTTATTATTGCCGGTGCCAAACTTCAGATCCCGTACTGCTCCTTTGCCAAACGCGTACGAAGAAGCGGTATTATCGCGCAGCGAGCCGGTGCCGGAAAGTTTTTTGAAGGACCGGTCAGCCCTAATCGCGCTCTGGATATCTCCCTTTATGGATGAACGGATATAAGTAGTGATCACTCCACCGGTCGCCATCATACAAGCATCGAATTTTGTCCGATTCATTGCCAGCAAAACACGGATAGTTGTATCGCCGATCTCGCCACCCAATCCACGTATACCAAGCCGGACCTTGTTTGAAGTAGTAGTAACTTGTTGAGCTGCTCCAACTGCCATTTTATTTTCCCTCCTTTTCCCTTGCGTCCAGCACTTCGAAAGCCGGCAGGGAACCGTCCCTGACAAGCTCAGTGCTAGCGCCGCCCCCGGTCGTCTTATGGGTGATCGCAACTTTGCCGAAGAGTTGCTCGTGCAGCTTATGCGCCTTGTCGGTTTCGCCGCCGCCGATAACGGTGGTCGCGCCATTCTTGGTCCGGTCGGAAATAAAACTTAGAATGTGCGACGTTCCCAACACATAATTCTTCTCAAAGACCCCGGCCGGGCCGTTGAACAAGACCGTTTGGATCTTGGTCTTACCTGACTCAAGTTCTGAAATGACCCATTCCAGAGCCGCTTCCATATGGACATCTCTCATGGTGAAACCTTCCGGAATATTCTGCTTTAGCACATCAACAACCTGATGGCCCTCGCCAATCAAGGTTTTCGGGATCACCAATTTTTTCTTGGCATCCGGGTCGCTAAGAAGTTCTTTGGCCGCCGCGATGTCATTGGCCAGGTTTGTCCGCGCCATTTCGGCTTCGGCTGCGGTTGCTGAAGCTTTAGCACCAAGTGGGTTATTCCCCGCTTTGAGGCCGAGAGCAATGAGAAAAGGATAAAGCATCGCGCCAGTCAGGACAATCCGGTCGGCTTTCTTAAGCAGTTTCTTGATCAGGACAAGCTTCCCGTCCGGACCGGAAACCTTGGCGCCACCCATGACGACCACGAACGGCTGTTTCGGCTTATCAAGTTGGTCGATAAAGAAAGAATATTCCTTGATCATCAGTTTGCCCGCTACAACTGGCCTGCCCAGTTGCCTCATGACTTTAGCCAGGCCGGTGGTCGACGCCTGGTCACGGTGAGCGACGCTGAACCCATCTACTATGTATATGTCCGGATTAAGGGCTTCAATCATTTCTGTCGCGTATGCAAGCCGTTCCTCTTCTTTTTTGCTTTCATCGCGCGCGTCAAGCCGGCTGTTTTCGATCAAAATGACCCGGGCATCCGAAATGATCTGCTGGCCGCGTTCCAGTTCGGCAAAGCCGACGGCAACACCGAGTTTTCTAGCCAGATTATTCGCGACAGGTTTCAAGGTCAAGTTGCTCTTGATCTTTTCTGGTGTCAGGCCTTTTTTAACTTCATCGTTAGGCCGGCCATTGTGGGAAACGAGGATCACTTGGGCAGCGCCATGTTCCAGACAGTATCTGATGGTATCGAGAGCAGCATCAATCCTGGTCTCGCTCTTGATCCCTCCTTTATCGGCCGTGCCGTTGAAATCGGCCCGGATTAAAACCTTTTTCCCTTGCATTGGAACGTCATACATCGTTTTTTTAGTGAACGAAGCGGGAACGATCTCCACATTATTATCTATCGGCCCTCCACCCCAAATACCAACAACCGCACCACAACCAAAAAGATTCCTAGTCACCCCCAGCTTAATCCCGTTCTGAACTTCGATCCCGGTCCGATAATAACCGATCCTGTGTTTAACTTTAGTGACTATCCCAGCTCCTGTCATTTCGCGCCTCCTTCATCAATCTTTTTTATCCGATTCATTTACCGGCCGCCGACAATATTTTTTATCCCTTCTCATCCCCTTTCAGTCGATCGATAAAAAAGCCCCAACTTGACTGCCGGAGGCAGGTCGCTTGGGGCTTCTGAATCTCAAAGAATTTCCGAGCCTTTATATAATGTAACTAATTCTGCAACAGATCGTACTGGACCAAGCCTCTCTCCAATATCTTCTTGGTCACGTTGTTCTCGGGAATTTCGTAGACAATAACGGTCTCTTCGTTATAAAGGTTCATCGTCTTGCACTTGGGACATTTGATCTCAACCTTGCTCCCGTCGCCAACCTTGGCCAAGAGTCTATGGCAAAACTTGCATCTGAACTCTTTTAACATTTTCTCGCCTCCATTCTTCTTCCTCTTTCTTATCGGATGCTATTTTAAAAAATTTCACTCAATTTTTATTTTAAACGATCAGCGATTTTGCCGTCATTGATTCAGGGATCGGCAGCCCCATTAACTGCAGAACAGTCGGCGCAATATCGGGAATCGCTCCCGTTTCGGCCAGTCTAACATCGGCGCCAATAACCCAAAGCGGAACATCGTTGGTTGAATGCTGGGTACTCGGGACCTCCTGGCCTTTTTTCATCAAGATCATTTCATCGGCATTGCCATGGTCAGCGGTTAAAACAACCGCGCCGCCTTGACGGACAACAGTAGGAACGATCTTCTCCAGACAAGCAGAAATGTAGCTGATAGCGGCGATCGCGGCGTCAAGGTTCCCGGTATGCCCAACCATGTCACCGTTTTGAAAATTATGAACGATCAAAGCGAACTTATCGCTCTCGATCGCTTTCAACGCCTGCTCGGTTTCAAGATGAGCTGTCATCTCGGGAACCAAATCATAACGCTTCCCTTCTTCCGTCCGGGCTTTTAAGGTTGGGTCCAAAGCTAAGATACGATCTTCTCCCAAAAAAGGCTTGGTGCGCCGGCCGGAGAACCAACCGGTAACATGAGCGAACTTTTCTGGCCCGGCCAGGCGCAACTGCTTTAAGCCAGCTTGAGAAACAACCTCGCCAACCGTTTCCGGCACTTCACCTTCGGCAAAGGCGGTCAAAGCGTTTAGGCCAGGATAATATTCTGTCATCGCCACAAACTTAAGACCGGCCAATTCCTGGCGGATAGACTGGATCAGGGCAAAATCCTTATTACTAATAAGGCCATATTTTCCGGCTTTTAGCCACCCCAACTTAACACCCATCTTGATAAAAAACAAACGAATCCCGTCCCAGGTGTTTTTAGCTTTTGTTTTGTAATTAAAGGTCTTACGGTTCGATTCACAAAAAGCCATCGTCAGCTGGATTCCCCTGTCCTGCCGGTAGTTCCAAAAAACGACCGAATCACCCCGGCTAATCCCCTTATAGTTACCCACGATCGTCGGCCGGATAAACTCATCGGTCTGGTCGTTTTCGTAAGAAGCCTCGATCGCATCGCGGGCGGTCTCCGTGCGATATTGCCCGTCCCCATCAACCAGCGCTTTCAGGGCAGTCAAGGTCTTGTTCCAAGCAGTATCCCTATCCATCGCAATTTCCCGGCCCATCACGGTTTTGATCTCGGCGATCCCAGAGAGCCCCAGCTCCTCAATTTTATCTTCCAGCCTTTTTAAGTATATTTCGCCGGCCGCCTTGGGATTAGTGTCCCGACCGTCAGTAAACAAGTGAATGGCCACGCTTTTCAAGTCGGCATCCTTGGCCATCTGCAAAAGAGAAAATAGATGCTCAATATCACCATGGACCCGGCCATTGTCGCCTTGCAATATCCCCATTAAATGCAAAGTTGAATTTTTGCTCCGGCAATTATCAACTGCTGCCCGCAGGGCGTCATTAGTAAAAAAACTGCCGTCTTTGGTCGCGACATTGATCCGTTCAATTGATTGAAAAACAACCCGCCCGGCACCCATATTCATATGATTAACTTCCGAATTCCCCATTGTCCCAGGAGGCAAGCCGACCGCCGGGCCAGAACAAGCCAGGCGCGCACATCGCTGTTCGGCAAATAACTTGGCAAGAAAAGGGGCCTGGCCGCTTTTTACCGCCTGATAAATCGCATTCCCTTTTACTTTTTGACCAAGCGCAAAACCATCCAAAACACACAAATAAACCGGCCTAATACCCGAACTAACACTTTTTACACTCCCCGCCATAAGTTTTCTCCTTTCAAAATAAATAGCTCCGGGCGATCGAGGCTTCTGAAACTGAAGTTCTCTTGAGCTTGCCGGCTCTATATCGCTCCCCCTTTTGAAAAATTTCACTAAATTTGGTAGAATAAGCCTGATGCGGGAGTAGCTCAGTTGGTAGAGCACGACCTTGCCAAGGTCGGGGTCGCGAGTTCGAACCTCGTCTCCCGCTTTTTTTATTGAAAGGGGAAAAACAAATGGTTAGATTATCGGAAGAGTATTTTTTTGTCGGGGATCGGGCGAAGGCCGGAGCCAGGATCGAAGAAATTCACGCGAGGCAGATCCTCGATTCAAGAGGGAATCCCACTGTCGAGGTCGATGTTAAATTAAAAGACGGGACACTGGGCAGAGCGGCTGTTCCCTCGGGCGCTTCGACCGGCGAGCATGAAGCCTTGGAACTGCGCGACAAAGATGACAAGCGCTACGGCGGCAAGGGTGTTTACACCGCGGTCAAGAACGTCAACGAAATAATCGCTCCCAAAGTGGTCGGCCTGCCGGCTCACCAGCAGCTCAAGATCGATAACCTGATGCTCGAGCTCGATGGGACCGAATTCAAGAGTAAGCTTGGAGCCAATGCTCTGCTCGGCGTTTCCCTGGCAGTCGCCCGAGCCGCCTCAATCTCCTACGGCGTCCCTTTATATATGTATATAGGCGGCGATAAAGCCGTTACCCTGCCGGTTCCCAACATGAACGTGATGAACGGCGGCGCCCATGCCGGCTGGAACTATGAGCTCCAAGAATTCATGATCTCCCCGGCCGGAGCCAAGAGCTACACGGACGCCCTGCGGATCGGGGCCGAGGTTTACCAGGTTTTAAAGAAAGTCATAAAGGATAAAGGCTATTCTACCGGAGTTGGTGATGAAGGCGGTTTTGCCCCCAAGTTAACCAAGAACGAAGAAGCGATCCAGGTCATTATGGAAGCGATCGAGGCCGCCGGTTATGTCCCGGGCAAAGATGTCTATATCTCGCTCGACCCGGCTGCGAGCGAATTCTTTAAAGATGGCAAGTATATCCTGAAGAGTGAAGGAAAAGAGCTCTCCCCTGCCGAGATGGTCGCACTTTACGAATCATGGGTTAATAAATACCCGATCATTTCGATCGAAGATGGCTGTTCGGAAAAGGATTGGGACGGCTGGAAGATCATGACCGAAAAGCTGGGGAACAAGATCCAGCTGGTCGGTGACGATCTGTTTGTGACTAATCCTGACTTCTTGAAGAAAGGGATCAAGCAGAAAGTGGCGAATTCGATCCTAATCAAGCTTAATCAGATCGGGACATTATCGGAAACACTTTATACGATGGAAGTGGCTAAAGCGGCCGGCTATACATATATGACTTCGCACCGGAGCGGTGAAACCGAGGATTCGACGATCGCCGACCTGGCGGTGGCAACGAATTCTGGTCAGATCAAGACCGGGGCCCCTGCCCGTTCAGAGAGAGTTTGCAAGTATAATCAACTCCTGCGGATCGAGGAAGAACTCGGCGCCAAAGCCAAGTATCTCGGCCTGGCCGGATTTAATCCGAAGAAATAGCTATTTATTTCTTTTTAACTGGCGGCGGAAATGAATGATGTGGGCCAATTCTTCGTAGAATGGTAAACCCATCGAAAATTGTACTCGTCAGCAATTCTGATAATAGATTAGGATCCTGCTTGGTTGAGCACGACTTATCAGGAGTTCTCTTCCCTGTTACTCCAAGTCCCTCCTGGAAAAAGGTTTTCATTCTAGGCAGACCTATCTCTGGCAGTGATTCAAAATACGTCTTTACTTCTCCAGTCGTTCCCGAGGGGCGCCTAACAAAGACAGGAATCAATGCGAAAAACGGCCCTGAAAGATCAGACCTATGGCTCATTTGACCTCGCATATCTGATCTGCCAATCGGTAGATCGAAATTGGGAAGCCCGCCTGCCTGATTAAGTTTAAACATTCTAAATCCCCATGCATCTGGTCTTGAGATAATTTTTGCCTGATTTAACCTGACACCAACCCATTTTAACCCTAGATGCCAGTTCTCTTCTTCAGCTAAGATTTTCTTTACTTCTTCAGATCCAGCAACGATCACACTGCTTTTGTGAAATATGTTTTTCGGGACATGAGTAAAACGATGCTCCGATAAGCTTCTAACATCTTCACACGACTGAGTACCGCCTGTATCCCGCAGCACTAGCCGCCGCCGGCCATCGGTACCAACGCGTACAAATGTAGTGCTGTTCTGCTTGATCGGTTCGCCGCCAAAAGCAACCGTTCTAAATCCGCCCATTTCTTTTTCCTCCTGCCTCTTAGGCAATGCAAATTATGGAACTGCTTTCCACTGTTATATTATCGTCAGGTTTTGGGTGAAATTTCAGGCAAAATGATATTTTTGCTGGTCGGTTTAATCCGAAGAAGCAGGTTCGACCGAATATCTGATTGGCGTCGAGTGGGCAATGATATGTTCCAAGACCATCTGCTGGACTTTTAGATCAAATAATACCCCAATATGCCCGGACTCCTTGGCAATATGTAGCTTTTTGTCGACCTTGCCATTTTTCCTTGGTACTTTGCTCCCCCATTGCTTAAATATCCTTTTGATGTTCTCTTCGCTGACCAGCATATCCAGCTTAGCGCCGACAAATAAGGCGGGGACAGTCACTTTGGCCAGCGGGACAAAATAATCGGTCTTGCCGTCTGCGGAGCAGAACCGTCCGGTCGTCACATTCAAGCTAAGCGAATTCATCAGGCCGATCGGCAGCCATTCGATCGCGTCGGCCAGGAACTTGAGGGTGACCCGCGGATCGATCTTATCCAGTTCGAGCTGATTAGCCAGCAGGAACAGGGCGGCAAAAGCCCCTTCGGGAAGTTTTTTCGTGAACGGGAGCATCCCTTCCATGACCAGCCGGAGCGGATTGAGCCGCGAAAGCCCAACTAAACTAAAAGCGGTATTATAAGCCGCGCCCGATTTTAACAGAAGTTGAATCAGTGGATTATTGGAACTTATCCTGGTCGGACCGGCCATACTGGCAAAAGAAGCAAATTTTTCGGCCTCTTCGGGATGGGCAGCGCTATAAGCCATGAACATCATCGCCCCCATGCTATGGCCGACCCAATGGATCTTCCGGTAACCAAGCTCTTGTTCCAGGTCGATCTTCTTCAGCGCCCAATCGCAGACGACCGGCACATCGGAAACGATCGCGTCAAAATTATCATTTAGGCTCAGGGTGCGGCTACGGCTCCGGCCATGGCCGCGGTTATCGAAGATGATCACGTCAAAGCCGGCATCCCTCAAGGTTTTGACAAAGTTCTGCTCGTCTATTCCCAGCCGCCAGACGTCGGAGTTGCAGAATGCGCCATGGGCCAGGATGACCGGTTCTTTATATTTTAGCCGCTTGGCTTCCAGCACCCGGGCAGCCAGATGATACTTGTCGGGCGTAATGACCGGCCCCAAATATGGCGCTTTCACTTGCTGCCGGCTAATGTATCGTTTGGCTGCCTTTGCCAACTGTCTTGGCGAAAGCAAAGCTGTGGTTATATCCATAGATAATATTCCCTTTGTTCCGGATATTTATCCGCGGTTGATCCGAACAATTTCAGCCTATTTTTTAGATTTTTGGGGTAGCGGCAAGCAGTCGTTTCGTATATTGCTCAGTCGGGGAATTCAAGACCTGGTCGCGGCCGCCGATCTCCACGATCCACCCTTCTTTCATCACCGCGATCCGGTCGCTCATGTAAGCGATCACATGGATGTCGTGGGCAATGAACAGGTAAGTTAAATTCAACCGCTGTTTCAGCTCTTTTAAAAGCTTGAGGATATCAACTTGAATAGAAACATCAAGGGAAGAGACCGGCTCATCGAGGATTAAGAATTTAGGATTAAGGGCTAAAGCGCGGGCAATCCCCACCCTTTGCCGCTCGCCGCCCGAAAGTTCGTGGGGATAACGGCTGGCGTAATTTTCGGGCAGCTTAACTATGCTAAGAAGTTCCTGGGCCTTTTGTGGGATTAAATTGGGCGATAAAACCCCATGGACCAAAAGAGGCTCGCCGATCGCTTCGCCTATTTTAATGCGCGGGTTAAGGGAGGTCTGCGGATCCTGGAAAACAATCTGGCACTCCCGGCGGACATTATCAATACCGTGATAAATAATTTCGCCCGACGTCGGTTCGATCAACTTTAAGATCAGCCTGGCCAGCGTCGACTTGCCGGAGCCGGATTCGCCCACCAGTCCTAAAACTTCGCCCCGCTCAATGGCAAAACTCACATCGCTGACCGCGTTATTCTTGCCAAAACTTTTTGTGAGTTGTTTACCTTCAATCAATTTCATCAAATACCGTTAAATTTTATAAATGATCATTACCAGCAGGATAACGATCACAAATAACAGGCCCAATGATAATATATTCACCCAATTCGGCAAGCGATCGGTTAATTTCATTTTTGTCCCCTCCTCTGCAGATAACTATTTTCAGCTTCTGGGGTATCTGTGTTAGAATTATATGACA
>JAQVPA010000060.1 GCA_028702315.1 Candidatus Margulisiibacteriota bacterium
GTGGCCTTTACCCAACCAATCTTGCCGTCTTCAAACTGGACCTTATACCAAGGCATTTTAGAAAGGCTGGTCAGGATCTGCCCAGGCACAAGGAGTCGGCTCGCGTCATCGGTAAAAGCATTACAGACCGCCACCACGGTCAGCGGCCATCCGTTCGAATTTAAGTCGGTCGCTGGTTTGGACGCGAGGGCTGGCTGTTCTATATAGAATTAGACTGTCCGCTGGATCGCCCCTTTATCTCCGCTAATTTGATAACGGACAACATGGACCCCGTTCTGCACCCCGGCTGCGACGCGGTACTTGGCAGTCCAGTTAAGACCATCATCACTGGAGAGGTTGATTTGTTCTTGGTTAAAATCAAAAGTCGCTCTAACTGACTTGACTTTGGCAGTCAGTTCAACTGACAAGTTCAACTCCTTATTTTCTTTGACATATTTTGGATAGACCGCGCTTTCCACCCAAACCAGTGACAGCCCTTCTCCCGGGGTGGTTGGACCGGCTTTCACGCTTAAATTGTTTCGCTCGATCGCACCGGCCACACCACACCCCACCAAAAAAGCGATAAAAACCAGCCAACTTCCGATCTTTTTCATTTCCTTTCCTCCCTTTACACTTAGTAAGTCAATAATATATTATCCAGTTTTGCCTCAACCTCTCCTGTTGGTTGATCAGACAAAAATACCAGTTGCACTTTCAAGATACCAGCTGAACCGCCGTTTTGATCGGGATTCCAGATACCATCACCTGAGCCGGGATTCTCCAGCCGAAAAGCGGTAAAAGGTATCGATATTCTGGTCCATCCCTTGCCTAGGATCGGCACTTCGGCTATCCACTTATCATCCTTGGTCGCCACCCAATCATGGGCCGGGTCCTGCTCCAGGGAAAAATTACTGTTATCATCGTCAAAGATCTCGATCTTGATCTTACCTGGATGGCTGCTGCCAAAAACATCCATTTGCAAGCGCGTATAGGCACTGGCATCCGCATTCAGGTCTGACCCCAACCCGCCAATGTACCAGTTTTGGGTGCTCCCCCTGACACTAAGTGAGAAATCGCCGCATGATTCAGTGATCGTGTCATTGGTTTCGGCTTCCAGTGACGGGTTAGCCTCTACGGAAATCGCCGCCTGGCCAAACCGGTACCATTTATCCTGCAAACCGCTTTCATAATTATCTATCAGGTAAAACGAAAATTGCGCTTGAGCGATCCCGGCCAGAAAAAACAAAGTGAGAACTACCGACTTAAATATTTTCATTTTCTCTTGGCCGAAACTCTTTTAGCTGGTTTTCGTTTTACCTCCTTCTTGATCGATTTTGTTTTTACTAATGGTTTTGAGGCTTTAAGCACCAGTTCTTCTTTCTCGGACTTAAGCCGTTCATTCTCTTTTACCAGGGCCAGATTGCTTTTCTCCAGCGCTTCGCGATTCTGCCGGTGATTATCGATACTGACCTGAAGGTTATGGTTTCTTTCCTGGAGCTCGGCAGTTTGCCCGATCAATTTTTCTCTCTCCATTTTCAATTCGGCCGCCAAGAACGAAAGTTTGTCGATCTTTTCCTTGTCATGGGAAAGAGCCAGCGGCGGGGGCTCATCCAGGAGCGTGGGGGCAATCTCCCGGCGGCGGAATATTTCGACGCTTTTGACGGCGGAAAACGCCATCACCATAAAAGCGGCAAACCCGGCCGCGATCACAAGCGGGTTGACCGTGTTCGTCGTTCCACCCGAAGTCAAAACCTGCGCGATCGTCGGCTGCATAATTCCTTCCTTTCACCGTTTGTTTAAAAAAATGGCGCAGGCCGGAGTTGAACCGGCGACGCCCGCCTTTTCAGGGCGGCGCTCTACCAGCTGAGCTACCGCGCCATTCTTTTGACCCGCGTGCGACTCGAACGCACCACCACTTGCTTAAAAGGCAAGTGCTCTACCCGATGAGCTAGCGGGTCATGGTAAAACAGTGAATGATAATTTTAACTTATGAGAGCGGTAAAGTAAAGATAAATTTCGTCCCTTTGCCCAGCCCACCCGACTCGGCCCAGACCTTGCCGCCGTGCCCTTCGACAATATCCTTGACGATCGCCAGCCCCATGCCAATCCCACCGACGGTCCGCGTGTAAGAGCTGTCGACCTGGTAAAACTTCTCGAAAATATTCGCCAGATGTTCGTTTTCGATCCCAACGCCGCTATCCCAAACCTCCACCTGGGCGTCGGCGGCAACCTTGGCCGTGCGGATGCCGATCCGCCCTTTTTTGGGCGTGAACTTGAGGGCATTGCCGAGCAGGTTGCTAAGCACCCTGGTTGTCTTGGCCTCATCAGCCAGGATCGTCTCGATCTCCGGCGAAAGCTCAACTTCCGGCTTGATTTCCTTTTCTTTGAACTGGAAGTTCATCCCGTCAATGACCTCTTCAATGATCGCGTTGAGTGAAACTGGCTCTTTTTTTATCTCGATCCTTTTGCCATATTCGACCTTAGTAATATCGAGCACGCTGTCAATCAGGTTAAGCAGCCGCTTGCTTTGTTTTTTGATGATCGTCAACGATTCTTTTTGTTCATTGGTCAACGGGCCCGCTCCCCCGCTCAAAAGCATATCGGTATAACCCTGGATCGGCGTCAGCGGGGTCCGGAGCTCATGCGAAATGACCGACATAAATTCGGTTTTCAGCTGTTCCCGCTCCCTGGTCTTCTCCAGCTCCCAAGTCGCCTTTTTATGTTCCGAAACATCCTTGCCGATCCCCTGGATCGCGACCAATTTGCCGTTGCTGTCGAAGATCGGGTTGGAAATTATGTTGAACCAGACCTGGTTGCCATCTTTGCGGATCATCCGGAATTCTGCCTCGGTCTTTTTACCGCCAAAAGCATCGCGGTAAAAATCGCGCGCTTTCTGCAGGTCGTCTTTAACCACATACTGGTCGGGGCTGTTCATGCTCTGGAGGAATTCGGACTGCGTGTAGCCGGTCATCTCTTCGAGGCGCGGGCTGACTTTAACTTGGCTGCTGACGGTATCGATCGTAAAGAAGAGGTTTTGGGAAGATTCGATCATCGACCGGCTGCGCGCATTGGCGTCATGCGCGAGGCGCTGGAATTCGCGGATCGTGAAGAGGCTGGCGACCTGCTTGGCAAACGATTCAACGGTCTTGAGCGTCCGCGGCAGGTTATCCTTGGCCAAAAAGAGCAGCATGCCCTGGACATTTTTTTCGACGATTATTGGGCAGAGCCCGGCGCTTTTGGCCCGCAGTTCATGCGCCAGCCCTTCGATATCATCGCGGCCCAAAATATTTTTCAGCCCTTCATGCGGATCGTCGGCAAAGGCCGCCCCCTGCCCCTCATAGACCCGCCCGACAAATGGATTAACCGACGAGAGAAAAGCTTTTTCCTTGACCAGTTTCAAGCGGTCGGGAAGCATGAACACTATTTCAAAATGCGGGGTATCCTCTTTTTTTATCGCCAGGAAGATGAACGGGAGGTCGGCGGCCAGGGCCGCCTCGCGCGTGATCGCTATGATTTTTTCTAAGTCGTTATTTTCCAGCTTCATTATATAAAAAGAAAACGGGGCCGAAGGGATTTGAACCCTCGATCTCCTGCGTGACAGGCAGGCGCGTTAAACCGGACTACGCTACGGCCCCGCGTGATTTCAATTCCGATTGAAAAAGTAATTATACCAGCTTTCGGGGACGCCCGCCAGCCGGGTCATGTGCAGGTAAAGCGCTGACGACGGACGGTACGGCGTGCCAATCAATTTCATCCCCGACTCTTCCAGCGTTTTATTCCCTTTGCGGCAGTTGCAACGCGCGCAGCAGACAACCAAGTTTTCCCAGCTCTCGTCGCCGCCGCGGCTTTTCGGAATAATGTGGTCGAGCGTCAGGTTGGGCCCTGGTTTACCGCAGTACTGGCAGGTATGATTGTCGCGCAGGTAAATGTTTTTCCGCGACAAGACAACATCGGTGTATGGCATCGGCACGTACTTTGATAATTTGATAACTTCCGGCAGGCGCATCTTGCCATTGATCATCCGGCCGTTGAACTTCACCCCGGCCGCCTTCCCCATGTACATCAGCACCATTGCCCGCTGCCAGGAGGTGATATTGATCGGCATTTCTGTCGCGTTCAGGACCAATACTTTTTCGCTCATCCGATTTGATTATAACAAAATCATTTCCCGCAAACAATCGTGTGTTATAATAACTACGTTTTGGAGAGGTTGAGGAGGGATGGCCGAGCGGCTGATGGCGCTAGTCTTGAAAACTAGTATGCCCGCAAGGGTATCGGAGGTTCAAATCCTCCTCCCTCCGTTCCGACGAAGTCGGAACCCTTAATCCTTCTTCTTCATCTTGAGGATTCGGGAAAGGATTAAGGATTAAGAATTAAGGGCGCTGTGCGCGGAGGGGTACCCAAGTGGTTCAAGGGGACGGTTTGCTAAACCGTTAGTACCGTAAGGTAGCGAGAGTTCGAATCTCTCCCCCTCCGTTTCTTTTCTTTCCACTACGCGGGCTTACTCGACTTAGGGTGTTGGGTAGAGCGCCTGCATCTTCACTATCATTGCCGGGCTCAATTGCTTCATTAGCTCCGCGTTGTACGAGCCGGTCGGCATGGCCTTGATGGTCGGATCATTGGTCGGATTCCAGGCAGTGATAAGATTCCAGGTCCCGACTATCTGCTCAGCCCCGATCGCGTATTTACGTGAGACCGCAGCGAGTGATCCGGCTTTGACCGCCGGATCAACATCGGTCGTAAAGATCGAAATTGTATAGTCGCTGTTGAGGTCGATCTCAAAAGTACGGAACTGCTGGAGAAAATCCCGAAGCGATGGGGTCTCGACCTCCCAAAAACCTTTTTCCGGCGCGTTGACCGGGTCAGGAGAGACAAAGGCTTTAACGGTATTTAAATGGCGATGTCCCGAGAGCCACATGATCAAGTTCGGATGGCTTTGCAGTTCATCGACCAGCCCCTGCAGGGTCACGGCATTTTGCGAATCGGTCCACCAACCCATCTCGGAATTAGCCGCGGTCACTTCGACGCTGATCGGGACGTGGGCAGCGATGATCATCAACTGACCGGCAGCGTCCCCATCAGCCAGCTGTTGTTTAAGCCAGGTCCAACGGGTCGCGTCCAGAAAGCCATGCCCATGGATGTCGGTCGAGTTATCGTCTTCCTTTTGGGTATCGTCTAGCACGATGACCTTGAGCGGGATGGTTGACTTCGGCACAAAGCTGTAACAGGCAAAGCCATTGCTGGCGTCGGTCGAGTTAAAACCGTGACCGACCGGATTGGAAGAGGTGTTAAAAAATTCGTTCAGCCACTCAATTCTCGTCAGTGAACGGCGGTCAGGATCGGCTGTAACCTTTGGAGCACTGCTGAAATTACCGACCGGCCCCGCGTCGATAATATCGCCGTAAGGGGTCGAGCCGTCGAAGACGCCCATATAGTAATCGTGGCTGGTTATTGTTGCAAAGCCGTCTTTGAAGAGATTGGAAGTGGCAAAAACCTCGTCTGTAATGTAGGACTGCCGCAGGTCAGTTCGCAGGCTATAGTCCACCGGGAAGGAGCCCATCCAGAAATGATCGTGATTGCCGAGGGTCTGATACCAGGGGATCGACTTATCCAGCCCGGCCGCCTGGAAAGATTTTTGATAATCAATAGTACTTGCTCCGGCATGAGCCCCGGAGCTTGGGCTGATAACTTTGCCGTCAAGCACGTCGATATACCATCTTAGTTCGTTATACTGCGTGGTGTTGCAGACGTCGCCCAGAGAGAGGCCAAAATCGAACGGCTTTTGTTTATTCAGAGCATTGATCGTTTGGACGGCCGCGTCAAGGACCTGGGTCGAATAAAGCATGACCCCGGAACAGAGCGAAGCGCCGATCGGCAAAACTGAAGCCGGGTATAAGCGCTGCAGATAGATCAACTGATTAGGGGATTCTTTGTCGGTGATATGGATGTCGCTGATGGTAAAGAAATTCAAGAGCTTTTCAGTTGTCGTGACACCGGTGCCGGTATATCCCGCCGGCATCAGGTCGAGCCTCTTGTCATAGGCCAGACCGGAGCCGAACGCCCAGGTACCATAGCCGTTGGCTTCGTATGACGAAAACTCATAAAGATTGACCGTCGCCGGCAAGGTTTTTGTCGCCGGCACGATCGTCCGTTGGAGCGTCGTTTGAACGTCGGAATCGATCGGATATCCGGCCGCTTGACTTTGCTGTTGGAAAAGACCGCAGCCTACCAAAAACAAGATCAGCACGCCCAGCAAAAAGACTAAACAAAACTTTTGAGATACATAAGATAGCCTAATGAAATCCCCCTCCGTTTTATTCTTCCGGTTTTACCGGCGCGGCCGACTGCTCGGAGATCAGCTTCTTGATCTGTTCCTTGGCGAATGGCGTTTTAGAGATCATTTCCGCCGCTTCGGCGCGGGTCAGGTACAGGTTCGGCCCAAAGGCCTTGCCGCCGATATATTCAAACAGCCCGATCGCCTTGTCCGCCGCGATCGCCGGCGCCGCCCAGTGGTCGGGCTTGACGTCAACATATGGTTTCTGCTGTAATTTTGGCTTCTGGTAAAGACCGCAAAATCGCGCCATGATCGAAGCTGCTTCAGCCCGGGTTATCCGCTGGTCCGGTTCAAAAGAGCCGTCCGGAAAACCTTCAATATATTTCCGCTCAACTGCCAAACTGACATACGGCGCCTCATAGCTCTGGAGGGAGACATCGCTAAATTTAACCTTAATCTCCTGGCCGACCGAAAATCCTTTAGCTTTGACCAATAGGACAGCCATTTCGCCGCGGGAGATCTGCTTGGTCGGCTTGAACATCCCGTCGCTATAGCCATCCATGATATTAAGCGTCGCCAGATATTCGATCGGTTTCTGCGCCCAATAGTCCGACGGAACATCGGGAAAACTTTTCAGTTGCTTGGCCACGACCACTTCCGGGACAGGGATCGTCGACTGCCGCTTTTCCGCTTTGGCCCTTTCCTTATTCCGCTCTTTCCCCCGCTCTGCACCGCGGTAACCGATGGAAAAGAAATGTGACGAGTTTTCCGACAGGTCACCAAACTGGTGGTAAGCGTAATCGAACGCGAAACCGGCAAACAGGAAACCGACACCGGCCGTCAGGTTGTTATCAACCCCAATACCTGTTTCCGTCGCTTTTGGCTTCTGGTCGATGCCGGCGCGCAGCGAGATCATTTCCAGCGGCGCATATTCTACGCCCAGATGAAAGACGCCCGGCCGGTTCAAACTATTGGATTTTTCGTAGTCGACCATTAAGTCCAGCCGCTGGTCAACATTTTTTTTCAACCCGGTCGTTCCAAGTACGCTAAATTTGCTGCCGAGGCGAACAACCAGTGGTATCCCTTCAACAACGGAATTCTTAGTCCAAGTAAACTGGCCGCCAAAACTCGCGGGCAGAAAATTCTGCAGGTTGAGGCCGAGTGACAGCCAATTGTTTGGTTCCCACATAGCGCCCAGGTCAGCGTCCATGCCGCTTCCGCTGGCCCCCTGCATGGTCGTGCCGCCGCCGGAAAAACCTTGCTGCAGGAATTTCAGGTTCAAGCCAAGATAAATATTTTGCCCAAAACCATTTTTCATGAACCGGTTAAGTTTGGAGCCGTAAGACAGAATGATCTGGCTCGAACTATAACTGGCCGTATCGTACTGCTCGACCTCCAGGCTGGAGCCGGAACCGGTCAAGCGGGTCAACGGGATACTGCCGACGCCGGCATTGACATAGCCAACGCCAAATTTACCAATGGGAGTGTTTTGTGCCGCGCCCAGCATGATGTAATTGACTTCGTTCAGCATTTGGCCGCTCATGCTGACGATATTTAATTGGTCGTTCTGCGCCAGGCCGGCCGGGTTCATAAAAATCGCGCTGGCGTCATCCGCCAAACCGACATAAGCTTTCCCCATGCCGAGCGGCCGCGCCCCCACGCCGATCTCACTAATATCCAGCGCGGCCTGTGCGGCGGATACCGCCAAAAACACCACCACCAGCAAACAGCTTATCGCTCTCATGCTTGCGTCTATTATCTCCGATTAAGATTTTCATGTCAACTTACATTATGTTACAATGAATTCATGCGTTCCCAGATCAGAAATTTTTCGATCATCGCCCATATCGACCACGGCAAGTCGACGCTAGCCGACCGCCTGCTCGAATTTACCCGCACGATCGAAAAACGGGACATGCGCGCGCAAGTACTCGACACTATGGACCTGGAAAGGGAGCGCGGCATCACGATCAAGGCCCAGGCGATCAGGATGGAATACCGGGGATATATCCTTGACCTGATCGACACGCCGGGCCACGTCGATTTTTCCTATGAAGTCTCCCGCTCCCTCGCCGCCTGTGAAGGGGCGCTTCTTTTAGTCGACGCCTCGCAGGGGATCGAAGCCCAGACCCTGGCTAATTATCACTTGGCATTAAACAGTAAATTAAAAATCATTCCGATCATCAATAAGATCGATCTTCCCGGCGCCGAAGTCGAAATGGCCAAGAACGAGCTGGTGCACACGCTTGGTTTTATGG
>JAQVPA010000061.1 GCA_028702315.1 Candidatus Margulisiibacteriota bacterium
CGCGAACTGCAGGTATGGGTTCCCGGAGGGGTCCGGGCAGCGAAGCTCCATCCTGGTCGCCGCTTCTTTCCCCGGCTGGTAACCAGGAACGCGGATCAGCGCCGAGCGGTTCCGTCTCGACCAGGCGATGTAAACCGGCGCTTCATAACCCGGGACCAACCGCTTGTAGGAATTGACCCAGGGAGCCAGGATCGAGATCATTTCGGGAGCATGTTTCAAAACTCCGGCAATATACGATTTACCGACCTCGGAGAGGTGGTATTTATCTTTCGGGTCATAGAAGGCGTTGGTCTTCCCTTTAAAGAGCGACTGGTGGCAGTGCATCCCGCTCCCGTTCTGGCCAAAGATCGGTTTCGGCATGAATGTGGCGTAAACGCCGTTCTTGGAGGCGATCTCCTTGACCGTCAGGCGGTAAGTAACGGTTTGGTCAGCCATTTTCAGCGCATCAGCGTAGCGCATATCAATTTCGTGCTGTGACGGCGCGACTTCGTGATGGCTGTATTCAACAATAATTCCCAGTTTGCGCAAGGCAAAGACTGTATCCCGGCGAAGATTTGAGGCCATGTCAAGCGGGGTCAGGTCAAAATACCCCCCTTCATCGAGTATCTCAGTTCCTTTGGAATCTTTAAAGTAGAAGTATTCAAGTTCCGGTCCAACATAAAAATGGTCAAACCCCATTTTTTTCATTTTTTCTAAGGCTCGTTTCAGCACATAGCGGGGATCGCCCTCATAAGGTTTATGCTTGGTGACCCCTGGCTGGAGAATATCGCAGATCATCCTGGCTACCGGCTTATCTTCCGGCCGCCACGGCAGGACCGCGAACGTGTCGACATCAGGCATCGCAATCATATCGGACTCTTCGATCGACTGGAAACCGGTGATCGATGAGCCGTCAAAACCCATCCCTTGCGTCAATGCCCCCTCAAGTTCATCCGGTCCGATCGCGAAACTTTTTAAGATGCCATTAATATCCGTGAACCATAACCTGATGAACTCAACTCCATTATCTTTGACCTGTTTGATGATATCTTCTTTTGTTGCCATGTTCCCAACCCCTTTTTAAAGAATAGTCAAAAGCTCCTGATATTTCGCCATCGGCCAAAATCCATCCGCGACCAGCGTTTCGGCTTTATCAACGCTCGCTCGCAGATCGGCCAAGGCATTCGCCCCATTTTTGGCGTACAGTTTTGCCTTCTTCTCCAAGTTCTCTTCCTTCTCGCAGACAACGATCGTTTTCTCCAAGTTCTTGATCGCGTCCTTGATATCGGCATAAAGTGCGGACGCGCCCTTGAGGTCGGCGGCCATGGCACTGGTTTTCGAAGTCGATTTGACGGCATCACCTAACGCCAGGATCTGGTCTAAAACGGCCGGCAGTATCAGTGTTCTGGCGATGTTCAAGCCGGCTTTGAGCTCGACATCTTTGATCTTAATGTAAGCATCCAGCTTGATCTCCACTTTTGAATGAAGCTCCCTCTTGGAAAGGACGCCGTATTTTTCGAAAAGCTCAACGGTCTCTTTTTCCAGCATTAAGTCGAGCGCGTCCGGGGTATTCTTGGCGTTAGGCAGCCCTCTCTTGGCGGCCTCTTTATGCCAGGCTTCCGAATAATTGTTCCCTTCGAACCGGACCGGCTTGGTCTCTTTCAGAACATCCTTCATGACCAAAATCGCTTTTTCGTTGATGTTCTGACCTTTTTTCGCCGATAAGCGCTTGGCGATCTCATCATAACCATAGGCCACGATCAAGTTAAGCGTCGTCGCCGCTTCCGAGCAGTTCTGGGATGAACCGACAGCGCGAAATTCGAACTTGTTCCCGGTAAAAGCGACCGGCGAGGTCCGATTTCTGTCAGAGGTATCCTTGGCTACTTTAGGCAGGTTCTTAACGCCCAGGTTGATGTGGGCCAAGCTCTTTTCGTTCACCTTATTGCCGATCCCCTCGATCTCATCCATCAAACCGGCCAGATACTCGCCCAGATAAACTGACATGATCGCCGGCGGAGCTTCGTTCGCGCCGAGACGGTGGTCGTTCCCCGCGTCAGCCACGGCTGCCCTCAGCAATCCGCCGAATTTGTTAACCCCCAGAAGGATCGCGCCCAGGGTCAAGAGAAAGTTTATGTTCTTGATCGGCGAATCGTCCGGCTCCAGGTAATTGGTACCGCTGTCATCCCCCAGCGACCAGTTGAAATGCTTCCCCGAACCGTTGACCCCAGCGAAAGGCTTTTCATATAGAATAGCAACCATCCCGTGCCGGTCGGCAACCCGGCGGATGATCTCCATAAGCTGCAGGTTGTGGTCGATCGACAAATTAACTTCTTCATAAAGAGGCGCTATTTCGAACTGATTGGGAGAAACTTCATTATGCCTGGTCTTCGATGGAATTCCGTGCCGGTAAAGCTCCGTGTCAAAATCTTCCATGAACATCATCACTTTGTCTTTGATCGAACCAAAGTAATGGTCTTCCAGCTGCTGGCCTTTGGCGGGCGCCGCGCCAAAAAGCGTCCGGCCGGTTATGCGCAGGTCAGGCCGCGAATCATAAAGCTCTTTGGAAACCAGGAAGTATTCCTGCTCCGGTCCGCCATAAACCTTCATTTTTTTGACGGTGTTCCCCAATAGCTTCTGCAATTTGATCGCCGAATCGGTCAGAGCCTTCATGGAACGGAGGAGCGGGGTTTTCAGGTCCAGCACTTCACCGGTCCAGGAAAGATAAACTGTCGGGATGACCAGTGTCTTAGTGTTCCCGGCTTCAAGCAAAAAGGCCGAGCTGGTCGGGTCCCAAGCGGTATAGCCTCTGGCTTCGAAGGTGGAGCGGATCCCGCCGGAAGGAAAGCTGGAAGCATCCGGTTCCGATTGGATCAGTTGTTTGGCGCTGAACCGCTCGATCATCTCGCCATCTTTGCCATAGCTCAGGAAAGCGTCGTGCTTTTCAGCCGTGCCGCCGCGCTGGGGCTGGAACCAGTGCGTAAAATGCGTGGCGCCGTTCTCGATCGCCCATTCTTTCATGGCATGGGCCACGTCACTGGCGATAGTTTCGTCAAGAGGCGCAACGCCATCCAAGGTAGCAGCCAACTTAGTATATACTTCCTTGCTTAATTTTTCTTTCATCACCTTGCGGCTGAAAGTAAGCTCTCCGAATATTTGACTCGCTGTTTTTACCATTTATTATCAGTCTCCTTCTTTATTAATTCAGAATCTTTACATCATTATTTTAAGCAATTTTATTGCCACTATTACCAGACCTTAAAACCTTACACTTTTGTATTTTTAATGCCTTATTTCTACAATAATGTTTATAAAGCGCTCTGACCCTGCTCTTTTGTCCGGATCCGGATAACTTCTTCTATCGGTGAAATAAAGATCTTGCCGTCCCCCACTTTGCCGGTCGAGCAAATCGACAGGATAGTCGCCACCGCTTTCTCAACATCCTTGGCTTCAAGCACCATTTCAAGCTTGACCTTGGGGATGAACTCAACCCGGTATTCCCCCACCCGCCACTCGAGAGTAATCCCCTTTTGCGCTCCCCGCCCCTTGACCTCGGTCACCGTCATTGCCGATAAGCCTTGTTTATCCAAAGCTTCCCGCAAGTCCTCTAATTTTTCGCTCCTAATGATCGCTTCGATCTTTTTCATTTTAATTCCTCCTTGCTACACGCTTTCCGCGTGCTGGGAAATATCGAGCCCGACCAGCTCTTCGTTTTCCTTAACCCTTAAGCCGACCAAACCATCGATCACTCTAGCAATCACATAAGTAACAGAGAAGGAAATTAACGCGATTAGACAGGCTGCAAATAATTGGACCCAAAATTGATGGATATTACCAAAAAACCAACCGTCCGCGCCAGCCGGATTGACCATTTTACTGCCAAACAATCCGACCGCTACCACCCCCCAAAAACTCCCCATCCCATGGCAGGCAAAAACATCGAGCGATTCATCGATCCGCAGCCTCATCCGCAACAATATTATATTATAAGCGATCAAAGAGGCAACCGCGCCAATCAGCATCGCGAACATCGGCGAAACATAACCGGAAGCGGGGGTAATCGCCGCCAGGCCGACAACCGCGCCGGTCGCCACGCCCAGAATGCTCGGTCGCCGGTGCATCCAGCTCAAGATCATCCAAACCGCGCCAGCCGCTGCGGCAGCGGCGTTGGTCGCCACAAAAGTCGAGGCCGCCAGCCCATTCGCGCCCAGAGCCGACCCTCCGTTAAAGCCAAACCAGCCGAACCAGAGCAAAACCGCGCCCATCAAGACCAGCGGAATGTTGGACGGCTCCATGTTATCTTTCCCGTAACCCATTCTTTTGCCAATGACCAGAGCGATCGCCAGGGCGGAAAAACCGGCCGTGACATGCACGACCAATCCGCCGGCAAAATCAAGCACGCCAAGATCGCGCAGCCAGCCGCCGTTGGCCCAGACCCAATGAGCGACTGGATCATAGAGGATCGTTGTCCATAAAAGAGAAAAGAACAGAAAGGAGGAAAACCTGATCCGCTCGACAAAGGCACCAACAATTAAAGCGGGAGCAATGATTGCGAAAGCCGCCTGGAAGATCATAAAAGCCAGAAAAGGGATCGTCGCCGCGTAAGCGGCGTTTGGCAGTTGGCCAACCCCGGCTAAACCCAACCAATCAAGCCGGCCGATCAGACCGCGGATCGTCGGAGCAAAAGAGAGGGAAAAGCCAAGAATGTACCACTGGAGGCTCATGATAATCAGGACCGCAAAACACATCATGATAGTTGAAAGGATATTCTTCTTTCTGACCATACCACCGTAAAAGAAACCAACCGCGGGAGTCATGAGGATCACCAAAGCAGCCGAAATCAGCACCCAAGCCGTATCACCGGTATTAACCATTGCCTACCTCCTGTTTAGCACATGCAAACAGAAAGCTAATAGCAATTTCATTGCCACCGTTAACTAAGATTCAACATATTTAGCTTAATTACAATAAAATATATTTTAAAACCCTGTTTTTTTCCTAAGAAACGCTACATTTATGTAACTACAAAGCAATTTGGCCTTTTTCCTTTGTCCTGATCCTGATCACTTCTTCTACCGGCGAAATAAATATCTTGCCATCGCCGACCTTGCCGGTCGAGCAAACCGACAAGATAGTCGCCACCGCTTTCTCAACATCCTTAGCTTCAACTACCATTTCAAGCTTGACCTTGGGGATGAACTCAACCCGATATTCCCCCACCCGCCACTCGAGGGTGATACCTTTTTGGGCACCCCTCCCTTTAACTTCAGTCGCCGTCATCGCTGACAACCCTTGCTTATCCAGAGCTTCCCGCAAGTCCTCTAATTTCTCCGATCTAATTATCGCTTCAATTTTTTTCATTGTCTTTTCCCCCTCTAATAACCCGCCGTAGGCGGACATTCATTTGTCATTTGACATTGGTCATTGGACATTAAACCGATTCCGCGTGCTGGGAAATATCTAGCCCGACCAGCTCTTCGTTTTCTGTAACGCGCAGGCCGATCAACAGGTCGATCAGCGTGGCAAGCAGATAAGTGACGATAAAAGAGAACCCAGCCGTGACCGCGACTGTCACGATCTGGACCCATAATTGGCCGGGGTTGCCAAATAACAAGCCGTTCGCGCCAGCCGCGTTAATCGCTTTGCTGGCAAATATTCCCGTGGCGACTGAACCCCAGACGCCGCCCATCCCGTGGCAAGCAAAGACGTCGAGCGATTCATCGATCCTGAGCTTCATCCGAAGTACAATCATATAGTAAGAGATGACCGCGGCGATCCCGCCGATCGCCATGGCCGATAACGGATCGACAAAGCCTGAGGCGGGAGTGATTGCTACTAACCCGACCACTGCGCCGGTAGCGACACCGAGTACGCTCGGACGTCGATGTAGCCAGCTTAAGAGCATCCAAACCAGGGCAGCGGCTGCTGCAGCCGTATTAGTCACTACCATCGCGGAAACAGCTAGGCCGTTTGCCGCCAAGGCAGAGCCACCGTTGAAACCGAACCAGCCAAACCAAAGTAGAACTGCACCAAGGACGACCAGCGGAATATTGCTCGGTTCCATATTATCTTTGCCGTAGCCGATCCGCTTGCCGATCACTAAAGCGATCGCCAGGGCGGAAAAACCGGCCGTGACGTGAACCACCGTCCCGCCGGCAAAATCGAGCGCGCCAAACATTCTCAGCCAGCCACCGACACCCCAAACCCAGTGCGCAACCGGGTTGTAGACAAAAACCGACCACAATCCTATGAAAATCAGGAAGGCGCCGAATTTTATCCTTTCGACAAAAGCGCCGACGATCAATGACGGAGTAACGATCGCGAAGGCGGCCTGGAAAAGCATGAATGCCAGGGCAGGAATAGTAGCGGCATAAGCGGGATCAGGCGCCTGGCCGACTCCGAGCAGGCCCAAATATTTTAATCCGCCGATCAAACCGGCCTTAGAAGGGCCAAAAGCCATCGTATAGCCAAACAAAACCCATTCGATACTGATCAGAAACAAAGCCGCGAAACACATCATTATAGTAGAGAGCAGGCTTTTCTTCCTCACCATTCCGCCGTAAAAAAAACCAACCGCCGGCGTCATCAGGATCACCAAAGCCGTCGAGATCAGGACCCAAGCCGTATCACCAGAATTTATCATTAACGCACCTCCGCTGCATAGCAAGCAATTTTATTGCCACTATCAGCCACGAACAATATATACTTTTATGTAGAATATTTAGATCAAACAACATTGTTGTCGACAAGCAAAAGGGCCGCCCCCCTGGGTGATACGGCCAGGCAGAAGAACGGCCCCAAAATCAACTTGCTCTCTCTAACCTATCGCTTCGGCTCCCGTCTCGCCAGTCCTGATCCGATAGCATTCTTCAAGCGGAATGACAAAGATTTTGCCGTCACCGATATTGCCGCTGCGCGCCCCTTTCATGATTGCCTTGATGGTCGGCTTAACAAAACCATCGTTAACAGCAATATCGAGCCGGACTTTCTTCAGCAAGTTAACTTCCGTCACCACTCCGCGGTAGGTTTCCGAAAAACCTTTTTGTTGTCCGCACCCCAAGGAATTGGTCACCGACATTTTGAACACCTCCGCGTCAAAAAGCGCTTTCTTGACGTCCGGCAATTTTTCCGGCTGGATAAACGCAATTATTAATTTCATTTTTATCTCCTCCTTATATTCCCGCGGTCATTGGGCGGTAAAGATCTGGAAGCCGGAATACGCCTCCATCCCGTGTTCGCCGATATCGAGGCCGCGGATCTCTTCTTCCGGTGAAACACGCAGGCCCATTACCGCCTTGATCACCAGCCAAATTACCATGGCGATCAGAAAAGTGAAAAGACCAACCGTGACCGCGCCGGTTAATTGAGTCAGAAAGAGCCCAAACCCGCCGCCAAAGAATAAACCATTCCCGGTCGTCCCCGGCATAAAAATATCCTGGGCAAAGAGACCGACTGCCAGTGTGCCAAAGACACCGTTGACCAAGTGGACCGACAGCGCGCCGACGGGGTCATCGATCCTGATCCGATCGAACATCATGACCGCCAAGACCACCAAGATACCGGCAATCCCACCGATGATTAACGAACTGACCGGCGAAACGTACGCGCAGGGAGCAGTGATCGCCACTAAACCAGCCAGACAACCGTTAATCGTCATGCCGAGATCGGGCTTGCCGCTGAGCAGCCAGGAAATCAAAGTAGAAGTAAGGATACCGGCCGCTGCCGCCAGGTTGGTGGTAATGACAATGCGTGAAATAGCGTTAACATCGGCCGCCATGGTTGAACCAGGGTTAAAACCAAACCAGCCAAGCCAAAGAACAAAAGCACCGATCGTCGCCAAGCCAAGGTTATGCCCCGGGATGGCGTTGGGTGAACCGTCCGCTTTGAACTTACCGATCCTGGCACCAAGTACCAGCACCCCTGCCAGCGCCGCCCAACCACCAACCGAGTGGACAACTGTCGAACCGGCAAAATCCCAGAACCCCCTGACCGCCAGCCAACCACCACCCCAAATCCAGTGCCCAACCACCGGATAAATGATCCCGACCATAAAGAAAGAAAAGACGATGAACGAGAGATATTTAACCCTTTCCGCGACCGCCCCGGAGACGATCGTGGCCGCCGTCCCGGCGAAGACCAGCTGGAAAAAGAATTTCGCCAGCAGCGGTACGGTCGCCCAGGAAATGGCGGAATAAGCCCCCTGGTAAGCGGCTCCGGTCGCCGGGCTGTTGTCGGCGCCCGCCAAACCGAAGAGCCCCTGCAGGCCGATGAACGGATTGCCGTTCCCGAACATCAGTCCCCAGCCGAGCGCGAAGAAAGCGATCGATGAGATCGCAAAAACAACAAAGTTTTTGGACAGAATGTTAACCGAATTCTTGGCGCGGGTAAAACCTGTCTCCACTGTGGCAAAACCGAGGTTCATGAAAAAAACCAGCATTGCCGTTATCAGCACCCACATCGTGTCGGCGACAATTTTAAAGTCCATTTTACTCCCCTCCTTT
>JAQVPA010000062.1 GCA_028702315.1 Candidatus Margulisiibacteriota bacterium
CAAGATCATCCAGGGGTTGCTTCGGTTGTCATGACAAAATTTGCCGTGATCTTGTCCGACTATCGTTTCTTGGCGGCGGCGGTCGTTTTCCTTCTTTGGGCCGGACTGGGTTGGCTGTTGGTCAAAGGGGTGGAGCGGTTGGCCGGCCGGGTTGTTAAAGGGACGGCCAACAAGATCGATGATCTCATTTTACGGGAAGGGCAACTGCCGCTTTGGTTACTGCTGGTCATTGCCGGTTTCTTTGTTGTCGCCCGGACCGTAGAACTGCCGGCCAACATCGTCCCCCGCCTGGAGCGTTTTGCCTCGCTGCTTTTTGTCCTGGTCGTTTTTTATTTTGTCGCCCGGCTGCTGGTGAGTTTCGCCCGCCTGGCGGCGGAACGGAATGCCGGCCTGCGCAGTGTTTTGCCGACTTTTTCGCGGCTGGGTAATCTGGTCGTCATCGGCGCGGCCGCAGTCATGTTCATGGACCTCCTCGGGATCTCGGTTACGCCGCTCTTGGCTTCGCTCGGGATCGCCGGACTGGCGATCGGCCTGGCACTGCAAGAGACCCTCGGTAATTTTTTCGCCGGCGTATATATCCTGCTCAGCCAGCCGGTCCGGGTCGGTGATTACATTGAACTCGACAACGGGTTAAAAGGGTATGTCGTTAATATCGGCTGGCGCGAGACGAGGATCAGGACCCTGCCGAACAACCTGGTCGTGGTTCCCAACTCCAAGCTGTCACAATCGATCATTACTAATTACTACCTGCCCGGGACCGAGATGGCTTGCCTGATCGATCTTGGGGTGAGTTATGACAGCGACTTGAAAAAAGTGGAAGCAGTGACGGTCGACGTGGCACAAGAAGTATTAAAGAGGGTGAGCGGCGGCGTCGGGAATTTTGAACCGTTCATCCGTTACCACACGTTCGCCGATTTCAGCATCAATTTCACCGTCATTCTAAAGGTCAACGAATTTACCGACCAGTATCTGGTGAAGCATGAATTCGTCAAGGCTTTGCATGAACGGTACAAACGTGAAGGGATCCAGATCCCGTTCCCGATCCGGGATGTCAATATCAGAAAAACAGGCTAAGGGATGATTCCGGCCGCTTCGGATTTCTCCAGGTATTTTTTCGGGATCTCGCCCGCCAGCGCCAACGCCAGTTTGGTCAGGTAAGGGCCGACCAGTTCATAGATGATGACCGACGACAAAACGATGGTGATGATGACCGCACCGATCTCCGGGAACTGCGCTTCGACCGCCATCGAGACGCCGATCGCCACGCCGGCCTGCGGGATCAAGCTAAGCCCAAAATATTTTTGCACGGGGGGCGGTTCAGCGGTCACCCGCGCGCTCCAGTAAGCCCCAATAAATTTGCCGAGCACCCGGGCGAGAACATAGGCAATGCCGATCAGGCCGATATGCCGCAGCAAACCAAGGTGGAGCATCGCGCCGGAAATGACAAAAAAGGCGACGTAGAACGGCGGGTCGGTCAGTTTCAGGACATCAAGCACCTTCCGCCCTTTGGCGGAGATATTGACGATCGTGGCGCCGACCGCCATGGTGGTCAGGAGCGGTGAGAGGTTGAAGCTGGCCGCCGCCCCGACGCTGAACAGCACTCCACCGAGGATGACCATCAGTTGTTCGTTATCGGATTTTGTCGCCTGTTCCCAGAGATTGAGGGCATAGCCGATCAGGACGCCGAAGGCCAGCGAGCCGAGAATGATCCAGACCGGCTCGATCAGGGAATTTACGATCGCCGGAAGCGCCGGCGGGATCGATTGGGCGGCGACGATCAGCTTGGTATAGGAAAAAAAGAGATGGAACAGGAAGAGGCAAAGAATATTATTTAACGCGACGACCGCCAGCAGGATATCGGTTAGGCGGCCGCGGCTCCGGTATTCCCTGATGACCATCAGGGTTGCCGCTGGCGCGGTGGCAGTGGCGATCGAGCCGATCAGGAGGGCGATGTGGAGCGGTTGACCGAGCGAGAGCATCGCCAAACTGACCAGGACGAACGCGCCAAAAACTTCGGCGACCGCCAAGAAGATCGCTTGGGGATAGACCGAGATAAAATGCTTGAGCTCGAATTCGGCGCCGATCGACAGGATGATCAAACCGAGGGTGATCTCGCTGATCACTTTAAAGCCGGCGATCGTTTCCTGGGTCATCAAACCCATGACCGACGGGCCGATCATGATCCCGGCGACAATATAACCGGTAACTTTTGGGACCTGGATCTTTTGGGCAAGTTCCCCCATGACCAGGCCGAAGAGGAGCGTGACCGCTACCGCCATGATACTGCTCATCTGGCGGAAAAAGTAAGTGGCGATCAGGCCGAGCGCCAGCATGATCACGATCATAACGATAAAATCGCCGGTCTGCGGCAGACGCCTGAGCCTTTTAAGATAACGCTGAAGCTGTATCAGGATATTCATAGTCGCAGAATTATAGCGTCAATCGCTTAGCGGTGCAATCACTTTGGCCAGAACCGGCGCCAAAGCTTGAGGAAATTGCTGACCAGGCTTTTTTCCCGAGAACGGTATTCGATCGTTGCCCCTTTGACTACGTGGCCGGTATCGATTTTGAGTGAAGATGATTTTTTCATGGTCAGCACCTGCGAAGGGTAAACGCTCCGGTGCCCGGTCATCAAACATCTGATGACGCAGGCGACCGCCGCGTAAGCGGCGATCTTGGGGCCGAACAGCTCGATCGCCAGGATACTGGCAGCGATTGGCGTGTTAGCCGCGCCGGCCAGCAGGCTGACCATGCCGATGGCGGCAAAAGTCGCGATACTTAAACCCAAAACCGTAGCGAACAAGACGCCGGCGGTGGCGCCGATGAAAAAGATTGGCGTGATGATCCCGCCGCTCCCTCCGAAGCTTAAAGTGATCGCCGTAAAGAGGGTCTTCATCAGGAAAGCGTACCAGACAATAGCTTCGCCGTTAAGGGCGGCCTGGATCGTTTCCAGCCCTAATCCTAGGTAGCGGGTGGAAAATATCAGGGTCAACACCACGAGAGCGCCGCCGCCCAACAGCCCTTTTAACGGCTGCCAGATGGGAATTAGGGAAGAGATCTTTTCTCCCAGCCGCAAGGCTTCAACCAGAAGGAAAGAGCAGAGCCCGAAAAAGACGCCTGCTAGCGCGACCTTAATAAAAAGAACCTCGCTAAAGACAGGGGCGAATTTGATTGTGTGGTGGAAATAAGTGATGCCGAGAGCGGACGAAACCTGGTAACTGGTGACGCCGGCGATAAAAGAGGGAAGCATGACGTCGTAAAGTATCCCGCCGACAAACAAGACCTCGATCCCGAAAATTGCGCCGGCGATCGGGGCGCCGAAGACGCTGGCAAAACCGGCGCTGATGCCGCAGATGACCAGCTTGCGGCGATCGTTAGCGTCAAACCTGAAAAGGTCGGCAAAGATCGAGGAGAGGCCGGCGCCGATCTGGGCGCAGGGGCCTTCTTTGCCGGCCGAACCGCCAAAAGCGAGCGTGATGATCGAGGCGGCGAATTTGACCGGGACGACCAGCGGATTAATCTTGCCGGCCGATTTATGGACCGCTTCGATGACTTTTTCTGTTCCATGGCCGGCCGCATCCGGCGCCAGGTATTTAATGGCCAGGGAGCAGAGAAAAAACACCAAAGGCAATAAGAAAAAATAGGAGGGAAACTGCTGGACCCCGGCGGTGGAAAGGTCGAGGATCTTGAGGAAGCAGGAGACAGCGGTCCCGACCATGATCCCGACCAGCGTTGCCAGGATGAACCATTTGAAGACGCTGATGAACAGGATCGATTCTTCGGTCAGTTTTTTCTTCATTGAATTGTATTTTTAGTTTAAACCAATTTTTCGCCGATGGCAAGCTTGGTTGACTTTTTATCCTCTTATGATAATGTAAAAGCCGGTATGAAAACCATTTATCTGCTTGATTTTGACGGGACGCTGGCGCCGCTTGCCCGACGGCCGGAGCTGGCGCGGTTAAGCCCTCCGCGGCGGCGCATTTTGAAGAAACTGGCGCAGCGGCCGGGGACGAAAGTGGCGATCATTTCTGGACGTGAACTTGGGAACCTTAAAAGAAAGGTTGGGATACCCGGCCTTACGCTGATCGGGAACCACGGTTTTGAGACCGAAGTGCGTGGCCGTCGCCGGGTCTATCCGGCGGCACAGCGTTTTATCCCTTACATCAAGAAGATCAGTAAAGTGCTCCGGGCGGCTCTCAGATTCAAGGGGGTATTGATCGAAGACAAGGGTTTGACGCTTAGCGTCCATTACCGCCAGGTCAAGGCCGCCGAGCAGAAAAAACTTAACCGGGCTTTTAATGCCGCCGTTGCCCCCTGGCGGCGCCGGGTTAAGATCACGCGCGGCAAAAAGGTTATCGAGCTCAGGCCGCCGCATGATTGGGATAAGGGGAAAGCGGTCAACTGGCTGCTCAAAGAACTTAAATTGCGCGACTATTTCCCGATTTACATTGGTGACGACCGAACCGATGAGGACGCTTTCCGGGTGCTCAAAGAGCGGGGGATGACTTATTTTGTCGGCCGCGGCCGGACCGCAGCGAAGCGGAAGCTCAAGGATGTCGGTGCTGTTTACCGTTTGCTTGAACGGGAATATATTAGCGATTGATATCTGCTTCCCGATTAGCTAAACTACAGATAACCAATGAGAGCCAAAGTCCCTTTTGAGTTCTACACTTCTTCGCAGCTGGTCGAGATCACCGGCCGCCGGGCGATCGACCTGAAAGAATTCGTCTCCGTCATGAAAGAGATCGAGGAATCATCGATCTTTTATCACATCCACCACGCTTTCCGCGAGCATCATTTTGCTCCCGGGGAGTACTCCAATGACTATGCCCACTGGGTCGGGGAAGAGCTGGGGGAGAACGCCCTAGCGGAAAAATTGACGAATATCAACATCAAAGATTTTAGTGACCTCGGTGCGCTGCGGAAAAAGCTGGTTGAGATCGTCGAAGCTCACCTGCAGGCTAATCCTGGCAATGGCGAAGTCCAGGCCAAACATAAGTTCTATTTTTGCAAGAACATCGGTGTGGTACAGTCCACCAAGTATATTGCCTGGGACTTGGAAGAGTTCTGCGCCGGCTTGAAAAAAGTCGGGCTCCGGTCGCTCTTTTTCCATTTTTTTGAGGCGCGGCTTCGCCTGGGGCGAAAAAGCAACGATTTTTCCGACTGGATCAAAGACAATTTTGGCGATGAAACCCTGGCCCGGCGGATCGAAGCGCTCGACCCGTACATCTACACCATGGACCAGTTGCGGGACAAAATCATCGCGCTGATCGGCGGGGAAAAAGAGACCCTGCTGGCAAAGGTGTTTAAATGGCTCAAAGTAAAATAAGCGAATACGCTAAGATCATCCGGCCGCAGAATTTTGACGAGATCATGATGCTGGCCGAGCGGGTCAAAGGGAAGCGGGTGAAGATGGTCAATGCGACCGCCGTGGGCGGTGGAGTGGCGGAGATCTTGACGCGCGTCGTCCCGCTCTTTAATGAGCTCGGCGTCAAAACAAAATGGGACGTGATCAAGGGGAGCGGCCCGTTTTTTGGCGTGACTAAGACGTTTCATAACGCGCTTCACGGTGCCCCGGTGGAGATAACCCCGGAGATGTATAAGATATTCAATGAAGCGACCGAGGCGAACCTTGCCGAGATGACCTTTGACGATGACGTTGTCATTATCCATGACCCACAGCCGGCCGGGTTGATCGCGGCCCGAGAAAAATCCAAAGCCAAATGGGTTTGGCGCTGCCATATCGATACCTCCCATCCCCAGCCGGATGTCTGGACTTTCCTCAAAGGTTTCGTGGGCAGATACGATGCCTCGATCTTTTCCACTCCCTGGTTTGCCAGAGATCTGCCGATACCGCAATATTTCATCTATCCGGCGATCGATCCGCTGGCCGAGAAGAACCGCGAATTGTCGGCTCACGAGATCGACGCGGTCCTGCGTAAATATCAGCTTGACCGGTCACGGCCGCTGATCACCCAGATCTCTCGCTTTGACCATCTCAAGGACCCGGTTGGCGTGATCGAAGCGTACCGGCTGGTCAAAAAAACGATCAATTGCCAATTGGTTCTGGCCGGGGGTGGGGCATCCGACGATCCCGAAGGGACCCAGGTCCTGAACCGGGTCCAGGAAGCGGCGGCCGGCGATCCTGACATCCACATCCTGCTTTTGCCGCCGTTCGCCGACTTGGAGATCAATGCTTTGCAGCGCGCTTCGACCGTTGTCCTGCAAAAATCTTTACGTGAAGGTTTTGGTCTGACCGTGACCGAAGCGCTCTGGAAGGCAAAACCGGTCGTGGCCTCCGCCGTTGGCGGTATCACGCTCCAGGTGATCCACAATTTTACCGGTATGCTGGTCCATTCGATCGAGGGGGCGGCCTACCAGATCCGTTATTTAATCAACAACCCGCAGATCGCGAAAAAGCTGGGAGAATACGGACGGGAACATGTCAGGGAAAAATTTCTGATCACCAGAAAACTACGGAATTATCTGCTCCTTTTTATTGCGCTTGATAATCCGGGCAAAGACGTTATCCAGCTTTGATCAGCCGCTAGATGGTTAGTCTATCCTTCTGCCGTCCACCAGGCTTTTTGTTGGCAACCTAATTTGCAAACATGGGCAGAGTCGGCTTGCAATATATTAGTTTATATGATAAATTATTAAGTAGTTAAACAAAGGTAAGGTGTTTTATGTCAAGCAACGTTAACGAATTGATCCTCAATGAACTCGATAGTTTGATGGAACTGATGGCCCAGACTTTTCACCGCTCCGGCGCCGCTTATTTGAGCGGTTTAAACCTGACTTTTCCGCAATTTATGGTCTTAAAGTTAATTCACCTGAAAGTGGACCCGAAAATGACTGATCTGGCTGACGAGCTGAGCGTGACCCTGGGCAACATGACCCCCATGACCGACCGGCTGATCGAACATGGTTATGTGATCAGGAAAGACGATGCCGCCGATCGCCGGATAGTCCGCGTTTGTCTGACCGCCAAAGGGACCGAATTACTCAAAAAGGCGGCCGAAAGAAGAAAAAAGAATATGGGGCTGATCCTTGATAAGATGTCTCACGCCGACCGCGGCGGCCTGTTAAAGATCATAAAAAACATGGCTCAAGCGATAATGCAGAGCAAGGAGGAGATCGAATAATGAAACTGAAAAATATTTTACTGGTAATCTTGGTCGTGATCGTGGCTTTGGCTGCGTTCCGGGTGATCGGCCGGCTCACTAGTGCTAAAAAGACCGAAGCTGAAAGGCCGATCCCGGTTGTTATCCAGAAGCCGGGAATTGGCGATATTGAATACAAGATCACTCTGACCGGGGATATCAAGGCCGATACGGAAGTTAATGTCCGTCCCCGGACCGCCGGCCGGGTCGAAGAGATTTATGTTAAAGAAGGGGACTATGTCGATAAGGGGGACCGGCTCCTTTCCTTTGTCCGCGGCATTTCCCTGGAGAGCGATATTTATGAGGATATGGTTGTCCGCGCGCCGATCACCGGAGTGATCGGTGCCCAGCTGGTCAAGGTTGGCGAGCAGATCACCGGGATGCAAGGATCCCTGAGCCCGGTCTTTACTATTTACGACATTGACACGGTCAAGCTCTACGCCGATGTTCCGGAAAAAGTCTATTCACTGGTCCGCCGGGGAACGCCGGCCGAGATCCGGCTCGACGCTTATCCGGACAGGCTCTTTAGCGGCCAAGTCAATAATATCCGCCCGGTCATCGATCCGCTTAGCCGGACGACCCAGATTGAATTTAAAATGCGCAATCCCGGCCAAAAGATCAAGCCGGGGATGTTTGCCAAGATCGACCTGATCCTGACCAAGCACTATAACATTATGGTTATTCCGTTTGATGCTGTCCTGGGTGAAGAGGAAAAATTCGTCTATGTGGCGGAGAACGGCCAGGCGGTTAAAAAGCCTGTCAAGCTTGGCCTGCAGCAGGATGAGAATGTCGAGGTGTTGGGCGGCCTGGCTGCGTCTGATAAAGTGATCGTCATTGGCCAGCGGGTCGTCAAACCGGGGGCAAAAGTCGAGGAGACCAAATAAGCGATGATCTCTCTTTTCGTCAAACGGCCGCTCTTCACCCTGTCGATCTTTGCGGTCGTCCTAATTATGGGGTTATACGGCCTTGGCCGGCTGCCGCTTGATTTCCTGCCGAACATCGAGATTCCGACCTTAACGATCGTTACCCCCTATCCGGGGGCGAGCGCGGAAGATATTGAAACAACAGTCAGCAAGGTGATCGAGGATGGGGTCGCGACCGTCCCGAACATTGATAAAATCACCTCCGACAGCTCAGAGAATATTTCCGGCGTGACTATTTCTTTTAAGTGGGGTTCGCAGCTTGATACCGCTTCGGCCGATGTTCGCGACAAGATGGACCAGATCCGGAGCAAACT
>JAQVPA010000063.1 GCA_028702315.1 Candidatus Margulisiibacteriota bacterium
GGCTCTAAACAACGATAATTATAAAGAATATAGCAAAGCAAAAACCGAAAAGGATAAAATTTATATTCTCGAAAAAGTATTACGTGGAAATATACTGAGCTTTGGCAAAGGTATAAGCTCCGCGGTCACCTCTTTAAGCTGCGGCAGATATCCAGACCATTGGCCAAGAAAAGAAGGCAAATTAACCTGGGGAATTTGCGGCGAGCTAAGGAACTGCTGCAGAAAAAGGTAGCCGCTTTTCAGCTCAAGGCTAAGAAAGACCGTGACAAAAGAGACCGGGATCAAAACTATCAGGATGATAAGCAAAACAGTCGCGATCGCGCCAATTTCTTTGGCCCTGACTTTTTTAGGCAAAAATCTCAAAATACTTAAATATACCGGGTAGAATATGTAAGACAGTGCCGCCGCCGAGAGGATCGCGATCATGAACGGGCGAACGATCAAGAAAGAGAGGATCATCGTAACGATCGCGACAAAGATCACCGCGGTCCGGCGATAGCCATCCAGCCGAGAGCCTTCCTTATTCATGCGCAAATTATAGCACACAGCTTGATTTATTTTTACATTAGTTATAAGATTAGCGCCGTATGTTCAGGCTAAGACCGCACCTAATTATTGCCGTAAGTTTTTTTCTTGTTATCCTGACAGGAGGGATGCTGCTATCCCTCCCAATCTCATCGTCCAAAGGGGTGTCGACTAACTTTTTAGACGCCTGTTTCACCTCTAATTCAGCTACTTGCGTGACCGGTCTGGTCACGCTTGACACTGGCACGCATTTTTCGCTCTTTGGCCTGGTCGTGATTATGCTGTTGATGCAGGTCGGCGGGCTCGGTTACATGACCTTCTCGACTTTTATGGTCCTCGTCTTCCGGCATAAGCTCTTTATCTCGCAAAAGATCGCGATCCAGGAATCATTGAATGTTTATTCATCAAGAGACGTGATCATGGTCTTGCGCAAGATCTTCGGTATCGTCCTGTTTTGTGAAATAATCGGCGCGGTTTTCCTGTTTGTCCGCTGGTTACCGGAACTTGGGCTGGGCAACGCGATCCTATACGCGATCTTCCACTCAATTTCGGCCTTTAATAACGCCGGTTTTGCTTTGCCTGCTAATTTTGCCAATCTGATGCCCTATGTTACCGACCCGGTCATTAACTTGACCTTAACAACATTGATCATTATCGGCGGCATCGGTTTTCTGGTCCTTGCCGACATTTTGCAACATCGGCGGCTGTCGCTCCATTCCAAGGTTGCCATCACCATGACCTTGCTGCTGATCGCCATCGGCACGGCCTTTATTCTGGCGCTTGAATATAATAACCCCAAAACACTCGGCCCCTACTTCATTCACCACAAAGTTTTGATCGCTTATTTCCAGGCAGTGACGCCAAGAACGGCCGGTTTCAATACGGTCGATATCAGCCAAATGCTGCCGGCGACCTTGTTATTCACGATGTTCCTGATGTTCATTGGCGCCAGCCCGGGGGGAACAGGCGGCGGTATCAAAACCACGACCTTTGCGGTCATCATTGCTACGATCAGGGCGACCTTGAAAGGAATGCGGGATACGATCATGTTCAACCGTCGGGTGCCGGTTGAAACGGTCCGCCGTTCGGTTACAATTGCTTTTTTGGCCTTGGCGGTCGTCACAATCGCTGTCTTTACCCTCAACAACACCGAACATTTTGGGGTGATGGCAGCCGCCTTTGAGGTCTTTTCCGCTTTTGGCACGGTCGGCCTCTCCATGGGGATTACCCCAAGCCTTAGTTCTCTTGGTAAAATGATAATTATGACCGTTATGTTCATCGGACGAGTCGGGCCGCTTACCCTGCTCCTGGCACTTAGCATGGGGCAGAAAGAAGCGCGGACCGAACCGCCCAAGGAAGGGATATCCATCGGTTAATGTTCTAGGGTTGGGAAGCTGGTCATTAAAGTATTGGAGGAGGAGAAATGAAAAAGCAATTTGCGATTCTGGGGTTGGGAAGGTTTGGCAGTAAAGTGGCCCGGGAGCTTTATTTTAAAGGCCAGGAAGTGATCGTGATCGATAAGGACGAAACGGTGATCCAGGGGATCAAGGACCAGGTCACACATGCTTTTGTGGGTGATATCTCTGATGAACTAGCGCTCAAAGAAGCGGGGGTTGCCGATTGCGACGTCGTGGTGCTGGCAGAAAGCGCCAACATGGAAAGCAATATCATAGCTGCCCAGGTCTGCAAAAGCCTAGGCGTCCCCATGATTGTAGCCAAGGCGCATAACACCGTCCACGGCCAGATTCTGCAGAAGATCGGCATTAACGAGATCATTTATCCCGAACAAGATACGGCGATCAAGCTGGCCAACCGGCTGACCAGCCAGGGGGTGCTCGATTATCTCGATCTAGGCGCCAATATTACCCTGCTCGGCACCAAACCGCTGCCGACCTGGGTTGGGCAGTCGCTTGCCAATCTGGATTTGCGCAATCGTCATAACGTAACCGTCGTGGCTATCAGGCGGGGAAAAGAGAACTTGGTTATCCCGTCCTGGAGCACGATCGTGGAAAAAGATGACCTGATGGTGCTGATCGGGACCGAGGAAGCGCTGAAGAAGCTAAACCTCGACGTCACCCACCGGACTTAATTACAATATTCGAAGAACGTTCGAGATTTTTCTGACAACGGAAAGCCTTTTGACCGCGCGAAGTGCCGCAACTAGATTTTTCTCCGCCACTTTATGCACTAGAATGACGATCGTTGCCGTGCTGCCCCTTGTCTCTTTCTGATTAACCGCGGCATTGCTTACTTTTTTATCGGCAAAAGCTTTGGCAATGCCTGCCAGCACTCCATGGCGGTCGGCAGCTTCCATCCGGATGTAATAACGGTTCTCGATCTCCGTGATCGGACTGACCTTAACACTGGGCAACGACCGGACATTACCGGAACATTGGCAAGTTTCCTCGCAGCAGCTGATCAGCCCGGCGATCGAAGCAACATCGGAAACAACCGCCGAAGAAGTCGGGCCACCCCCTGCTCCCTGCCCATAGAACATCAGCTCGCCGACCGGTGATCCTTTGACGTAGATAGCGTTGAAGTTCGCGGTAACGTTAGCCAAAGGATGGGATTTGGAAACCAGCGCCGGATGGACGCGGACATCGATCTTGCCATTGCCGCGCTTGACAATAGCAAGCAATTTAATGACGTAGCCAATCTCACTCGCATAAGCAATATCCTCAGCCACTATCTTCTCGATCCCCTCCCGATAGACATCCGCCCATTTAACGTTAGCACCAAAGGCAACCGAGGCCAGGATCGCTGCCTTGTAAGAAGCGTCATATCCCTCAATATCCGCTTTGGGATTAGCTTCGGCATAACCGAGCTTCTGCGCTTCCTTCAAAACCGCGTCAAATTCTTTTCCTTCAGCCGTCATTTTAGAAAGAATATAATTCGTTGTCCCATTGACAATGCCGTAGACTTCATCGATCCGGTTGACGAAAAGATTATCACGTAAAGTATTAAGGATTGGGATCCCGCCACCGACCGCCCCTTCAAACAAAACAAAAACTCCGTGCCGTTTTGCCGCGGCCATGAGCTCGGCCATATGCCGGGCGATCAGTTCCTTATTGGAAGTAACAACATGTTTGCCCGCTTTGAGCGCGGCCAGAACATATTGCTTGGCCGGATTAACCCCACCCATTGTTTCCACAATAATTTGAATTTCCGGATCGTTAATTAAGCGCCAAGGGTCATGGGTCAAGGGACAAGGGACATTGACGCGGCGCAGGTCGCACCCCATTTTAACTTTGATGCCAAGCTCAGGCCGCTTTGTGATCACTTTGGCAACCGCTGATCCGACCGTGCCCAGACCGAGGATGCCGATCTTAATCGAAGAGTGAGGTGATCGATTGGTTTTCATAATTTCTCCTGATCGCCTCGGCCAAAAGTTCGGCCGATGACAAAATCTTTAAGCCTTTAAATTGTTTTTCTTTCGGGATCGGGATCGAATCGGTGACTACGACCTCGGTAAAACCGGCCTTGGTCATTCTTTCGACCGCCTGCCCGGAAAATATCCCGTGGGTCGCGACAACATAGGATTCTTTGTTGCAACCCGCCGCCCGGAGCGCCCCCATCCCACTGGTTATTGTCCCGGCGGTATCGATCATATCATCGGTAATAACAACGGTTTTCCCTTTGACATCGCCAACCACATGCGTAACTTCTGACTTATGGTGCTCAGCGCGGACTTTATGGAGGATCGCCAGCTGGGCGCCTAGGCGGTCGGCCAGTTTCTTGGCCACCTTGGCCCGGCCGGTATCGGGAGCGACCACAACCAGGTCTTTCATATTCTTATCTTTAATGTAATTAGCCAGGATCGGCAGGGCGGTCAGCGTATCTACTGGAATATTGAAGAATCCCTGGATCTGGTCGGAATGGAGGTCCATCGTTACGATCCGGTCGGCCCCGGCTTCTTCCAATAAATTGGCAACTAACCTGGCCGAGATCGGCTCCCGCGAAGCAGCTTTTCTGTCCTGTCTGGCGTAACCGAAGTGAGGAATGACGGCAGAAACGCTCTGGGCCGACGCCCGCTTCATCGCGTCAATGATAATAAAGAGTTCCATCAGATTATCATTAACGTTGGCCGCGCAGGTCTGGATAATAACGCAATGCTGGCCGCGGATGTTCTCCAGTATCCTAGTGTAAATTTCGCCGCCCGAAAAGCTGGAGATCTTGATCTTGCCGTCCTGCAGGCCGAGGTGTTTGACGATCTTTTCACCAAGCTCCGGATGAGAAGTCCCGTGGAAAATACGCAGTTCAGAATTTGCCATTATTTTTTCTCCTCCCCTTACGCGGTTATTATATCATATTAAGAGCTGGCGAGAAGCAAGCGATTGGTCTCGATTAATTTCTGCAATCTCTCTTGTTTAACTTCTTCGGGCAGTTGGCCCGGCATTTTGGCGGCGGCG
This sequence comes from Candidatus Margulisiibacteriota bacterium, assembly GCA_028702315.1. GTDB lineage: Bacteria > Margulisbacteria > WOR-1 > O2-12-FULL-45-9 > XYB2-FULL-48-7 > JAQVPA01. The sequence continues at coordinate 4,935 of JAQVPA010000063.1, forward strand.
GTTTGTGGCCGGGGAGAATAGGCAAACATGTTGACTTGGGTAAAGCTGACCGTTTTCAGCAATTTGATCGAGTTCTCGAATTGCACCTCCGTTTCTCCCGGGAAGCCAACCATCAGGTCGGTCGAGATCCTCGCCTCCGGCATCAGGGAACGGATCTTTGCCACCCGGCCGAGAAAATATTCGATCGTATAACCACGGTTCATCTTCTTGAGTATTTCATCGTCGCCTGACTGGAGCGGCAGGTGGAAGTCTTTGGCCACGTAAGGGAGTTCGGCCACGGTAGCGATTATTTCGTCACTCATGTCTTTGGGGTGAGAAGTCATAAAATTAATGACTAATGACGAATGACTAATGACTAATTGTTGTATCGCTATCAATAAATTCGCAAAGCCTGGCTTATAGGAATTGACGTTTTGGCCGAGAAGCGTGATCTCCTTGCCCCCTTGATCCCTTGATGCCTTGATCTCCTCCAATATTTCGTCCATCGGCCTGGATGTTTCCCGCCCACGAACATATGGAACAACACAGTATGAGCAATAGTTGTCGCAGCCAGTCATGATAGTTACAAAATTCGAAGCGCGAAATCCTAAATCCGAAACAATTTCTAAATTCGAATTTCGAATTTGTTTAGGATTTCGAGATTCGGATTTCGTATTTTGAGCCAGGTATTGCTTAAGCACGTCTGGCGAGTTTGGCGGGATGAAAAAGTCGACGTGGGGAAATTGTTTTTTGAGGTTCCGTTCCGGCTCGGGGACCATGCAACCGCAGAGACCGATCTTAAGGTTTGGATTCTGTTTTTTCTGGCCTTTAAGCGATTGAATAAACCAAGCCGCCCGATCTTCGGCGTTTTGGCGGACGACGCAGGTGTTAACAAGGATCAGGTCTGCTTCCCCTAATCCCCTAATATCCGAGTCTCCAAATCCTGATTCCCTAATTTCCTGATAACCTGCCGATTCTAGCACCGCCTTAAGGCGGGCAGAATCGGCAACATTCATCTGGCATCCATACGTTTTAATGTAATAGCGTCGCATTTTTCTCCTTTTTTCAATAAATAATTGGCTTTTGCGTGATTTTTTTGAAATGGCTCAAAAAAAACGGGCAAAACTCGCGCTTCGGGGCGCGCGCCGTCTGAATTTTTTATAATAATATTTTTTAAAAGCAATCCCAAAAGGTCTTTTTTCGCGGCAACGTCAAGCTCTTTCTTTTCGCTGTCATAAGAAGCCAGAAAGTCTTTTACTTTGTCTAAATAGATGGCGGAATTTTCCCTTTCGGATAAGAATAATTCGATGCCGGCTTTTTTGGCCCTCAATTCTGTTTCTTCATTCCTAAGGGATTCATTTTTCTCTTTAAAAGTGTCCTCGGATATCAAATTATTCAGGCAGAGATCAGTCAACTTTAATTGTTTTTCCTGATTAACTTTAAGCGCTTTTTTAACGCTGGAATGGTCAGCGTTAAAAAAGTCAAAATCCGGTAGCTTTTTTAATTCAGTCGGCCATAACCATTGGTTATCCCGGAACCGGTCGCTGTCCAGCATATTTTGAATTGCTGACAAAATCACATTCTCAATGACACTCTCTTTTATCCCCTTGGCATTGCATCTAACAAAATGAAATTGGCGGCCCGCGCAACGATACCAGCGATCCTGCGAGCCAGTGATATGATTGGCAACCTTTGTCACCCCGTAGAAACGATAGTTGCATTTTGAACAGTGCATTAACCGGCTAAAAGTAAAAATCCCGCGTTTTGCCCTATTGAAAGGGGTCTTTCTTAATTCAATTAACTTTTGGACCCTTTCGAAATCATCCTCGGTGATGATCGGCTCGTGCCGTCCTTTAGCGATTATTACTTTAGAAGGATCGTTTTTGACCGCCTTATACCCTTTTCCAGTTTTTTGGGTTTTATCATAACAATATTTATTCCAAACGATCTGGCCAATATAAACGCGGTTGCGCAGGATATCCCGAACAAGCTTGGTATAAAAATATCTGGCTACCCGGGTCTCGTGTTTACTCTTATTAAGATAATCCGCAATCTGATTGATACTGCAACCGGCAAGATACTTTCTATAAATCAACTTTACGACTTTTGCTTCGGACTCATTTAACTCAAGAACGCCCGTCCCTTTCGTATATGTATAGCCAAAAGGACTATATCTAGCACCATGCCAATTTCCCTTCTGAATACTTTTTAACATACCCGGAACAATTCGTTCCGCAAGCCGATTTCGTTCAAATTCAGCAAAACTGCCTAATTGTTGAAACATTAATTTCCCGGCAGAAGTAGTCGTATCAAACGGCTCGGTGGCAGATTTGAATCCCGCGCCAAAATCCTCCAGCTTATCGACCAATTCAAGCAGGTCCTTTAATCGGCGGCTAAATCGATCAATCTTATAAACAAGCACTAAAGTAATCTTCTTGTTTTTAGCGTCTTTCAACAATCGTTGCAACGCCGGGCGGTCAGTTGTACCGGCGCTAATCCCCTCGTCCGCGTAGAAATCGAAAATCTCATAATCATTTTGGCGCGCGTAATTAGTAAGATATTCTTTTTGAACTTCGAGCGAATACCCCTCTCTGGCTTGGTCCTCGGTACTTACTCTGGTATAGATCGCAACTTTCATGACTGCCACCCCTCCTAATATTATACTTTGAGAGTATTCATCCACTTAATGATCCGGTTCAAATCTGCCACCGTAAAAACAGGATAATTCCTATAATCTCTCCTCGGCTTGATCCAACCTTTTTTGATCCAGTAATAAATAGTTTGTCGAGGAACCTTCAGCTCTTCCGCAGCCTTGGTTAGATTAAATACACCCTTCTTATGACGCATATCAATATTCTACACATATATACAGTTTGAGTCAATTTATTTCCGCCATCGCTCCAATGAAATTGGAGCATAAAAGGCGAAGCCTTTTATATTTAGACAAAGTAAAAGGCTCTGGCTTCTTTGACTAGCGAAAAGAAGGAAGTTTGACGGTGCCTGCGGGAAAAGAGCTCCTGGGATTGCTTTTAAAAAAAATACATTAAATAATTCAGACGGCGCGCGCCCCGAAGCGCGAGTTTTGCCCGTTTTTTTTGAGCCATTTCAAAAAAATCACGCAAAAGCCAATTATTTATTGAAAAAAGGAGAAAAATGCGACGCTATTACATTAAAACGTATGGATGAAGCCTGGCGGGACGTCTATCATCGCCTAAAACCTATCCTTGAATTTATTTATATTGGGCAACTTTAGCCCCTCGATAAACTCGGGGCAAGTGCGGCTTTCCCCGGTAAGGTCGCACCATCCCTA
>JAQVPA010000064.1 GCA_028702315.1 Candidatus Margulisiibacteriota bacterium
AAATCCGGTTCAAAACCAGGAACACCGATAACCCGATGTTCTTTATCCAGGCTTGAACGGAGCCATGCTTCACAGCTCGGACTGCCGTCATAACCAAAGGCGATGTTCTTTGTTTGATAGAGCTCTTCGGGAATAGAGCAAAACCCCGGCGGATCCACCAGCGCGTACCGGGCGAAAGCGGACCAGAGCTCGCGCCGGAAAAGGGCAAAGCGGTGTTGGGGGTCAGCGAAAAAAAGGAGATGCTTACGAGTTAAGCCCGGGTTGACCTGGCGGGCGAGGTTGTAAACACTATCAAGCAGAAGCGCGTTGTTCCCCTGGTCGGCATCGGCCAGGAGCAATTTGGCGGAGACGGGGTACCGATCACGGCCATCATGGCTCCGGAATTCGATTTTGACCCGATCAATATTAATCGATTTCTCGATCGTTCTTAATAAGGCGTGTTTATAAACAGGCGGGACCATTTGAGTCTTCTTCGATTAGAGCAGGAGTAAATTTCATGGTAATTTGATTTTTGCCAGATTTGTGCTATAATAATCAACGAAAACCGCACCTTGAAGGGCTCATTTCACGTATTTGATTTGGAGCGTTGGTGCGCTAATTTAGGGAAAGGTGACTATAAAAATGAACCAATATGAATTGATACTGATATTCGATCCGAAAATGGGCGAGGATAAGATTGACCACTTTGTAACCAAAGTTGGCGAAAAAATAAAAGGGTGGGGTGGCGAGGTTGAAGGGGTGGAAAAATGGGGGGCCAAAAGGCTTGCCTCTATTATGAGCAAGGCCAAAACCCTGCAACAGGGCTTTTATGTTTTGGTCCGCTTCAAAAGCCCAGCCAATGTCCCGGGTGAGGTCAAAGCGTTCTTAAAGGTCAGCGAAAGCGTTGTTCGTTCTTTCCTTTCCCGCGCTGTCGCGGCCGAAACCGTAACCTCGGAAAAGAGCGAGATCGCTGGCAAACCGCTCGACGCGGTCAGCGTTGGCGAGATCAAAGGGGAGCCGCTTGGCAAACCTGAATAGGATAATCTTGGTTGGGGAGATTGCCACTGCCCCGGAGAGCCGTGTCACGGTTGGCGGCCTGCCAGTCGCAAAATTTAAATTGAACGTCGAGCGTCCCTTTGGTTCCGCTGGCGCCGATGTTTTTGACGTTATCGCTTGGCGCAAGTTGGCTGAAGATTCCGCGCCCATTCTAAAAAAAGGCGGGATCGTTCTTGTTGAGGGCCGGATCCAGAACCGCTCGTTTGACGACCAGTCCGGCCAGCGGCGCTGGGTAACGGAAATTATTGCTAAAGACATTAAGCCAATGGAAAAAAAGTCGGGAACGGCCGCTAAGGCCGCAACCAGCGCGCCGGTGGCAGAAGAAATAGTCGAAGATACCGACTTGGCAAGCGAGTTGCCTTTTTAATAATATGTACAACAAAGCGGTTTTAATTGGGAATTTGACCAGGGATCCAGACCTACGCTACACGCCGTCGGGGATTCCGGTCGCCAGGTTTGCGATCGCGGTCAACCGGGTCCAGAAAAAAAATTCGGACAGTGAAGATGGCGGCGGGCAGGACGTTGATTTCATTAATATTGTTGCTTGGCGGCGGCTGGCTGAAATCTGCGGCGAGTTCCTGAAGAAGGGGCGGCCGGTAGCGATCGAAGGCCGGCTCCAGATCAGTAGCTTTAACGGCCGCGATGGGCAAAAGCGGACCATGACCGAGGTGGTGGCCGATAATATGCAGATGTTAGGCAAGCGCTCAGACGGTGGCCCGGAAACACACCGGGAAGCGGCGCCGGCGGAACAGGGCGAAGACGAGATCCCATTTTAAATGAGGTGAAAAGATGACAAGGGAAGCGAGAAAACCAAAGACGAATCCGTACAAAAAAAGAAAAAGGAAACCGTGCGTCTTTTGTATCGACCAAAAAGGTTTGGATTATAAAGACATCGGATTTGTCCGCCGGTTCATGACCGATCGCGGCAAGATCGCCCCGCGCCGGATGTCCGGCTGCTGCGCTGAGCACCAGCGGATGGTTGCCATCGCGATCAAGCGCGCCCGGCAGATCGGCCTTGTGCCGTACGTGGTGGACTAAAAATGAAAGTAATCATCCTTGAAGATGACAGGGTAGAGAACGTTTCCGACGGTTTCGCCAGAAATTTTCTCCTGCCGCGCAAGCAAGCTGTTATTGCCACGCCGCAAGCGATCGCCGCCTGTGCCAAACGGAAAGAGAAGAAGCAGGCTGAGGTCGAGAAGAAAAGGGCGGAAATGAAAGAACTGGCCGACAAGGTTGCGGCGACCGAAGTGACCGTCCTGGCCGATGTTGGCGAAGGCGGGAAGCTTTTTGGCTCGGTTACAGCGGCGGATATTGCCGCCGCGGTCAAGAAAGATCTTGGGATCGACCTTGATAAGCGAAAAATCGAACTGCACGCCCCGCTGAAAGCGATCGGTGAATATTCTGTCGCGGTTAAACTGTTTCAGGATATCAGCGGCACAGTAAAATTAAAGATCGCCTCCAAGTAACCGCATGAGCTCTCTTCAGGAGAAGCTAAAAACCTTACCCGCCAAACCGGGCGTTTACCTCTTTAAAGGCCGAGCGGGCGAGATTATTTACGTCGGCAAAGCACGCGTCCTCCGCCAGCGGGTCGCCTCATACTTCCAGAAAAATGGCGACCTGAAAACCTCGATTCTGGTCTCGAAATTACGCGACATCGACTATATTGTCACCGCCTCAGAATTGGACGCCTTGATTCTCGAAGATAAACTAGTCAAGAAATATAAACCCCGTTACAACATTGCCCTAAAAGACGACAAGGCTTACCCTTTCTTAAAGCTGACGATCAATGAAAAATGGCCCCGTCTTTTTTTGGTCAGACGGAAAGAAAATGACGGCGCGCTTTACTATGGGCGTTACCAGGGGGGGATGGTTCGGGCGATCGTCCGGCTGGTCAAAAAACTCTTCCCGATCCGCTGGTGCAAGGAATCCCCGCTTAAAAATAGGGAACAACCCTGTTTATACGCCCGGATCGGCGCTTGTTCCGCTCCCTGTGTTGGTAATATTTCGACCGAGAACTACCATCAGCTGGTCGCCGGCATCAAGCTGCTGCTCGAAGGGAAAATGGCCCAGGCGATCGGCCAGCTGAAAAGTGAAATGGAGAAGGCGTCAAAAGATAAAGATTACGAGCGGGCGGCCTACTTCCGCGACAGCATTAAGCTGCTGGAAAAAATGCTGGAAGGGAAGGCCGACCTGGCAAAAACGCCAGCGCCACTCGGGCTCTCCGAGTTAACGGAACTGCAGAAAGGGTTAAAATTGCCCGCCTTCCCAATGCGGATCGAATGTTTTGATGTTTCCAATATCCAAGGCTCGAACATCGTTGCTTCAATGGTCGTTTTTTTGGGCGGCGCGCCGCTGCGGCGGGATTATCGTCGCTTTAAGATCCAGAGCGTAAAAGGAAAGCCGAATGATGTCATGGCGATCTATGAAGCGGTCAAAAGACGCTACGCGGGCTCACTGTCGACAAAAATGGACAAGCCCGACCTGGTGATGGTCGATGGCGGAGCGGCTCAGGTCAGTTTTGCCGGGCAGGCGCTCAGTGAAGCCAAGATAAAGGGAATCCCGCTGATCGGTTTAGCCAAGAAGGAGGAGTTGGTCTATTTACCCGACCAGCCCAAACCTATCCGGCTGGAACGCTATTCGGCCGCTTTAAAATTGCTGCAGCGGATCCGCGACGAAGCGCACCGCTTTGCCGTGACTTTTCATCGGGAAAAAAGGAAAAAAGCGTTTTTCGGTTAGGTTGAGTCAGCCCCCCAATTGTGTTATTATTCAGTCATTCATGAGGGCAATTAGTACATTGCTGCTGGCTTTGCTCTTGGTTGGGGCGGCCGTGGCGGAGAACGTCAGTGAGAAGGAAAAGCTGCAGTTAATTCAGCAGGAGCTGGAACAGAGCCAGACCAAGCTGAAAGAGACTAAGCAGCAGCAGCAAGAAGTCCTAGGCAAGCTGGTGGTCATCACCAAAGAACTTAGACAGGCGAATAAGAAACTTAACCGGGCAAAAGAAAAAGTCCAGGAAAACACGGCCAAGATCGGCGCATTGACGGTTGAATTAAAAAAGAACGAAGCAGCGCTGGAAAAAAAATCGACTGTTTTTGAGCGGCGGATCAAGGAAGCTTTCAAGAACGGCCGGGTTAGTTACCTTGACCTATTGCTTGGTTCAAGCTCGATGTCCGATTTTTTGAGCCGGTTGTATTATTTTGAAAAGATTGTCACGCGGGACGCCCGACTGATCAGGGGTGTTCAAGCCGAGGTCCAAACAGCCAAGACGGTCAGACGGGTCTTGCATGAACGGACAGCGGAGATCAAGGAACTGGCCCAGGTGATCGCGGAACAGAAGCAAAAAATTGCTGAACAGGCGGAAGAGAAAAAGAAGGCTTACGAAGGTCTGAAAGAGCGCCAGCAGGAGTATGAGAACAAGATCGCTGAGCTGGAAAAAAGCTCGCGCGAACTTGAAGTCTTGATCCAGAAGAAAGTAGCCGAAAGGTCAAGGGCGGGCATCAAAGCGAGCGGCACCGGAGCTTTTATTTGGCCGCTGCAAGGGCGAATTACTTTGCGCTACGGGGCGCGCCATCGCCTGCAGGGCAGACATACAGGCGTTGATGTTGCCGCGCCTTACGGCTCGCCAATATTTGCGGCCGATTCAGGTGAAGTTATTTTTGCCGGCTGGTGGGACGGGTATGGGAAAGCGATCGTTATTGACCATGGCAAAGGGAGAGCGACCGTCTATGCCCATATGTCCCGTTTGTACCCGTCGGTCGGTTCGACGGTCGCGAAAGGACAGACGATCGGTTTGGTCGGGAGCACCGGCTACTCGACCGGCCCGCACCTGCATTTTGAAGTAAGAAAGAATGGTAAACCGGTTAATCCGATGTCTTATTTGCCGAAGTAAAGGGGGAAAGAATTAAATGTTGAATTTTGGTAAGTTTAGAATTCCCGGCGGATTGATTCTGCTGCTGATCATTGTTACTTCTTTTGGTGTTGGCCGGGTGGTTGCTCAGGGCGACCTTGAGCGGCGGCTGGAAACATATTTGCAGGTCTTGGACATAGTGAAGAACGATTATGTGGAGAAAGACCTTGACGACCAAAAACTGGTTTATGGTTCGATCAAAGGGATGCTGGAAGCCCTTGACGATCCTTATACTCGTTTTATGGAGCCAAAAGCATATAAAGAAATGAAGATGAGAATGACCGGGAGTTATTCGGGGATTGGGATATATATTGGGATCAAGGATAAGGTCTTGACCTGCATTTCGCCGATCGAAGACACCCCGGCCAAGAAAAAAGGGCTAAGGTCGGGTGACGCCATTCTCAAAATAGATGAAAAGAATACCAAGGACATGTCGATCGAAGAGGCCGTCAGTTTGATCCGCGGACCGCAAGGATCGAAGGTGAAACTATCGGTTTTACGGAAGGGCTGGAAAGAGACCAAAGATTTTGAGATCGTCAGGGAAAAAATCGTCATTAAAAGCGTGGTTAGAAAAACATTAAATGGCAGTCTTTCCTATATAAAATTAAATACATTTGAAAATTTAAACGCTTCCCGGGACTTTGAAAAAGCGCTGCGGGAATCGCGGGATTCGGACGGACTGATCATTGATGTCCGCGGCAACGGCGGCGGCCTGCTGCAAAACGCGATCGATATTGGCAGTATGTTCATTCCTCGCGGGCTGATCGTTCAGACGGTTGACCGCGAAGGCCGGCGGGAACAAATCCCTTCGACCGGGCGCGTTGTCTGGCACAAACCGGTAATCTTGTTGATCAACGAAGGCTCGGCTTCCGCTTCGGAGATCCTGGCCGGCGCCCTGCGTGACAATAAGGTTGCCACGCTGGTCGGCATGCATACGTTCGGTAAGGCCTCGGTCCAGAACGTCCGCCAGTTAAATGACGGCTCCGCTGTCCTGGTAACGATCGCCAAATATTTGACGCCGGATGGCGAAGATATTACCAAGCGGGGGATATCCGCGGAAGTGGTTGTGGCTATTCCGACCAATGAAGCTGAAGCGGAACTCGAATCAGAATTGCCTGATGAAGCGAAGGATCTCCAACTGCAGCGGGCGATCAAAGTGCTGAAGGAGCAGCTCAGTGCCAAAAATTGAGATCTTAGATAACGAAGTCGAATTTAAGAAAATAGACCGGAGCGGCATGCTGGCGGTCGTCGCTCAGATGCCGGAAATGATCGCCCAGGCGGAGCGGTTTGCGGCTGGCGTGAATCTTCCTAAAATAAACAACTGCCGCCAGGTTATTGTGGCTGGGATGGGGGGGTCGGCGATTGCCGGCGACATCGCCGCCGATATTTTTTACCGCCAGGCGGCCGCGCCGATAACAACCGTCCGCAATTATTCCCTGCCGGGCGGCGTCGGCCAGGATTCCTTGTTTTTCGCCATGTCGTACTCGGGGAACACGGAAGAAACTTTGCAGGCGGCCAAAGAAGCGGCCAATAAAAAGGCCAAAGTTATCTGCATAACTTCCGGCGGTAAATTAAAAGAATTAGCGGAAAGCCAAAAGTACCCGCTGATTTTAATCCCCACCGGCTTGCAACCGCGCGCCGCTTTGCCATACCTATTGACTCCACTGCTCCTCTGTTTAGGTAAAACCGGGATCGGGCCGCTGCTTGACGGAGAAATAAACGAAGCGGTTACCTTATTGACCAAGCTGCGCGATGAATGGGGTTTGGCCCGGGCGGCTCGGGTCAATCCGGCCAAGCAATTGGCGAAAAAAATCGTCGGCCGGGTTCCGTTCATTTTTGGCGCCTCCGGCACGACCGGCAGTGTTGCGTATCGTTTTAAAACCCAATTGAACGAAAACAGTAAAATGACGGCAGTCGCGAACGTTTTTCCCGAACTCGACCACAATGAGATAGTAAACATATCCTTGCTAAAAAAGGAAACGAATAATTTTGCCCTGCTGGTCTTGCGGGATGAAGCCGATAATGAGCGGATAAAAAAGCGGATCGAGATCACTAAATCACTGGTTAGCCGCCAGATCGGTGCGATCGAGATCGCGGCGCAAGGCCGCTCCCAGGTCGCTAAGCTCTTTTCGCTGATCTTGTTTGCCGACCTCGTCAGTGTCTACCTGGCGGTTCTCCAGGGAATTGATCCTACCCCAGTCGAGATCATCACGCGGCTGAAGAAGGAAATGAGCCGATGAAGGCGGTCATTATTGCGGGGGGAATGGGAACAAGGCTTCGTCCTTTGACCTATAATACGCCCAAGCCGATCGTCCCGGTCGCTAATGTTGCTTTTATCGTGCACCAGATCGAACTCCTCAAACAACACGGGGTCAAAGAAATAATCCTGAACCTGCATTATCTGTCGGAAAAGATCATGGCCGAACTTGGCGACGGCCGGAAATATGGGGTCAAACTCGATTATTCGATCGAAACCGCGCCGCTTGGCACGGCGGGCGCCGTTAAGAATGCGGAACAATTTTTTGACGATGACCCGCTGATCGTTTTTAACGGTGATGCGTTAACCGACATCAATATCTCCCAGCTTGTCCAGTACCACAAGAAGAAAAAGGCCAAGGTCACTTTGACCCTGACCAGGGTAGAGGATCCGACCGCTTACGGGGTCATCTTGCTGGATGAAGAAGGGAAAGTTTCGCGGTTCGTCGAAAAACCGAGCTGGGAACAGCTGGCCACTCTTTCCACGCATGGCCCGACCGATACGATCAACGCGGGAATATACATCATTGATCCAAAAGTCTTTAATGATGTGCCCAAAGGAGTGGAATATTCATTTGAGCGCCAACTCTTCCCTTCCTTGTTAGAAAAGAATGCCCCGATCTACGGGTATATTTCGGATCGTTATTGGATCGATATCGGTAAGCCGTCACAATACCGGCAAGCGCATGAGGCGATCTTACGAGGCGAAGTTGCGGTCAAGATCTATGGGGCCAGGACGGGCCGCGTTTGGATCGGGGATAATTCCAAGTTTTACCATTCAGCAAAATTACTGGGGCCGGCGATCATCGGCTGGAACGTCAAGATCGGCAGGGAAGCAAAGATCAAGGACTATT
>JAQVPA010000065.1 GCA_028702315.1 Candidatus Margulisiibacteriota bacterium
AATGAACGCCGATAAGATAATCATCAAAGGGGCCCGCGAGCATAACCTCAAGAACATCGACCTTGAGCTGCCGCGTAATAAGTTTATCGTCTTTACCGGTCTCTCCGGCTCAGGCAAATCGTCACTCGCTTTTGACACGATCTATGCCGAAGGGCAGAGGCGCTACGTGGAGTCTCTTTCCGCTTATGCCCGCCAGTTTCTCGAACAGATGCAGAAGCCCGATGTCGATTCGATCGACGGGCTGTCGCCGGCGATCTCGATCGACCAAAAAGCTCCATCACGTAACCCCAGGTCAACGGTTGGGACCGTGACCGAAATATACGATTACTTAAGGCTTCTTTATGCCAACATTGGGATCCCTTATTGCCCGAACTGCGGCCGGAAGATTGAGCGGCAAACACCCCAGCAGATCGTTGACATGGTCGTCAAAGCGCTTGATGGCAAGCCGATCGCTGTCCTGGCTCCGCTCATCAGGGGGCGGAAAGGGGAGTATAAAAACCTGTTTGAGGATATTACCAAGGATGGCTTTGTCCGCGCCCGGGTTGACGGCAAGGTTTATGAGGTTAGCGAGGTTCCGGCCTTGAATAAAAAGGTCAAACATGACATTGAAATTGTCGTCGACAGATTAACGGTGACGATTGCTAACCTTAAGCGTCTGACCGAATCGGTCGAGACCGCGCTTCGTTATGGCAATGGCTTATTAATCATCACCCATGGTGAGGGAAAGAAGGCCAAGGACGAAATTTACTCTGAAAAGTTTTCCTGTCCATATTGCGGGATATCGCTTGATGAGATAACACCCCGGATATTCTCTTTCAACAGCCCGTACGGCGCTTGTCCTTCCTGCAGCGGCCTTGGCGATAAGCTTGAGTTCGATCCCGACCTGGTCATACCGGATAAAAGTTTAACGCTGGCGGAAGGGGCGATCGCTCCCTGGGGCGACGCAGCTTCATACTACCTGCAAAAACTGGAATCGGTCGGTGATACCTATGGTTTTGACCTTACAACCCCGATCAAGGACCTGACTAAAGAGCAGTTGAACGTTATTTTGTACGGGAGTAAAAAGCCGATCAAATTCAAGGTGACGATGGTCAAAGGATACTGGGAGCATGAGGGGGAATTCGAAGGAGTGATCGGTAATCTCCGCCGCCGCTATTATGATACCAAGTCGGAGAATGTTCGCTATTACCTTTACCGCTACATGAGCTCGATCCCGTGCAAGACGTGCGGCGGGAAGCGGCTCAAACCGGAAAGTCTGTCGGTCAAGATCGCGGAGCAATCGATCGCCGATGTGTCAGCCATGTCGATCAAAAAGATAAATGATTTTCTGGTGGAATTGAAGCTGACTGAACGGGAACAGCACATTGCCAAGCAGATAATCAAAGAGATCCGCTCAAGATTGAAATTCCTGGTCGATGTCGGGCTCGATTACTTGACGCTTAGCCGCGAGTCTTCAACTCTTTCCGGCGGCGAAGCGCAGCGTACAAGGCTTGCTACCCAGGTCGGCTCTGGCCTGGTCGGCGTCCTTTATATCCTTGATGAGCCGTCAATTGGCCTTCACCAGCGGGATAATAAACGATTGATCGAAACTTTGACTCGCTTGCGCGATTTAGGGAATACGATCATTGTAGTCGAGCATGATGAAGAGACGATGCGTTCGGCCGACTTTTTAGTCGATATCGGGCCGGGGGCGGGGCGCCACGGCGGCCATATTGTCGCGTCCGGCGGCGTTTCAAATTTAGTTGAATCAGAAAGATCGGTTACCGGTAAATACCTTTCCGGCAAGGCGAAGATCGATGTGCCGGTCGAACGGAAAAAAGGTAATGGCAAATATCTCAAAGTAATCGGGGCAAAGCACAATAACTTGAAGAACCTGACTGTTAAGTTCCCGCTTGGCAATTTTACCTGCATCACCGGGGTTTCTGGTTCAGGGAAAAGTTCGCTGGTGAACGATATCCTTTATAAAGCGTTAGCGAAAAAGTTTTACCGCTCAATCGAAAAAGCCGGAGCTTATGACAGTATCGAGGGACTGGAAAACATTGATAAGGTCGTGATTATTGACCAGACGCCGATTGGTCGGACACCGCGCTCCAACCCGGCGACTTATACCGGGGTTTTCGACCACATCCGCAATCTCTTCACGATGACGCAGGAAGCAAGGATGCGGGGATACAAAGCCGGGCGGTTCTCTTTCAACGTTAAAGGCGGACGCTGCGAAGCTTGCGGGGGCGATGGTTTAGTTAAAATTGAAATGCACTTTTTGCCGGATGTCTATGTCGACTGCGATGTTTGCAAAGGAAAGCGCTATAATCGGGAAACGCTCGAAGTCCATTACAAAGGGAAAAGCATCTTTGACGTCCTGGATATGACGATCGAAGAGGCGATCGTCTTGTTTGAGAATATTCCGCAGATTCAGCGCAAACTGCAAAGCTTGAAAGATGTCGGGCTAAGTTACGTTAAGTTAGGGCAGTCGGCGACCACCTTATCGGGTGGGGAAGCGCAAAGGATCAAGCTGGCGACTGAACTGGCGTCACGTTCGACCGGCAAAACCCTTTACCTGCTCGATGAACCGACGACTGGCTTGCACTTTGATGACATTAAGAAATTGCTTGTGGTCCTGCACCGACTGGTCTCCACCGGCAACTCGGTCATTGTCATCGAACATAATCTTGATGTGATCAAGACCGCCGACCACATTATCGACCTGGGGCCGGAGGGTGGGGATGAAGGAGGCAAAATTGTCGCGATCGGCACGCCGGAACAGGTGGCCGATAATTATCGGAGTTATACCGGGAAATATCTGAAACATGTTTTAGGCTAAATGGAAAATCAAGCTTTTTTAGTCTTAATAATATTTATAATAGTTGTGGTTGCGATCTTACTCTATTCGGGACAATATAAATTCCCGAACTATCCAGGCTTTGGGCGGTAAGTGGTAAATAAGTCGAGAAGTATTTGCTGGCTAGGTCGTCTGCTTGTTTTTTGCCATGAGAATAACTCATAATCAACGATCAGGTCGCAATTTGGCTTATGCACAAAAGCTCCAATCAGAGAATTTATTAAGTCGTTTGTCATTGCAAAAATATTACGACTGTCAGAGAAATAACGCATAACAATATTGGTCGTTCTGGTCAGAAGCGAGGTGTCCAGAAAAAGGGATAGTTTGAGGGTGTCCTCAAAGTTAAGAATATCCGCGGTCTCAGCCCCTTCAACGATAGTTAGATTGTTTTTTGCGAGGCTCCTTGCAACCTTAGACTGGAGCTCCCATAGCTGACGAAAATCGTTGGCTGTTGTAATAATCCTATCCTTTTCGATCAATTCGATTTTTATTGGGAGGGCGGTTGCGGCCTGGAGCAACGCGCTGGCCAACACCGTTTTTCCTGAACCAACATTGCCATCAATGATTAGCAGGCAACCTTCTCCTCTTGTTTGTTTCAGCGCGCTGGCTAAAGCAAGTTGCGTTATCTTTGTCGCTGCCTGGTTAAATGTCGTTTTTTGAACTCTCATGTTAGTATTTCCTGACTTTGTCTGAATAATTTCAACCATTATGCTAAAATGAAGTGAAGGAAAGGCTGGAAACCTGCGACTAAACGTCGCGGTTTCCTGGAATTGGAAGCCGCGAAGTTCATTCGCAGGCTTCCAATTTGGAGGAATACGTATGGATAATATCACTTTTGCTGATTTTCAAAATATGGATATCAGAGTGGCTGAAATTAAGGCCGCTGAAGAGATCGAAGGAGCTGACAAGCTCTATAAGTTAACAGTAAGTTTAGGCGAAGAGGAGCGGCAGCTTGTGGCCGGGATCAAGCCATATTACCCGATCGACCAGCTGGTCGGGAAGAAAGTGTTGATATTAGCCAACCTGGAACCGCGGACGATCCGCGGGGTGGAAAGCCGGGGAATGGTACTCTGCGCCCACAACGAAGACCGGACTCAACTCACTTGCACTACCGTGGAAAGGGATATTGCCCCGGGGTCAAAAGTAAGCTAAAATTAACTTCTATGCCTGAAGAGAGATTACCCCCGCAGAACCTTGCCGCCGAACAGTCAGTGATCGGCTCCATCTTGCTCGATAAGAACGCCGTTGTCCGGGCGATCGAGTTATTGGGGCCCGATAGTTTTTACCGTGATGCCCACCGCTTTATTTATGAGGCGGCGATTGAACTGTTCGATCGGGGCGAACCGATCGACTTGGTCACCGTCACGGAGACTTTACGGAAAGCAGGTAAGCTGGACGCGGTTGGCGGTTCGGTCTACGTGGCCGACCTCCTTAATTCAGTTCCCACCGCCGCCAACGTCGAATATTACGCCAAGATCGTCGAAGAAAAAGCGATCCTCCGGCGGATGATCGAAGCCGGGACAAAAATAGTTTCGGACGGTTTTTCCAACCCGGATGATGTTGACGCGACGCTTGATGACGCGGAAAAATCGATCTTTAATATCGCGCTGAACCGGGCGCGCGAAGGTTTTACCAAGATCGATTCGGTCATTAAAAAAGTCCTCGACAAGATCGACGCGCTGTACGGCAAAAAAGAATCGATCACCGGGACACCGACCGGCTTCCATGACCTTGATCAGTTAACCGCCGGTTTCCAGAATTCCGACCTGATCATCATCGCCGCCCGCCCGTCGGTCGGGAAGACCGCTTTTGCCCTCAACATTGCCCAGGAAGTTTCGATCAGGCATAAGATCCCGGTGGCGATCTTCTCGCTGGAAATGAGCAAGGAACAACTGGCGCAAAGGATGCTTTGTTCCGAAGCGGAAGTTGATGCCCAACGTCTCAAGACCGCCAGCTTGTCCGATACCGGCTGGAAAAAGCTGACCCGCGCCCTCGGCCGCCTGTCTGAAGCTTCGCTTTATATCGATGATTCAGCTTCGATCACCGCCACGGAGATCAGGGCGAAGGCCAGGCGGCTCAAGATCGAAAAAGGGCTCGGCCTGGTGATCGTCGATTACCTCCAGCTGATGCGCGGCAAGGCGCGGGCGGAGAACCGCGTCCAGGAAATATCCGATATTGCCCGCTCTTTAAAGACCTTGGCCCGAGAACTTGACGTGCCGGTACTCGCGCTTTCCCAGCTTTCCCGGGCGGTAGAACAGCGGCCGAATAAGATCCCGATGCTTTCCGACCTGCGCGAATCGGGCGAGATTGAGCAGACTGCCGACTTGGTGATGTTTATCCACCGCGAGGATTATTATAATCCGCAGACCGAACGCGGTAATATTGCCGAGATCATAATCGCGAAACAACGTAACGGTCCGATCGGCACGGTTGAACTGGTTTTCCGTAAAGAAATAGCTAAATTCAGCAGCAAAGAAACGCGTTATGAAGAAGTCATTTGATTAATTAAAAATGCAAAATGCAAAATGCAAAATATATGTATGCCTTCGGCATATTTTTTTTATAATAGCCCTGCCTTTATTTTTAATTTTTAATTTTGCTTTTTTAATTTTGCCTGTTTCTGCGCAGATCAAAGACCTGACGATTGAGGCTGAAAAAGTTTCGGTTGAGAAAGAAAAACAGCAGATCGAAGCGGAGGGGTCGGTTGAAGTTGTCTATAAAAATTTTACGATACAGGGGAATCATTTGATTTATAACACTTCAGCCGAGACGATTTATGCCGATCAAGGTTTTATTCTCCATTACCAGGGGTTATCGATCGAAGGGGAAACGCTGGATTACGCGATTAAGGAGCGGTCGGGCGTGGCGACCAACAGTGGTTTTTATTATCGCACTGTCCGGTTGGGGGGTGGTCGGTTAAGTTTCAACTTGGAAGAATTCCAGATCAAGACCGCCAGCTTTACGACTTGCGACATTGAGCCGGTTCCACATTATAAGGTGACCGCTTCCGACATAATCCTTTACCCCGAATATGGCTGGTTAGTCGCTTATTGGGGCTATTTCTGGCTGGGCAATATTCCGGTTGTTCCGATGCCAACCTATATCTATGATTTTCGCGCTGAAGCGAACCGGCAAAAAAATCTTCCTCCGTTCCCTGCCATTGGGTCTAACAGCGATGATGGCGGTTATATTACGGAAACTCTGGCTTGGCATTTGCGGCGGGAGTTGTCCGGAACTTATACGCTTGGTTATATGGCAAATAAAGGATTGCAGGTTGGTGGGACGGCGAATTACATAATCAATAACTGGAACAAGGGTGATCTCCGACTCAACTGGAACGGTAAAGATCAGACTTTTGGCGGCATAACCCACTTGGTCCAGTTTGGCGGAGAGGTGGCGTCTTCTGGTAAAGATAGTTTTGATCTTTTTACTTTACCCCGGATGCGCCAATACGAATTAGAAATGACGCTTTCTTCAAAAGAACGGATCAATTACCAGCATGTCAGCCTTACCCCGGATATAACGCTTCGTTCGCGTAGCGGTGAAATATTGAGGAAAGAAGTGAAGTATGATTTCGCGGTTTCGGCGGGGATCGTGGATGAAGAAGGGAACATTCGGCTGGCTCGCGGCGGTGGTGATCTGCGATTGTACGGCGAATTGCCGGAAACGGCGGTTGGGACGTTTGTGCCCGCGCTTGATCTGTTCGCGCTTTATTATTCCAATGGCACGCATTGGATCAAACCGTCGGCTGAACTGACCTTGTCAAAAACGTGTTCCGCCAATCTCTTTCTCGGGCTTGGTTACCAGCATTACTTTTTTATCAAAGGCCAAAGCCCGTTCAATTATGAGCTGTACCGTTTTCGCGCCGCCGACCGGCTCCGACCGGAAGCAAAATTTATGATCGGGGAGACCGGGGCAAAAATTGCCGCTTCCTATTATGTCGATAATTGGTCGCCGGAAGACATTGATTACTCTTTATTTTTTAAATTACATTGTTATAATTTAGAAGCGACGTATCGCTCGATGCGCAATGAATTCGCGGTCGGCGTTAGCTTGGGGGCAAAATAAGATGTTCATTACTTTTGAAGGGCCGGAGGGTTGCGGCAAATCAACCCATTCAACCAGATTAAAAACTTACCTGGAAGGCCGGGGTGAGCGGGTCTTGTTGACCCGTGAGCCAGGCGGGACGCAGATCGGCAAGAATATCCGTGACCTGTTGCTTGATCCCCGCAGCGTGCTGGACAGGACAACCGAGGTTTACTTGTTCGCGGCGGATCGTTCGGAGCATGTTGCCAAGATCATTTTGCCGGCGCTGAAAGAAGGGAAAATAGTCATTTCCGATCGTTTTATCGATTCGACGATCGCTTACCAGATCGGCGGGCGGCAGCTACCCGAAGACCTGGTTCGTTACCTAAACATGGTTTCGGCAAAAGGGTTGGTGCCTGATTTGACGATCTTATTAGATGTGCCGCCGCAAGTTGGCTTAAAGCGGGCCGCGCAGAAAGGGGCGGTCGATCGTTTTGAAAAAGAGGTGCTTGATTTTCACGGACGGGTCAGGGAAAAGTATTTGGAGATCGCCAGGGAAAATCCGGACCGGATAAAAATGATCGATACGGAAAAAACGACGATTGAAGATATCCAGGAACAGATTAGGAAAATAATCGATGAAAAGTGCTGACATCAGGAAACAATATCTTAGCTTTTTTGAGGCCAAGGGACACAAGGTCCTGCCGGGATCGCCACTGGTCCCGACCGATCCGACAGTTTTGCTGACCTTGGCCGGGATGCTGCAGTTCAAACCGATCTTCCTGGGGCAAGAAAAACCGGCGTGCAAACGGGCGACGACCGTCCAGAAATGCGTCCGGACGATCGACATCGAGCGAGTCGGGACGACGCCGCGCCACCATACTTTCTTCGAAATGCTCGGCAACTTCTCATTCGGCGATTATTTTAAAAAAGAAGCGATCCAATTTGCCTGGGAACTGCTGACCAAGGAATTTAAGATCCCGGTGACCAAGCTGAAGATCGCCGTTTACGAAAAAGACGATGAGGCCTATGACATCTGGCACAAGGATATCGGCCTGCCTAAAGAAATAATCTTCCGTCTGGACGAGGAGAACAACTTTTGGGCGGCTGGCCCGACCGGCCCGTGCGGGCCGTGTTCCGAAATCTATTATGACTTGGGAGAAGATAAAGGGTGTGGT
>JAQVPA010000066.1 GCA_028702315.1 Candidatus Margulisiibacteriota bacterium
ATCACCGGGATCGTGGTGGCGGCGCGGGTGGCGGCGGCGATCACGGCCGAACTTGGCACCATGAGGGTGACGGAGCAGATCGACGCGATCAAGGCGCTTGGCGTCAGCCCGGTCCGCTATCTGGTTATTCCCCGTTTTCTGGCGACGATCATTGTTCTGCCGCTCTTGACGGTTCTAACGATCATCACTGGTTTTTGGGGCGGTTATTTAGTCGCGACTTACATCGGGAAGATCAATCCGGTCGAATATATGGAAAACGCCCAGGGATTGCTGGTCCTCTGGGATGTTTACGGCGGTTTGATCAAGACCGCCGTCTTTGGAATGATCATCGCGATCATTGCTTGCTATAAGGGTCTGCACACGAAAGGCGGGGCCAAAGGGGTGGGTGAAGCGACCACTTCATCGGTTGTCACGACCCTGATCGCTTTGTTCATCGTGAATTATTTCCTGTCATTACTTTTCTTTAAATGATAAAAATAACGAACTTATCAAAATATTTTGGCGAACTTAAAGTCCTGGAAAAGGTGAGCTTGGAGATCGCCGACGGCTCGTCGCTGGCGGTGATCGGGCCGTCCGGCTGCGGTAAAAGCACGCTGTTAAAGTTGATTAACCGCCTTGATGAACCGACCGCCGGACGGATCATGGTGGGTGACAAGGATGTTACCGCCTTGAACGAAGAGGGTTTGATCGAGCTCCGGAAGAATGTCGGGATGATCTTCCAGACTTCGGCGCTGTTTGATTCGATGAATGTTTATGAAAATGTGGCTTTTGCCCTGCACCAGCACACAAAAAAGAGCGAGGGCGAGATCAGGCAGATCGTCCGGAAAAAATTGAAAATGGTTGACTTGGAAGGGACGGAGGAGCTAATGCCTTCCGAGCTTTCCGGCGGAATGCAGCGCCGGGTTTGCATCGCCCGGGCGCTCGCTTTTGATCCTCAGATCATTCTTTACGATGAGCCGACGACCGGCCTCGATCCGATTACCTCTGTTACAATCGAAGATCTGATGATAAAATTGAGCCGGGAATTAAAAGTGACCTCGATCCTGGTGACGCATGTCTTGCAGACTGTTTACCGGGTAGCCGAGAGAGTATTGATGTTAAGTGACGGGCAGCTGATCGAGATCGGGGGGCCGGACGACGTGAAGCGGACGAACGACCCGGTCGTCAAGAAATTTATCACGGGAGGCCTGTAAAATGGGTTTATCAACGACCGCTAAAGTCGGGATCTTGACCATTGTCGCGCTGATCGCGTTGGGGGCGATCGTGATCTGGAAGACCGATATCTTTCTGGTCCGGTCTGGCTACGAGCTGGTCGGCTCTTTTGACAGCGTAGAAGGACTAACGATCGGCTCGGAGGTCCGGTACCGCGGTTTCCGCATTGGTAAGGTAATGAAGATCGATCCCGGACCGCTGCAGATCATGGTTTATTCGTTGATCAGCCGGGATATAAAATTCCCGGCCGATTCTGTCCTGCGGGTCGCGTATGACGGTTTGGTCGGGCAGAAATACCTAGAAGTAAAACCTGGGACATCGGAAGCGGTCTATCAATCACCGGATATTATTTACGGGACCAGGACTTCGGGCATTGTCGACTTTATCGATATTGGCTCGCAAAATCTCAAGGAAACAAAACTGATCTTTGAAAGCATCCGGCAGATCGTGCAGAATCCGCGTTTGCAGGCGGCTTTGATGAATACTGTTTATACCGCCGAAAAAGTTTCCGAACAGCTTGATAAGCTGACATCGGAACTCCGCCAGACCAACAAGGGGATCATGGATATCGTTAACGATCCCAAGTTCCAGCAGAACGTTAAAGGGACGATGAATGAAACAGAAAAGACCCTCTCTTCGGCCAACCGTTTCTTTGATAGCGTCGGCAAGATCAATCTGCGGGCGTCCGGCGGGGTTGATATTGGGACCCGGGCAAATGCGGTCCGGGGCGATGTCGATATTGTCCAGAGCGAACGGACATACTATCGGATCGGTTTTGGCGAAGGGCCGGCCCGGACGCCGGGAGTCCTTGATTTCTTGCTGACCAATAAGACGACCGATGATTTTGGTTTCCGTCTCGGCGTGATCAACAGCCAATTGGGCGGCGGCATTATCCTGACACCGACGAACAAAGCGACCCTGCTGGCGGACATATATGATATTAATAATCCCCGGCCGAATTGGCCGCGGGTCCGGCTTGGTTACGAATACGAACTGCGCGATTACCTGGATATGCTGCTCCAAGGCGACGATCTCCTAAATGAGGGGAATCGGAACATCATGCTGGGTATCAGGGTCAAGCCGCCGGGGGAGAAACTTTACTGACCTGGCTTGACAGCTGGCAGGGCCCGACGTAGAATTCACTAAGATTGAGAAGGAGGTGGAAAATGGCAGAAGCAGTTAAAGGTTATTGCGTAAAATGCAAAAAGAAAACTGAAATGAAGGATGCTAAAGCTGTTACTTTAAAGAACGGCAGGAAAGCGACCAAGGGTGAGTGCCCGAAGTGCGGGACCAAGATGTTTAGGATCGGCGGATAAGAACTTAGTTTCGTTTACTAGCTAGCAAACGACAGGCCGTGATCAGAAATGATTACGGCCTTCTTTGTTATATGTTATAATAAATTTCTATGCCTCACCGCGATAAGTTCGTTCATCTTCATACGCACACGGAATACAGCCTGCTGGATGGCGCCTGCCGGATATCTGACCTGCTGCAGCGGGCCAAAGAACTTGGCATGAAGTCACTGGCCGTGACCGACCACGGCAACATGTATGCCGCGGTTGAGTTCTACTTGAAAGCGAAAGAAGCGGGGATCAAACCGATCATCGGCTGCGAATGCTACGTCGCGCCGCGCACCCGCTTCGATAAAGAGACCAAAGAGGACCGTTCCCCTTACCATTTGACGTTATTGGCTAAGAATATGGCTGGCTACAAAAACCTGATCAAACTGGTGTCGCTCGCTTCGATCGAAGGCTTTTATTCGCGGCCGCGGATCGACCGGGAGCTGATCGAGAAATACCATGAAGGGATAATCGCCATGTCGGGCTGTGCCGGCGGCCACGTTCAAGCTTTGCTGATGGAAGATAAGCTGGCTGAAGCAAAGCAGGTGGCGGAGTGGCACCGCGGCGTCTTTGGCGAAGATTATTACCTGGAGATCATGGACCTGGGACTGCCGGAATTCAAGGAACTCCGCCCGCGGTTAGTGGCACTCTCCAAAAAAACCGGTATTCCCTTGGTCGCGACCAATGATGTCCACTGCGTTCGCCGCGAAGACGCGTATGCCCAAGACGTCCTGCTTTGTATCCAGACCGGGACTCTGCTGACCGAAGAAAAGCGGATGAAGTTTAATACGGAAGAATTTTACCTGAAGTCCGGCGAGGAAATGTCCCAGCTTTTTAACGACCTGCCGGAGGCGATCAAGAATACGGCCCTAATTGCTGATAAGATCGAATTTGAAATGGAGACTGGGGTCTTGCACTTGCCTGATTTTGCCGTTCCGTCCGGTGAAACGCCGGAATCTTTTTTAGAAAAACTTGTTTGGGATGGGATCAAGAAAAAATATGGGACACTCCTTCCGCCTGAGATAATCGATCGGGTCAAGTACGAGCTTTACACGATCGAAAAGATGAATTACGCTTCCTATTTCCTGATCGTTTCCGATTTTATCAATTGGGCGAAAAATAACGGCATCCAGGTCGGGCCGGGCAGGGGATCGGCGGCCGGCAGTATCGTTTCGTACGCTCTGGGAATCACGAATATCGAACCGCTGAAATACGGCTTGATCTTTGAACGCTTTCTCAATATCGAACGGATCTCGATGCCTGATATCGACGTTGACTTTTGTTTTGAACGGCGCGGCGAAGTGATCGACTATGTGACCAAGAAATACGGCAAGGACCACGTGGCACAGATCGTCACTTTTGGGACGATGGCGGCCCGCGGCGTACTGCGCGATGTCGGCCGGGTCCAGGGGGTGCCGCTGCCGGAGGTCGATAAGCTGGCCAAAATGGTCCCGTTCGCGCCCGACATGACGCTCGACAAAGCGCTCGAAAGCGTCAAGGAATTAAAGGCGCTATACGACAACGATGAGCGGATCAAGAAATTGATCGACACTGCCAAGAAACTTGAAGGGATGTCGCGCCATGCTTCGGTCCACGCCGCCGGCGTGGTCATTTCCCAGCTGCCGGTCAGCGAATACGCGCCGCTGCAGAAGCTTGATGAAAATGTGATTGTCACCCAATACACGATGACCGATCTGGAAAAGATCGGCCTGCTCAAGATGGACTTCCTTGGCCTGCGCAACCTGACGATGATCGCCCACGCTATCGAGATATTAAAGAAGACGCAGAACATCGAGATCGACATCAACAAGATCCCGCTGGATGACCCGCGGACTTATAAGCTCTTTTCCGACGGCGACACGATCGGCGTCTTCCAGTTAGAGAGCCAGGGGATGCGGAGCCTGATCAAGTCGCTCCGGCCGTCGTCTTTTGAGGAGATCATTGCTTTGCTGGCCCTTTACCGGCCGGGGCCGCTCGAAAGCGGCATGGTTGATGATTATGTAAAACGTAAACATAAAAAGATCCCGATCCGTTATGAGCTGCCCGAACTGCAGCCGATCCTGCGCGAAACTTACGGCACGATCCTTTACCAGGAGCAGGTGATGGAGATCGCCAGCAAGATCGCCGGCTTCTCGATGGGGCAGGCCGACCTGCTCCGCGCCGCTATGGGGAAGAAGAAAGTTAAAGAGATGGCGATGCAGAAGGAGTTCTTTATCGAAGGGGCGGTCAAGCGGGGCGTCTCCAAGCATAAAGCGACGGAACTTTTCAATCTTTGCGCTAAGTTTGCCGGTTACGGGTTCAATAAATCCCATTCCACTTCTTACGCTTTTATCTCGTACCAAACCGCTTTCCTGAAAGCGAATTATCCGGCCGAGTTCATGGCGGCGCTCCTGACTTCGGTCATGGGTAATACGGATAAAGTCAGGATGTATATTGCCGAAGCCCAGCGGATGAAAATGAAGGTTCTGGCGCCGGATGTGAATGAAAGCAAGCGGCAATTCACCGTGACGAAAGAGGGGATCCGCTTTGGCCTGACGGCGATCAAGAATGTCGGCATTGGGGCGATCGATTCGATCATCGCGTCGAAGAAAAAAGACGGGCCCTTTGTCTCATTCGATGATTTTTACCGCCGCGTTGATACGCACGCCGTTAACAAAAAAGTTATCGAGAGCTTGATCAAGTCCGGGGCTTTTGACTCATTTGGCCAGAGCCGGGCTTATATGCTGGCGACTTATGAAAAGAAGATCAGCCGGCTTAACGCTGATATTAAAGAGCGGGCGAGCGGCCAGGAATCTTTGTTTGAAATGAATTCCGCGATCCGCAATCCGAATTCCGAAATAGCGGAAGAGGCGGAGATAGCCGAATTCTCGCCTGATCAGCTACTCCGGATGGAAAAGGACCTGCTCGGCCTTTATATTTCCTCTCATCCTCTGGAACGGCTCCGGGAATCGCTGGAAGGGCAGATCACGACGCGGCTGGCTGACATCGCGGAGATGAAGGAAGGGGACCCGGTCAAAGTTGGCGGACTGCTGGCCGACTGCAAGAAGATCGTTACCAAGCGGGGCGATATGATGATGACGGCGATGCTCGAAGACCTGACCGGCAGTTTGCCGCTGGTTGTTTTCCCGAAAACCTATGAAAAGCATACTGCCTTGCTGAACGATGATGAAGTAGTGATAATTAAAGGGCGGCTAAACCGTGATTTCCGTTCCGAGGGGCTTAATATTTCCGCCGAATCGGTCGAACCGCTGAAGGAGCTGGAAAAAGTCCGGTCGCTCAAGCTGGAGCTGGTCGATTTCCACGACAAGCAATTACTTGCTACAATGAAGGATATCCTGGCGCTTCATCATGGGGGCGACCCGGTCATTGTCAGGATGGACGGCCGGAGCGTTGAGCTGGGGAAGGGATTCTGGGTTGATATTAACCCTGACCTAGTGGAGC
Organism: Candidatus Margulisiibacteriota bacterium; assembly: GCA_028702315.1. Taxonomy (GTDB): domain Bacteria; phylum Margulisbacteria; class WOR-1; order O2-12-FULL-45-9; family XYB2-FULL-48-7; genus JAQVPA01. Next base: position 5,994 of record JAQVPA010000066.1, read on the forward strand.
AGATGGAGAAATTGCTTGGCGACGGTTCGGTTAATGTCGAGTTTAGCGTCCGCAAGCGCGCCGACGCGGCGGAGATGAATTTTCAAGGAGGGAAATAATGGATATTGCGAAGATCAAATTCAATTCGGACGGTTTAGTCCCGGTGATCGCTCAGGACTATAAGGACGGGACGGTGTTGATGCTCGCCTATATGAATAAGGAGTCACTCGAAAAAACTTTGGCGATGAAAGAGATGGTCTACTGGAGCCGCTCGCGCAAAGTTCTCTGGCACAAAGGGGATACTTCGGGCCATATCCAGAAAGTCAAAGAATTATATTATGACTGTGATGCTGACGCGATTTTAGCCAAGATCGAGCAAGTAGGGGATATTGCTTGTCATACGGGGAATCGGAGCTGCTTTTTTAATAAAGTTGAGATGTGAATTATCGTGTTGGCAAGAATATCTGAGCACGATCTCCATCTGATTCTACGACGACATCCTTGAACAAAAGTATTTTTAAAGAAAGATAATCATTAGTAAGAAGAACCTCATTTGCCTTGTCTTCAGAAAAGCCAGCCACTGACGCGCTGTGCATTATCAGGTGGGCTTTCCCTTTAGCGCTTCTTTCCAGCAAGCCACCTATAAGATGAGAAAGGGGATTGGCATAATAAGTTACAGCAATAACCGAAGCATAAGTCGTTTCGATAATTACACCTGATACAAAAACATCTGAGAATAAAGCATACTGGCCTGATCGATTTAACTTAGCAAATATCTTTTCTATTTCGGTATTGCATAATAGAGCACTGCGATCATGAGCAACTCTTTGATCAGTAGTGGTTATATAGACCAGATCTGTCTTGCAGTTCAAGCAGCCGAGGACGTCATCACTGTTTATGATTGGATCTCCTGTTGATGGCGAAGTAAATGTGATATTGGAGTAAGGTTTGGGCGGAATATTCCTTGTTTGCCATAAAAATAATTCCTGATCCATGTATGCGCCCTCAACTTCAATTGATTCCCCAAAGAGCGCAGATAATTGAGGGATTAATTTATTTAGGGCAATTACGTCTGATTTGTTATGGAAGGGTGAAAGGGCATAGGTGCATGGATCAGAGGTGTCCTTATTCCCTTCAGGATCAATAACCTTATAATTAGGGATCGATCCGTGCAGACTTAAAAACCTCATTTGATCTATATCATAAACATGCATCCCTTTTTGGCGATATTTATTATTGTTTTCATAATATTCTTGTCCGTCAAGCCATAAGGCGTATTCTATCTTGCCTTGAGGATCCGAATGAAAAACTACTGATTCACAATTTTCTTCCACTGCCTTGGTTGCCAACCCCGCAACCGACGAGATCGTGACCATGTTTCTTTTGAGGGGGCTAGGATAGCTTGCCACAAAACTCGCGTTAGAATAACCGATACAATTCATCCCGTTCACAACTTCCGGCTTACCAACCATTATTTGCCCGATAATAGCTATCTCTCCTCCGCTTTGCAGTACTTGATTGCACGCGGCAAGATAATGTTCAAAACTTCCCTGCCGATCTTGGGGAGTAAATAATGAAGGAACACTTAAGTATTTCCCTGGCTCTTCATAGGGTGATGAGCTTCGGGCATAAATGACCGTAGGGCCAGCCAAATCCGCAGTCAATTTATGATAAGCGTCTCCAATTAAGGCTCTATCTACAGTTAGTTTTGTCCCAATAGGTTGTATAAACCCTGGCGGGACTTTGTAGGGAAGCCGATACGTCTCTCTGGCTGTTGCAAGTTGTTCAAGCCCAAGTGCCTTTTTCCCGTAATAGTTGACACTTTGCCTAGCAGTTTCAACGCCAATTGTGCCGATAAATGAGATAGCCATACGCTTATTTATCTGACCAGATGATAGATAATTTCATTGAATCCATGATAAAATTACTAATTCAATGAACGCCGATAAGAA
>JAQVPA010000067.1 GCA_028702315.1 Candidatus Margulisiibacteriota bacterium
CTTTAATGGTATAGGTGACGCTGTCAACTTTTGTAGCCGGCAATGTGTAAGTCCAGGTGTTATCGATATTGAGGGTGGTGGTCAACCAGTTTTCTGCCTCCTGCCAGGTGGTGCCGCCAGCCCAATATTTATTATCGGAGTTTCTCTGGATCGAAACCTCAACTTTCTGAATGCCGCTTAGTGTGTCTGATGCTGTACCAGTCACGCTGTCGAGCGGCTTATTTGGGCCGTAGAAAGGATCAATTGCATCGATGGTTGATGTTGGCGGGGTGCTATCGATAGTAAGATTGCCGCCGCTGTATGAGGTAGAAACAGGATTATGGGCAGCGTCATGAGCTTGAAGCCTGACTTTGACCTGGGCGCTGTCAATGGCCGGGAGGGTCCAACTGTAAGAGGCCGCGTCGCCTGTGATGTCATCACTGATCGAGTAGTTGTAGGTAGCGCCTCCGTCAGTCGAGTAGGCAAGATTGAAATGATTAGGAGCGCCTCCAGAATTAGTCCAGGTGATGACTTTAACTGCCCCTCCTTTCCAGATCTCGCCGCCGGCGGGGAAGGTTAGGGAGACAGCAACCGGTGATGCAGCCGAAGTAAAAGATGTTGATTCGGTGCCGGCCAAAGTATTTCCGGCCAGGTCATTGGCCGTTGTGATCGTTAAAGTATAGCCAGTGGCGGTGTTAAAATCATTATGTGAAATAGTCGCGACCGTATTGCCGCTGCTCCAGGCGACAGATCGGCCGCCCGGATCGGGGGAGAGGGTGTAAGCGAAAGAAACGGTGTCAACTGCCTCACTGAAAGTGATAACGATCTGCTGGTTGACCGGGATGGCGGTGGCGCCGTTTGCCGGGTCAAAGGAAGTGACAGTAGGAGAGGCCGAATCCCAGGTAAAAGAAGCCGTGGTTGGAGCCGCCTGGATATTGCCGACATTATCGGTCGCTTTGGCTTTAATGGTATAGGTGACCCCGTTTTCTTTGGCTGGCAGAGTTTGTGTCCAGGTGTTATCGATATTGAGGGTGGTGGTCAGCCAGTTTTCTGCCTCCTGCCAGGTGGTGCCGCTGGCCCAATATTTATTATCGGAGTTTCTCTGGATCGAAACCTCGACTTTCTGAATGCCGCTTAGCGTGTCTGACGCTGTGCCAGTTACGCTGTTGAGTGGCTTATTCGGACCGTAAAAGCTGTCAAGTGCATCAATGGTTGACGTTGGTGCTGTGCTGTCATCTCCGACCCACGCAGCGGAAGTAAAAGATGTTGATTTGGTGCCGGACAAGGTATTTCCGGCCAGGTCATTGGCCGTTGTGATCGTCAAAGTATAGCCAGTGGTGGTGTTAAAATTATTGTGGGAAATAGTCGCGACCGTATTGCCGCTGCTCCAGGCGACAGATCGGCCGCCCGGATCGGGAGAGAGGGTGTAAGCGAAAGAAGCGGTGTCAACCGCCTCGCTGAAAGTGATAACGATCTGCTGGTTGACCGGGACGGCAGTCGCGCCGCCGGCCGGGTCAAAGGATGCCACTGTTGGTGGAGTGCTATCGGGCAAATAATTAATATCATCGAACACGGAATAATCGTTAGCCGGCGTAAAGTTGCCGGCATTATCTTTGAACCGGGCATAGACCCGCCGGGGGTTATCTCCGGTGTCTTTGAGCGTCCATAGTTTAGAAGTAGCGTAATCCTCATAGGCTGCTTGGCTTGCGAACCGGTTTTGAAAACTCATTTCGATAACGCCGGCAGGATCGGTGGCGGCGACGGTGATTGTTACCGCAAGAGTTGGGGTGCTGGCTGCGCCGCCTTCAATGATAATCATTCCGGTCGGCGGCTGGGTATCCCAGGTAAAAGAAGCCGTGGTTGGAGCCGCTTGGATATTGCCGGCGTTATCGGTTGCCTTAGTTTTAATGGTATAGGTGACGCTGTCAACTTTAGTGGTTGGCAACGTGTAAGCCCAGGTGTTATCGGCATTCAGGGTGACAGCAAGCCATTTTTCTGCCTCCTGCCAGGTGGTGCCGCCGGCCCAATATTTATTATCGGAATTTCTCTGGATCGAAACCTCAACTTTCTGAATGCCGCTTAGTGTGTCTGACGCTGTACCAGTCACGCTGTCGAGCGGCTTATTTGGGCCGTAGAAAGGATCAATTGCATCGATGGTTGATGTTGGCGGGGTGCTGTCATCGCCGACCCACGCAGTGGAAGTAAAACTGATTGATTTGGTGCCGGATAATTGATTGCCTTCCGGATCGGCTGCTGTATCGATCGTTATGATGTAACTGGTGCCAAGAGCGAAATCAGGATGCGAAATGGTGGCAACGGTATTACTGCTATTCCAGCTGACAAATGTGCCGCCCGGGTCAGGAGAAAGGGTATAAGCAAAAGTTGCCTTGTTAATTGCTTCGCTAAAAGTAAGCACAATAGATTTATTGAGAGGGACGGCGGTGGCGCCGTTTGCTGGGTCAAAAGACGCTACTGTTGGTTGGGTGCTATCGGGCAAATAATTAATATCATCGAACATGGAATAATCGTTAGCCGGCGTAAAGTTACCGGCATTATCTTTGAACCGGACATAGACCCGCCGGGGGTTATCTCCGGTGTCTCTGAGAGTCCACAGTTTAGAAGTAGCGTAGGGTTCCCAGTCCTCAGCGCTTGCGTACCGGTTTTGAAAACTCATGTAGGCCACATTGGGGTCAGAAGAATAGACGGTTAACGTCACTTCCAATGTAGTGGTCGAGTCTGCGCCATTGTTAATGCTGACTGTCCCGGTCGGCGGCTGGTTATCAAATTTGTAAACAAAAGTGGCGGTTGTTGGACTGGTATTCCCGGCCTTATCCCTGGCTTTGATTTTGAAATAATAAATATTTCCGGAAACCAGGCCACTAGGCCGGTAATACCTGGACACGATGGCTGTTACAGGTTCGGCATTTGGATCGGTCCCCCAATAGATCAGATAATCTTTGACACCCGACCCGGTAGCCGGATTCGCCGTGCTGCCGGGATCAATTGCGGGATCCCAGTAAAAATAGGGGTTACTTAAATTAGTCCAAGTATTAGCGGGAATAACAGTGCCGGTGCTGGTTGATTGTTTGCAGTTAATGGTCGAAATGTTCCCTGGCGCGGTCGCGTCAATAAAAATATTACTTTGGGTCCAGGCAGACAAGTTTCCCGAATCATCTCTCTCTGCCACGCTTAGCATTGCCCTTCCTTCTGGGAGGTTGTTGGCAGGCGTAAAACTTTTGTCATATGTCTCGACATAAGGCGCAACATTCCATCCCAAGGTGTAACTAGTAATCACATACATAAATTTGCCTATGCCGCCTCCGCCGCTGGCCCAGGTCCAAGTGGGTTTCAAGCTGGTTGAATAGCTTGGATTGTTCATGGTCGGCGCGTTAGGCGGGGTCCCATCGTAAGTTACTTTGCCGGAGTATCCATAAGTGTTATTGGTGTTGCCCCATCTGTCGCGAGTTTTAACGCGAAACTCATAAGTTCCGTCTCCGTAGGTAAAGTTTTTGAAAGTAATTGATTTTGTAGTTGTCCAGTCCTGGATCATCACCCAGCCAATACCTGATTTGCCCATTTCATAATAATACTGGACTCCTGCCGGGGTGCCGTAATCTGTCGCTGCTGCGGTCAGGGTAACTGATCCGCCTTTAATAACAAGTGTCTTTGAAACTGATAGGGTGGGGTTACTTGGGGCTTGAGTATCGACTATATTTGCATACACCAGTCCTTGTTTTCCAAACCAGGCGACTTGCTCCTGCATCATTTGACATTTGAGGTAAACATAACCGGTGGTATTAGATGGATCGGCGACAGTAAAGGTTGGGATGGTTAAATACATCGTGTAAAGAACGCTAATATTTGTGCCAATGCTAGAAAGATATTTATAATACCTGTTTGCATAAAGATACTTTCCTCCGATTTCCCATGTTTCGTCTTTATCGCTATCAGGAATCGTAGTTAATCCTAATTTATAGGATTGCGCATTATTGGAGCTTGCCGTCCACTTGTCCGTCCCTGTGTTTTTAAAGCTGGCTTCTACTTTGTATTTATAGCCGGCTTCGAGGTTAATAGTCGAAGGATAGCCTTTGCCATTGTAAGCCTCCCCGGCGACCGCTACGGGGAAGTAATAATTTCCGGTGGGAGTCCCTAGATAAAAACGAACAGAATTACAGTCGGCATCCTTATTAGCTAAAGCGGTTGATTGTGAAAAAACAATAATTACCAATAAACATAAAAAGAAACCGAGCCGATTTATCCGCATAATACACCTTCCATTACTTATTATATCGCTTCTACTGATGGAAATCTTGCATTTTTTTCTCTGAAAGGCTAAAAAGGCATTTGAAGGCCTGGGAAGGCTTTGAAGGCTTATGGCTATGAGGGCTAAGAAGGGATAAGGCGATGAGGGCGGGGGGGGGGGGAAATGAAATTGTAATATGCTGCTTATTATCATAGACACTCTATAGACACTCTCTGTTTGTTTCCTCCATCGCCTTCATAGCCTTCAGCCTTTTTTATTGCCTTCTTCTGCCTTTAGTCTTCAATAGCCATCTTGGGCCCTTCCAGGCCTTCATTGCCTTTCTCGAAAAACATGCAAGTTTTGACTCGCCGCTTACGATTATAAGACTGAGTAGGGAGAGAACAAAAAACCATGATGAAGAGTTTTATAAGAGGCTTTCTGTTGATGTTGGCGATGGGGATCGTGCTGGCCGCTTCCTCTTATGCTGGTACAACTTCGACCGACCTTTCGATCGCCGGTGTCGGCGCCCGCCCCCTGGGAATGGGGAAGGCCTTTACCGCTGTTGCCGATGATAGCAATGCCCTCTTCCTAAATGCCGCTGGATTGGCCGGCCAGGAACAGTGGGAAATGACCTCTCTTAATACCCGCTTATTAAATAATGTAGATTATAAGATGGTTGGCGGGGTTATCCCGACCAGCTTTGGTACTTTTGGCATCGGTTATATCGGTGTCGGTTCCCCAGCCGGTTATACTACGCAGACCGAGATGGTGGGTGGCGTTCAGCAGATTATTCCGGTCTCGGAGATCACTTACCGTAAGGAGGCGATCTACCTCTCTTATGGACGGAAATTAAATGATGATATATCGCTCGGCGCGACGCTCAAAAACCAGAAGCAGAATTTTGACGGCGGGACATCGGCTCAGGCGGGCGCTTACGACGCCGATCTCTCTCTCCTTTGGAAAATTAATCCTGGCCTGTCACTTGGCTTGAGCGCCGTTAACGCGCTTTCTTATGCCGGCGAGCAGGTCAATTGGTCGACCGGCCAACAGGAGAAAAACCAGAGTTCGCTCAAACTTGGCGGCGCCTACCAGCCGAATTCCCGCTTGCTGCTGGCGCTCGATTCTGAATTCGAGCCCGGCCGGATGCTCTGGCATGCCGGCGCGGAATACCGGCCGTTTGATTTTATCTCTGTCCGGATGGGATTGGACCAGAACCCGTTGGCGACTGGCTCCGGCGGAGCTGTTGCCAACAGCCTGACGGCGGGGGTCGGCCTCAAGTTCTTTGGCGTAAAATTTGACTACGCTTATTACCGCGACGCGGAAATTGGTGACAACTCGACCCACTATTTTTCTATGTCGGTCTTTGGCCAGGATGAGCCGGCTGCTAAAAAAGCCGAACCGCGTTTTAACCCGCGATATAAAAATGTCGTGATGGATGCCCCGGTGGTCGCGCGGCAGGCAACCCCATTCTCCCAAGTCAAGATAATTGCCTGTGATTATCGCGAAGTTGACGATTAGTAAATAGGCCCAAAACCCCATGCAAGTTTTCCGCGAGTTGCTACGATAATATATCTGAAAGGTAAAAACTATGGCAGTAAATGAAATAACGGGCGCCCCGACCGGGGCCGCGAAATATTTAAAATGCGGCGCTAAGGAAATATCCGATGACGCGTCGCAGTTGGCTGGCTCGATCAGCAGCCTGCTCGGCGAAAGCTTATCTTATGTCGATAAATTTGACCGGACACACAAACTTACTCCTGATCCCGCCCAGATGACCGAAAAAGAATGGGATTCTTATCAGCAGGATATCCAGGGAAATGATGGCGTAGCCAGGAGTCTTGGCCTGCCTGGAGTCTTATATTCCTTTGTCAAATGGTTTGTTTTATTCACGACCGGCAGAGGCGACGCCCTGGCGCAAGAAGATACCAGTTCAAAAGAGAAGCTGGCGGTACCGGATAACGGTCCCGTAAAAGAGGCAAGCTAAAATGGGATTTGGCCAGATACAACAAACTAGTGTGTTGCTCTCCGGACTGCGGCCGACAAAAACCGTGGACAAGAAAGAAGCCAGCGGCTCGGTTCTTTCCGTTAAGGATGAATATACCAGAGGCAAAGACATTTTGCCGCTTCCGGATCAACCAAATCAAACTATTCCGATCCCTGCTACGGAGGAAGATAAAATCGCTGCTTCAATGCTGAAGCTTTTCCAACACGACGGCGAACCCGAAGATCGGGCCGGGAAAAACAGGGGAGGGTTGGGGGCGATCATCAGCTTTTTTAGCCGGAAACCGAATACTTACCGCACTTGTACCGAAGCCTTGAGAGACGCTAAAGCTAAACCTAAAACAGCGACTGAAGCGGGTGACCCGCAGGAGGCGGTTAGCCAAGGCATGTACCGGGTCGGTTCGGAGCTGGCAGACTGGTTTGAAGGTTTTACCGGCCGGGAACTAAATCTCGACCGAATGAGGGATTGGTTAGGCAACCAAAATGGGAGTGACGATGCTGACGAAGGTGACCATGAAGACAAAACCAAAGGGTATGTGGTCATTGATGGGGTGATGTATGTTACCGGGGAACGGTTGCGGAAAATGGCGGAGCAATATCAGCCATCAGCCGAAACGATCTTTAATGCCAGTGACCGGCGTGACTCGATTGGCTTAATGCTTAGCCGGGGCGATAACCTGCTGGGCAATATTGGGATAAATTGGATTGGGAACGACAGTGAGAAAGTCAAAACAGAACTTACCGGTTTATGGGCGGGAAACAGTGACACGCGCTTAAAGCTTAATGCCGGCATCGCTTTGCGGTCAATCCTGGCCGATCCGGTTAAAAAGGAAGAGTATCTGGAAAAATACATAAAAAACAAAAAGATCAATCTTAGTGAGCAAGGATTGCTGGGAACCGACCGGGCTACGTTTAAAAAGCTGCTGGAGGACGATGATTTCCGCGGCCAGTTGCTGCTGACCTATAACCAGCAATATCTTAAGGAATTGCGCGAAGCGAATGATGTCAAAGTTAAAGCCAACCTGAATGATCCGCTTCTGTGTGTTAAATATATGGAGACATTCCTCCTCGATTATATCCAGGGGACCAAGGATGCGACCAAGAAAATAGTCCCGACCTTATCAACCAAAGATATAACAAACGAGCTCATAGAGACGGAATATACAGAACGAAATAAAGCTCCGGCCGCACCCGCTGAAAATCCTCTTAAAACAGCGCAAAAATAGCGATTGTTTGATGCAAGTTTTGGCCTTGTTTTAACGATATTATATATGGAAAGATGTTATACAATACTACCGCCATAAAAGAGACCAATCGGCTTGACCTTGATGACCTGAACGAGGTTTATCAAGGGGAACTGCAAAGTAATTACTTAAATACCCAGGAAGAATTCAAGACCGAAGAGGTGGCCTCCGCCGATTCAACCGCTGTTTCCGGCAACTCAACTGCCGGACAGCGGGCGCCGATCAGCCTCACTAAGTCCGCCGCCCCGCAAGATTCCAACTACATCGAAAATAATGCCCAGAACAACCTCGAAGAGGAGCAGCAGGCCGGCGCCGCCCGTCTGGTCGACAGCGAACTCGATGAATTCTATAACGGTGAATTTGCCACCGCGCTAGCGAACGGCGAATACATCGAGACCGATGAGAACGGCTACCAGGCGTTTACGGAAGGG
>JAQVPA010000068.1 GCA_028702315.1 Candidatus Margulisiibacteriota bacterium
CATAAAGATGAGAAGTGCCGTGAAAACCGTAACGGCGGACACCATACATCCCGTACCATTCGTAGGGGACGGCGTAAAGGAAGGAATGTTCCGGCATCGTCTGGTGAAAAGCCGTATCAAAGACCGCGATATGCGGAATATTTGGCAAGACCTCCTGGGCGGCTTCAATTCCAGCAATGTTCGGCGGGTTATGGAGCGGCGCCAGGTCCTGGACATCCTTGATCGCCGCCAGCACTTCTTCATTGATCAGAGTCGAGCTCTTGAATTTCTCGCCGCCATGGACGACCCGGTGGCCAACGGCGATGATATCACGCAGTTCATGGATCACGCCGAGTTCTTGGTCGATCAGGGTATCGATGATCATTTTTAAGGCGGTGCGATGGTCGGGACATTCAAATTCGATCTTCTGCTCACCTTTGACAGGGTGGCTGAAACTGATGAACGCGCCAGGGATGCCGATCCGCTCAACCACTCCCTTAGTAATGGTCTCGCGTTTCTCCCAGAAGAAGAGCTTGTATTTTACCGATGAGCTACCGCAGTTTAGAGCCAGTATTATCATAATTACTACCCGAATGTCCGAATTTGAGCACTAATGTCCGAATATTTTCCCGAATCACGAATTAAAGTTTCTGTGTATCTTCCCATTTTTATCAACGATAATTACTTTAACGCCAAGCTTATTGACCAGTTTCATCCCCTCAACCGGCCCAAGAACAAAAACCGCTGTCGAAAGGGCGTCAGCTAAACCGGCATCTTTAGCGATGACAGTAACGCTCAAGCATTTATCCGCTTTTTTCCCGGTCCGTGGATCGATGATATGGCCCGGCTGTTCATATTGTCCCGAAGTCGCCAGCGCGTCGCTATTATTGAGAACGATCACGCCTAGCAGTTTCTTGCTACTTGCCCCTTGACCCTTGACCCTTGGATCTCTGATGCCTATCTTCCATCCATCCCCTATTACAGCAATAGAAGAATGCATATCAATTATAGCACTTTTAACCCCGTGCTTCAGCAGGAGCCGCCGGGCGGCTTCAACAGCGTAGCCTTTGCCGATTCCTCCCAAATCTATGCTCTGTGCTCCGTGATCTGCTTGCTCCGAGCAAAGTCGAGGAGTGTTCCGTGCTCTAATCATTACTTTCCCGTTTTTTTCATCAATTACCAGGTGGCTTGGCTGCCCCATGGTAATATCAAAAGCTCCGCGTGAAAGCTTATTGACCTCGACGGCCATTTTGATGACACTGAAAGTATCAGGTGAGACTTGAAGCGGCGCCCGGCCAGATAGTTCGTTGATCAAGGCGATCTCGCTACACTTATCAAATAAACTAAACGACCTTTCCAACCTTTTGATCTCCCAAATAGCACGCTGGGCCCAGTGAGCGGCATTTTTTCCGGTTACCTTTATTCTAACCGTTGTCCCCATGACCGGGGCACTTCTTTCAAATGGGATCGGGGCGAAAGCGTAGAATAGTTCGAGCGCGGCCCAAACCGCCAGAATAGCAATGAACATTCTCCGGCCATAACGTAATTTCATCGGCTATATGATATAATAGTGATGTTGGTTAAGCAATCATTATGAACAAGGTCAAAGGGTTAAAGTCAAAAGACCTCCTCGGACTCAAAGACCTCTCGGTTGAGGAAATCAAGCTGATTTTGGAAACCGCCCGCTCGATGAAAGAGATCATGGCCCGCCCCATTCCCAAAGTCCCCACCCTGATCGGCAAGCATATCGTTACTTTATTCTACGAACCATCGACCCGAACCCGGACTTCATTCAATACCGCCGCCAAGATCCTCTCGGCTAATATAACCAACGTCCAGATGTCGACCTCAAGCGTGGTCAAAGGGGAAAGCCTGATCGACACGATCAAGAACCTGGAAGTAATGGGGCTCGATTGTATCGTCATTCGCCACAGCATGGGTGGGGCGCCGCATCTGGCGGCCAAGAACTGCAAAGCCGCGGTCATCAATGCCGGCGACGGCTTTAACGAGCACCCGACGCAAGGACTGCTCGATATTTTTACCATGATCGAAAAGAAGAAAACGGTCAAAGGGAAAAAAGTCGTGATCGTCGGCGATATTGCCCATTCCCGCGTCGCCCGCTCCAATATCTGGGGCCTCAAAAAGCTTGGGGCGGAAGTGGTCGTAGTCGGGCCACCTACCTTGATGCCGAAAGGGATCGAAGAGATGGGAGTCAGGGTCTCATACAAACTTGACGAAGAGATCGGCGATGCCGATTTTATTAATATGCTGCGGGTCCAGCGCGAACGGATGGAGAAAGGGCTGCTGCCGTCGATTGAAGAATACTCCGAGCTTTACGGGCTGAACAGCGACCGAATGAAGAAAGCCAAAAAAGATGTCGTCGTCATGCATCCCGGGCCGATCAACCGTGGGGTGGAAATAACCTCGGAAGTCGCGGACGGCCCCTTCAATGTTATCCTGGAACAGGTAACCAATGGCGTCGCCGTCCGAACTGCGATCTTGTTCTTACTGCTAAGCGGCAAAGAATCGTAATAATTATTTTAAGGTGATCGCCTGAACCGGGCAAGCATCCGCACACTCGCCACTCCCATCGCATAACTCCGGCTTCGTCAGTTTTGCTATCCCATCCACCAATTCCAACGCCTGATGAGGGCAAACATCAACACAAATACCGCAACCGGTGCATGTCGCCGCGTCAACTACCGCTTTTTGTCCTGCTCCCATTTAAATCACTCCTTTCTGAATATGGATCTCTTTTAACTTACTTTTTTGACCCTCCAGACGCTGCCCGGCCAGAGGATACAATATCATTATAACAAATCCTATTGCCAGCGCAATCGCCGGGCAGCCGGCCAGCAGGAACCGGAGTCCATGGTGGAAAGCCAGCGATTGAGTATAAACGTAGGGGGAATAATTACAGTAGATAAAAACCGTGCTGATACTGAAGGCGTTGAGCCCGATCGCCAGCCTCGTAATAAAAGCGTTCATCCCAAAAAACATCCCTTCGCGGCGTTGGCCGGTATTAATTTCGTCCTCATCAATAACGTCGGCGATCAGGATATCGGCCAGCAAAATAAAGCCGGCCATGCCGACGCCGGCACAAGCGGCCGCCCACCGCACCGAGGCCACGGTGGTAATATTAAAAAGCGGCAGAAGGGAAAAAGCCAAAACAGCCAGCGAAGCCATAAAGCAATATTTGGCGCCGAACTTGACCGCCAGCCATTTCCAAACATAGAGCATCGGAATGGCGGCAAAAAAAGCCGCCGCCAGGATCCCGGTAACCTGCTCGGGATTAGCGTCCAGCACGTACTTGGCAAAGAAGGGGATCGTCGCCAGGATGACGGTAAAACTATATTGGACAAATAAATTCGCGGCGGCAAAAGTCAGGAAAGAGCGGTTCCGGAGCGTTGCCTTTAAAGCAGGCCATAATGAAAGTTGTTTATCCCGGTCAAACTCCAAGCGCTCGCGGCTTCCCCAGAGCGCGACGAGCAATGACAGCGAGGCCAAAACCCCAAAGTATAACCCCATCCGCCCCCACCCCTGCGTACTATATATTAGCGGGGGAACGGCAATTCCAATTAGCAAGCCCAGAATGGCAAAGCTTTGGCGATAAATATTGACCTGCGCTCTCTCTGCCAAGCTGGGAAACATTTCCGGAAATAAGGCCGACCAATTTAAAACAGTAATCGAATATATCCCGTCAAAAATACAGATCAGCGACAAAAAATAAATAAACAGCGGCATGGCCTGGTCAACACCGCCAAAGGGAGGAGTCCAAAGCAGGAAAAAGATCAGCCCGAACGGGACCGCCCCCATCATGATGTAAGGGACCCGGCGACCCCATTTTGTCCTGGTTATGTCGGACAGGTAGCCGAAAAGCGGGTCGTTGACCGCGTTCCAGATGCCGTAAACCAGCATCGCCAGGCCAACCAAATAAACCGGCAGCTTCTGGACGTCAACGTAAAAGAAAATAACGTATGTGGAAAAAGCCTGGTAAGAAAGCGCGGTCGCAAAAGCGCCAAAACTATAGGCCAGCTTCCTAAGCTTAGACATCAATAGCTTCGACTGGACAGGCGCTCGCTACTTCTTCGAGGCTGTGAAGTTCGCACTCTGTTTTTATCGCTTGGGCTTTACCATCATCGGTCAAAGCAAAAACTTCGGGGCACATGTCAACACAGACCCCGCAACCGATACATAATGATTGATCAACTACTACCATGAATTATCCCTCCCTTAATAAATTTAATTATATCATGGATCGCTATTTCGGTCCGTGCTTGATAACTTTCCCCTCAACCATATAAACAACATCTTCGGCAATGTTCGTGGCGTGGTCGGAGATCCGCTCCAGATGGCGCGCGATCAAGATGAGCGGCAAGGCTCGAGGCGTGGTCACCGGGTCTTTGGTCATAATATCGGTCAGCTCGTCCGAGACCAGATTACGATAGCTGTCGGCCTTGGTTTCATCCGTCCAAAGCGTCCTGGCCAGCGTGGCGTCTCGTTTCACGAATGAGTCGAGCGCTTTATGGACCATTTGTTCAGCCAGTTCCGCCATTTTAGGGATGTCCTCGAGCGGTTTAAGCAACGGGAGTTTCGCCAGTTCCTCAGCGCGTTGGGCAATGTCAACCGCCAGGTCGCCGATCCGCTCAAGATCGGAGCCAATGCGCATCCCGGTAGTGATGAAACGGAGGTCGATCGCCATCGGCTGCTGGGTCGCCAGCAATTCCAAGCACAGGTCGTCAACTTCCAGTTCGATCCGGTCGATCGTTTCGTCTTCGTCAATTACTTCTTTGGCCAGCTTGGGATTGTTCTTTTTCAGGGCTTCTACCGAGCGAAAAATACTTTTTTCCACCATCCCCCCCATCTTAAGGATCAAATCGTTCAGCTTCTGCAGCTCTTTTTGAAAATGCTCCCTCGCGTCTATCATATTAACCAAACCTCCCTGTTATGTAGTCTTCGGTTCGCTTATCGCGCGGCGCGGTAAATATTTGCTTGGTTCCGGCAAACTCTACCAGCTCGCCCAAAAGCATGTATCCGCAATCATCCGAAATCCTGGCCGCTTGCTGCATGTTGTGCGTCACGATCACGATCGAATAATGTTTTTTCAATTCTATCATCAACTCCTCGATCCGCATAGTCGCCAGCGGATCAAGCGCCGAGCATGGCTCGTCCATTAAAACAATTTCCGGTGTAACGGCCAGTAAGCGGGCGATACAAAGCCGCTGTTGTTGCTCCAGCGACAAGTGCAAAGCATTCATTCCCAGGTCATCCTTCAATTCATCAAACAAGAGAACGGACGCCAAGGCTTTTTCGGCTGCCGCTTCAAGCGCCCTTTTATTTCTGATCCCATGGATCCGGAGGCCATAAACCACATTTTCAAAAATGGATAAAGGGAAAGGATTTGGCCGCTGAAAGACCAAGCCGACCCTTTTGCGCAATTCGATCAGGTCGGTTTCGGCGCCAAGTGTTTCTTGCCCATTAAGCTTAACGCTCCCCTCAATTCTCACCCCTTCGATCAGGTCGTTCATCCGGTTAAAGACCCGGAGAAGGGTCGATTTGCCGCAGCCGGACGGGCCGATCAGCGCGGTTATTTTATTTTGCGCCACATTCAAATTAACATTGATCAGCGCCTGGAACGCGCCGTACCACAGATTAAGTTTGTTAGTTTCTATTATATTCATATTCAATCAAATGACTAATGTCTAATTGCTAATGACTAATTGTGGTAAATATTTTAATCCGGATTTTAATTAAATACATTAATTAGTCATTCGTCATTAGTAATTAGTCATTAGCCAAACCTCCCCGTAATATAATCCTCAGTCCTCTTGTCCCTCGGCACCGTAAATATCTGCTTAGTGCCCCCGATCTCTATTAGTTCTCCCATTAAAAAAAAGGCCGTCCGGTCAGAGGCCCTGGCTGCTTGCTTAACATTATTAGTGACCAGTATCTGTGTGTAATTTTTCTTCAGCTCCTGCATCGCCTCTTCGATCTTTAACGTCGAGATCGGGTCGAGGCCGGAACACGGTTCATCATAAAGAATGACTTCGGGCTCAACCGCTAAGGTCCGCGCGATGCAGAGCCGTTGCTGCTGCCCGCCAGAGAGCTTGAAAGCATTAGTCTGCAGGCGGTCTTTAACTTCATCCCAGATCGCCGCCGCTTTTAACGCTTTCTCGACGATCTCGTCGACTTTTTTCGCCCCGTGCAGCCGCGGCCCGTAAGCAACGTTGTCATAAATAGAAAGCGGCAAAGGAAGAGGCAGGGCAAAAACGATCCCCACCCTTTTCCGCAAAAGATGTTTATCTATCTTCGTGAAAATGTTTTCCCCGTCCAATAAAACCTCCCCATCGGTCTTTGTCCCGGGGTAAAGTTCGTTCAACCGGTTCAAAGTCTTCAGAAACGATGTTTTACCGCTGTTCGACGGCCCGATCACGCCCAGTATCTCGTTCTGGTAAACAGATAAGTTTAGGTTCTTGACCGCCTGATGCTTTTCATACCAAACATTCAAATTTTGAATTTTAATCTTTGACTTTTGACTTTCTGTTGCTACCATGTCTTCCTCTTCCTCAGCCTAGCCCTTAACCACGACGCTAGGATATTCATAATAAAAACCAGGCTGACCAGAACAAGCACCGTCCCATATTGTATCTTGACGCTGACATTGGGCACCTGGGTGGAGAGAACATAAATATGATACGGCAAAGCCATCGCCTGGTCGTAGACCGAGCGCGGCAGCCGCGGCAAGTAGAACGCGGCGACGGTGAAAAGGATCGGCGCGGTTTCGCCGGCGGCGCGGGAAAGGCCGAGGATCGCGCCGGTGATTATCCCGGGGATGGCGTTCGGCAGGACGACATGGCGGACCGTTTGCCAACGCGAGGCGCCGAGCGAAAAACTGACTTCGCGGAACGAGCGCGGCACGGCGCCTAAAGCTTCCTTGGTCGCGGTAATAATGACCGGCAGGGTCATGATCGCCAGCGTCAGCGAACCGGCTAAGATAGAGACACCCATATTCAGGAAAGCGACGAACAAGCCAAGGCCGAACAGCCCGTAGACGATCGATGGCACTCCAGCCAGGTTGATGATTGCCAGTTCGATAACGCGCGTCAGCCAGTTTTTAGCCGCGTACTCGTTTAGATATATTGCCGCCATAATGCCAAAAGGAATAGAAAATACGGCTGTTCCCAGCACCAAATAAACCGTCCCGACAATAGCCGGAAAGATCCCACCCGCCCGCATCCCTTCCCGCGGCATCCCAAAAACAAATTCCGGACTGACAGCTGGCAGGCCTCTGAGTAAAACTAGGATCATTATAAACACGACCGGCATAATGATTATTATTGTCGCTATCAGCAGTATACTAAAAGCGATCCTTTCTTTGAGTTTTACATCCATATCAGGCCCTTTTCACCTTCCGGTGAAGAAAGAAGTCGGCTAACAAATTAATGATAAAACTAATAACGAAAAGAATGATGCCAATGGCGAATAAAGCGTAATAATGGCTGCTACCACCGACCGCTTCCCCCATTTCCGCCGCGATCGTCGCGGTCAGCGTCCTGACCGGCTGGAGGATGCTGGTTGGCAAGACGGCCGCGTTGCCAGTGATCATTAAAACCGCCATCGTCTCGCCGATCACCCGGCCAATCCCGAGCATGACCGCTGCCAGCACGCCTGACGAGGCGGCCGGGATCGTGACCCGGTAGATCGTTTGCCAGCGGGTCGCGCCCAAGGCGAGCGAGCCCTCTTTATAGCTCTTCGGCACTGAAACGATCGCGTCCTCAACAATGGAAACGATCGTCGGCATTGCCATGAAAGCAAGCATGATCGACCCGGCCAGGGCGGTCAGGCCGCTGGGCAGGTGAAAAATATTTTTCAAGAATGGCGCCAGGGTCACGATCCCGATAAAACCGAGAACGA
>JAQVPA010000069.1 GCA_028702315.1 Candidatus Margulisiibacteriota bacterium
CTCCGCGATTAATATAAGCGTTTGTATTATTTGGGGCTAACCTGACAGCTTCGTTAAGATCCGCAATCGCTTCTCTGTACATTCCTAACTTGCACTTTAGATAGCCGCGATTTTGATAGATTAGAGTAACGACCCCTGCTTGGTCTAAAATGCTGCCGTCCCATGAAAATTCCTGGCGATAATATTCATCGCTGTTGATATTGCCATAATCGACATTAAAGGAAGAGGTATTCTGCCGCCAGGTAAAGCTGGCGTAATAATGCCCCTGCCACCTGACAAAGACATGAAGGGGGACATAAACCAGGCTTACCGGCCAGTCCAATTCCTGTGCAATCGCCAGGACTATCAAACTTGAACTGTCGCAATCCACGCTCCGGCGCAATAAATTATTAGTAAACAATGGTTCTGATTGGGCTTCAAATGTAAAAGCTTGGCGACGGAGTATCGCATAAACAAGCTGGACTTTCTCCTGGTCAGTTAGATCATTATTTATTTCTTGCTTGACTTGTGTCAGGACCGCACCCAATATTTCATAAGCCCTTTTAATGTCGGCTTCGGAATGCATTTCTGACTCAATGGATAAAACTTGATGGATGATATTATTAGGGGAAAAGTCTTTCTGTGAGCCAATGGATTTAATGTTTTTTTCAATATATGGTTGATTAGCTTCGAGATAGAAGGTGTAGTCTTCCTCGTCACTTGTCTTCGTGCCTCCGTTAAGATCGCCAAATTTTTCCGGCCCTTCGATCTTGTC
Organism: Candidatus Margulisiibacteriota bacterium; assembly: GCA_028702315.1. Classification (GTDB taxonomy): domain Bacteria; phylum Margulisbacteria; class WOR-1; order O2-12-FULL-45-9; family XYB2-FULL-48-7; genus JAQVPA01. The sequence goes on from JAQVPA010000069.1 coordinate 755, forward strand.
GTTGCCGTCAAAGTCAATACCGTTGTCCCGCACCAATCGGTCTCCGTAGCGCTTGGTTAGTAATGTTTTTGCCCAGTTTACGCTTTCTACCATGATATTAAAGTTCCCCAAAGTAATCAAATAATAGGTGTACGAAGGGAAGCTTCGGAACCGTCCCTCTAAATAGATCAATTAATCCCGACCGATATTCTCCAAGACTAAAATTAACCGCGCCGCGCTTGAGGCGGGTGGAGAAGCTTTTTGGATTTAAGGCAAGGATTTGATCCAGATCACTGACTGCTGCCTGGTAGTCCCCCAATTGATAATAGGTGTTGGCGCGTTCGTCGTAGGCCGGCAGAAATAGCGGATCCAGCTTGATCGCTTCATTTAAAAAAGTAATCCCATGGTGCGCATCATTGGCCCGCAAAGCTCTCAAGCCAGAAAAATAATAATCATAAGCGAGCAGGGACGGGGCCAGCTGATAAACCTGTTGGTAGTTAGCGAGCGCCTCTCCTCCTTTACCCAGCTCTTCTTTTTTCCAGGCGAGTATCTGGTGAGCCAGTGCGACGATCCCGTTCTGGTTAAGCGTATTGCCATTCCAGAGATAAGCTTGGCGATAATACTGGTCGAGTCGGATCTCGCCATAATCTATATTAAAAACACTCTCTCCCTGCCAGCGGACAAAAACATGATTTGGTACAAGTGCGAGGGTGACAGGCCATCCCAATTCCTGGGCGACCGCCAGAAAGATCAAACTGGAAGTGTCGCAATCGATGCTCCGATTCAATAGGTTGTTTATGAGCAGTGGTTCGGCCTGCGGTTCTAAAGTGAAGCCCTGGCGGCGGAGCACGGCATAAACAAGTTGGGCTTTTTCCTGATCAGTCATTTCGTCGTTCAATTCTTGTTTGACTTGAGCTAAGACCGCTCCGAGTATTTGATAAGCACTTGCCACTTCGTCTTCCGAGAACATCCCTGATTGGATGAATAGGATCTGATTGATGACATTATTTGAAGAGAACCCTTTCTGGAAACTGACAAATTTTATCTCTTTTTCAACGTATGGCCGGTTAGCTTCGAGATAACGGAGGCAATCGTCAGCATCGACGGATTTCTTGCCGTTAACCTCGCTGAACTTTTCTGCTCCTTCGATCTTGCCGTCCTCGTTAAAATCAATGCCGCCGTCTCGCTTCAAACGAGCGCCGTAATGACTCGCGGTTAAGATTATCGGCCAGGTTATGCTTTCGACCATGATATTAGAGTCCCCTTTAAATATACATTGAAATCCGGTAGGGAATGCCCTATAATTCTCTAGTAATATATCGTCATTTTTGGCGTAATATTTCAATAATTCTTCAAACAGGAGGTCCTAAATGAAAGTCGGATATCTCGGCCCTGAAGGGACGAACAGCGAAGAGGCCTGCCAGCTTTACCTGAAGAAATTAGAAGATAAAGCGGAATTGATCCCATTCTCTACCATCCATGACGTCCTCTACGCCGCCGATCGCGGCAAGATCCACGAAGCGATCGTCCCGATCGAGAATTCGATCGAGGGGACGATCGGGACCGTCACCGACATGCTGGTCAAGGATGTCAACCTGATGATCAGGCAGGAGCTTGTTATCCCGATCTACCATTACCTGATCGTCCAGAAAGGGATCGGGTTAAAAGAAATCACCGACGTTATCTCTAATCCTCAGGTTCTCGACCAATGCAAAGATTTTCTGCGAAAAAACCTGCCGGGCGTCAAACTTCATCTGGCTTATAGTTCAGCCGATGCCGTTCGCCAAGTGGCGACTTCACTTGGCGAGAAAGTAATTGCCCACGGGCGGGTCAAGGGGAGTGTTTTCGCGGCAATCGGCACTGCGGCTTCGACCAAACTATATGGCCTGCGCATCGTTTCGGCCAAGATCAACGCCCAGGACAACAAGACCCGGTTTGTCGTCCTCTCCAAGAAAGACCACAAACGAACCGGCCGCGACAAGACGTCGGTTGTCTTTTCGATCGCCAAGGACCGGCCGGGTGGTTTGCACGATGTTTTGCGGGAGATTGCGATCAGGAAAGTTAACCTGACTAAGATCGAATCACGGCCGTCGAAAAAGGCGCTTGGCGATTATTTCTTCTTTGCCGATATGCAGGGGCACCGGAGCGATCCGGTCATCGCCCAGGCGCTGGGTAATATGAAGAAAAAAACTTCGATGTTCAAATTATTAGGCTCTTATCCGGAGGCGAGGTAATATGGAGAATAAAGGTTCCGGCTTGCTCGACGGTCTGCTCCTCGGCGGTTTGATCGGCGCGGCGCTCGGCATTCTCTTTGCCCCCAAGACTGGCGAAGAGATGAGGGCTAGCCTTCAAGCGCGGCTCAAGGAATATGGGCTGGGCGACCTGGTTGAGAGCTTATCCGAAGCGTTTGAGGCGGGTAAAGATGAAGCGGCCAAATTTATGGAAGAGGAGGATTTGTGATGATCTACACATACCTGATGAATACCCTGATTTTTTGCGCGATCCTCCTGCTTTTGGCGCTGATCGTCGGCGCGGTCCAGATGGCGATCATTATGGTCGATATCCGTAAAATGACCAGGGAATTCAAGGATAAGTTCATGGCGGTCTCTTCGGTGCTTGATATCGTTGGTATTGTCATTGGCGGGCTGACCTCGTCACACAAAAAAGGGGTGCCGGACGGCGCCACTGTTGCCGGGTTTGCCGCCGGATTAAAAAAAGCGCTTCAAGTACTGTTCAAGAAATAAAAGGAGGAAGAGAGACAATGGGTAAGATTGGAAACTTCATCAAGACGATCACGATCGGCGGGATAATTGGGTTTGTCGGCGGACTGCTTTTTGCCCCTACAAAAGGTGAAGAAGCAAGGGAAAAACTCCAGGACGCCTTGGCGAAAGGGAAAGAGAAATTCAAGGAAATTAAGGACGAATTCTCCAAAAAAGAAGAGTAAATGCTTCAGGCCACGGTCGAATCGCTGCTTAACTATGCTTTGCTCTCGCTTGGCATAGAGAAGGCCCAATACAAGGTCGATATACCGCCCAAACTTGAATTGGGGGATTACGCGACCAATGCCGCTATTTTAGCCGCCCGGCAATTAAAGAAAAACCCGTTTGAATTAGCGCAAATTATTTCTGATAAAGTTAAAGAACTTGATAAGGAAAAGCTTTTTAGCAAGATCGAGATCGCCAAGCCGGGGTTCATTAATTTCTTTTTCAACGAGTCTTTTATCCAGCAAAGCACAGCAGAGATCATTGCTAAGGATCATGCCTGGGGGCAAGGGACAAGGGGCAAGGGTCAAGGGTCAAGAATACTGCTCGAATTTGTTTCCGCGAACCCGACCGGGCCGCTCCATGTCGGTCATGGGCGCTGGGCGGTCGTTGGTGACTGCATTGCCAGGATATTGAAAGCCGCCGGTTATAAAGTTGAAAGTGAATTTTATGTTAACAATATTGGCAATCAAGTTGAGAAGTTGTGGGCTTCGGTCGAGGCCGCCCGGGCAGGACAACCGACTCCGGAAAACGGTTACGGCGGGGCTTATATTAAAGAAGTAAAAGGAGATAACAAGGAAGCTGTTCTCCAATTTATTCTCGGCGAACAGAAAGAGACGCTGGGAAAACTTGGTGTCCGTTTCGACCGGTTCTTTAATGAAAGCGAACTGCACGAGAAAGGCGAAGTGAAGGAAGCGGTCTCCCGCCTGGAACAGCGGCATAAAACGATTGTTGAGGGTGGGGCGATCTGGTTCAAGTCGATGGAGATGGGGGACGATAAGAACCGCGTTTTGGTCCGCGAAGACGGCAACCCGACTTACCTTGCCGCCGACCTCGCTTATCATCTCGATAAATTTTCCCGCGGCTATGACCGGCTGATTAACATTTGGGGGACCGACCACCACGGTTATGTTAAAAGGTTAAAAGCCGCCGTCGAAGCGATGGGCTTGCCGGCGGAAAATCTGGAAATTATTATCGGCCAGTTGGTCACTCTCTACAGAGGGAATGAACCAGTCAGGATGAGCAAGCGGACCGGGGAGATGGTCACGCTCCAGGAAGTGATCGAGGAAATCGGCGCCGACGCGACCCGCTTTTTCTTCGCGGCGAGCGATGTCAACTCCCACCTTGATTTCGATCTCGAACTGGCGAAAAAACAATCAAGCGAGAATCCTGTCTATTATGTTCAATACGCTCACGCGAGGATCTGTTCGATCATAAAGAAGGCGGAGGGACAAGGGGCAAGGGGCAAGGGGCAAGAAGACCTGTCTGGTTTAACCGAACCGGCAGAACGGGAACTGATGCTGAAATTATTGTCGTTCCCAGACGTTGTGGAATCGGCCGCGCGGCTGCGCCACCCGCACCGGATCACGGAGTACGGCAAGGAAGTTGCGACAGTGTTCCACCACTTTTACGAAAAGTGCCGGGTGCTGGGAAATCCGGCCCGGCTGGCCCTCGTCGATGCATCTCGAATCACTTTGCGAAATGTGTTAGAATTATTGGGAATTAACGCACCGGAGGCAATGTAAATGAAATACGCGTTTTTTAAAGGAAAGATCGTCCCGTTTAGCGAAGCTAAGATCGGGATCATGACCCACGCTTTTAACTACGGGACCGGCGTGTTCGAAGGGATCCGCGGCTACTGGAACGCTGAAAAGGAGCAGATGTACATTGTTAAGCTCCGCGAACACTATGAGCGGCTGGAACGGTCGACCAAGCTTGGCCTGATGAGCACGATGAAGTACTCCTTGGCCGACCTCGAAAAGATCACCGTTGACCTCGTGAGAAAGAACGATTACCGCGAAGATATCTACATCCGGCCGATCTACTACAAATCGCAGGAGAAGATCGGCCTCGGCCTGATCGGCGTGGATGAAGATTTCTGCATGTTCGTTTCGCCGTTCGGCGCCTACCTCGACATCTCCAAAGGGATCAGGGTCTGCGTCTCTTCCTGGTGGCGGATCTCCGCCAAGTCGGCGCCGCAGGGGGCCAAGATCAATGGCACATATTTTAACTCATCGCTGGCCAAGGCCGAAGCTTTGAACAAAGGCTACGATGAGGCGATCCTCCTGTCGCACCAGAAGACGGTGGCCGAAGGGTCGGGGGAGAACCTATTCATGGTGAAAGACGGCAAACTTATCACGCCGCCGCTCTCCGAAACAATTTTGCCGGGGATCACCAGGGTTTGCATCATGACCCTGGCGGAAAAGGAACTCGGCATCAAGACGACCGAGCGGCAGATCAAACAGGACGAACTTTACACGGCCGATGAACTATTCTTCTGCGGCACCGGCGCCCAGGTCTCGCCGATCATCGATGTTGACGGGAAGAAGATAGGGAGCGGGCAGGTCGGGGAACTGACCAAAAAGCTCCAGGCGATATACTTTGCCGCGGCGCGGGGTGACAACCCAAAATACATGGACTGGGTTACGCCGGTTTATTGATGATTAAAGGGATTGGCATCGATATCATCGAGATCGACCGGATCAAGGCGGCAGTCGAAAAATTTGGTGATAATTTTCTGCGAAGAATCTATACTGAACGCGAAATAAGTTATTGCCGGAAACATCAAGCGGTCAAATATCCGGAACTGGCGGTCCGGTTCGCCGCCAAAGAAGCTTATGCCAAAGCGTTGGGCACCGGGATCGACTTCAGCCAAATCGGCTGGAAGGATGTTGAAGTCGTGAACAATTCTCACGGCAAGCCCTTGATCTCTTTCAAGGGCGATGTCTCTGGCAAGGTCCAGGTTAGTTTGTCCCACAGCCGCGATTACGCGGTCGCGTCAGTTTATGTCGAAGAATAAAATCGAAATCAAAAAGATCTTTACTAAAAGGCGCCCGGAAACGCATAAAGGGAGCTATGGGAAAGTTTTTATCCTGGCCGGCTCGACCGGGATGCTCGGCGCGGCGATCCTCTGCAGCCGCGGAGCGCTGCGATCCGGCGCCGGCTTGGTTTACCTTGCTCTGCCCGGTTCATCTTTGGATGCGGTCAATGTCGTTACCCCTGAAGTCATTACTCTAAAAGCCAACCATATTTGGGACATCGAAAGCCAGGCCTTAAAAATGGATGCGGTTGCCGTTGGTCCCGGTTTGGGCGACAGAAAAAAGCTTGGGCTTGAACTCGTCAAAAGATTGAGCCGCGGCCGGTACAAAGGGGTGGTTGTTCTCGATGCCGACGGTTTAATCGCGTTTGAACGCGATCCGTCCCTGTTGGCTAAAACCGGTCTTAATTTGATCGTGACGCCGCATCCCGGCGAAATGGCCAGGTTAACCAGGCAAAGTATCGCTGAAGTGCAAAAGGATCGAGTTAGAGCCGCAGTGGAGGCGGCCAGAAAATGGCATTGTCTGGTTGTTTTGAAAGGGAATAAGACGGTAATAGCTGACCGGGAGGGGAATAAATACATTAATAATAGCGGCAATCCGGGAATGGCGACCGCCGCTACCGGTGATGTTTTGACCGGAATGATCGCTGGGCTGGCCGCCCAAGGGAAAACCGCTTGGGAAGCGGCCACGGCCGGCGTTTACCTCCATGGCTTGGCCGGCGACCTGGCCGCCAGGGAGAAAGGCGAGCCGAGTATGATCGCGTCAGACTTAGTGGAGCAGATCCCTTATGCTATACAAAAAGCACGCTGAAAAAGTCGGGAATATCTCGATCAAAGTACTGGAAGAGTTTGGCCGGATTACCGAACTTTGGCTCCACGTTCTGAAAGATATTTACCGGGGCAAAACAGATCTAAAACTTACACTGGAACAAATGGTCAAGATCGGGATCGAGTCCCTGCCGCTGGCGCTGACCACTTCCGCTTTTGTCGGCATGGTCTTTGCCGTCCAGATCGCCGGAGAATTTA
>JAQVPA010000012.1 GCA_028702315.1 Candidatus Margulisiibacteriota bacterium
CTGGGTGCGTGACAGTTGGGGCTTTAACCCCGAAGCGCAGTTCCTCGCCAGCCGCGGCTATGCTGTTTTAAAAATGAACTACCGCGGCTCGACCGGCTACGGCAAGAAATTCTATGAAGCTTCTTTTAAGCAATGGGGCAGGGCAATGCAGGATGATATTTCCGACGGAGTAAAATATTTGATCGAACAAGGGATCGCTAATCCCAAAAAAGTGGCGATTTACGGCGGCAGTTACGGCGGTTACGCGACGCTGGCCGGTGTCACCTTTACCCCCGATCTTTACTGCTGCGCGGTCGATTACGTCGGCGTTTCCAATCTCTTTACTTTTATGAAGACGATCCCTCCTTACTGGAAACTCGAACTGCAGAAGATGTACGAAATGGTCGGCGACCCGGTCAAAGATAAAGTGCTGATGCAGGCGACGTCGCCGGTTTTTCATGTGGATAAAATCAAAGTTCCGCTGATGATCGCCCAGGGGGCGAAAGATCCCCGGGTCAATAAGGACGAATCAGACCAGATGGTGGCCGCGCTGAAGAAACGCGGGATCGATGTCCCTTACCTCGTCAAGGAGAATGAAGGCCACGGTTTCCGCAACGAAGAGAACCGGCTGGAGTTCTACGGGGCGATGGAAAAATTCTTCGCTAAGTATTTAGACAACTAGGCCTGGACCGCAGTGATCGCGGTCACATTGACGATATCCTCAACACTGCAGCCCCGCGACAGGTCGTTGACCGCTTTAGCTGCCCCTTGGAGGAGCGGGCCGAAAGCTTGCGCGTGGCCGAGCCGCTCGGTCAATTTATAAGCGATATTGCCGGCATCGAGGTCGGGGAAGATGAGGACGTTGGCCTGGCCGGCGACCAGGCTCCCCGGCGCTTTGCGCTGGCCGATCTGCGGGACAAGCGCCGCGTCGACCTGTAATTCCCCGTCAAGCTGTAAGTCTGGCCGCTTTTCTTTGGCGATCTTGGTGGCGTTTATCACTTTATCGACATCGGGATGGACGGCCGAGGTTTTGGTCGAGAATGAGAGCATCGCGACCTTCGGCTCCCGGTCGACCAGCTTAACGAACGACTCGGCGGTCTCGATGGCGATATCGGCGAGCTGTTCGGCGGTCGGGTTAGGGACGACACCGCAATCGGCGTAAAACAAAACTCCTTCTTCACCAAAAGTCTTGTCCGGCAGGACCATGGCGAAAAAGCTGGAGATGATCGACTGGTTCGGCGCTTTACCGATGCACTCAATGACCGCGCGCAGCGTGTCGGCGGTGTAGTGGGTTGCTCCCGAGACCATCCCGTCGGCTTCCCCCTGGTCGACGAGCATGGCGCCGAAGTAGGGAAAATCGCGGGTCATATACTGGCGCGCTTTTTCGATCGTCATCCCTTTGGCGGCGCGCCGGTCTTTCAATAATTGAATATATTTATCAAGCTGGGGGAATTTCATCGGGTTAATGATCTTGGCTTGGGAGAGGTCGACATCCTGCGCGCCGGGGACTTTCTTGATCTCCGCTTCGTCGCCGATCAGGATGACCTGCGCCAGCCGGCTTTTTGAGATCAGCTCCGCCGCTTTAAGCGTCCGCGCGTCTTCGGTCTCCGGCAGGACGATCCGTTTATTGAGTCTCTTTGCCTTATTCCAAGTATCTTGTATAAAATCCATGTTAATAATTCAAAAGTCAAAGATCAAAATTCAAAATTTCAATTTAAAAATCAAAAGTTTTGATTTTTTACTTTTTACTTTTGACTTTATTTTAGCACAAGCTCATATTTTCTGCTACCGAGCCCGATCTCTTCGGCATAGTTCAGTTGAATGTCCCAGTCTGCTTCTGGATATATTTCCCGGAAGATATCTCTGCCGGCTGCTTTGTTGACCAAGTCGACCGCCGCCTGGTCGATCGCGACCGGGTCGAGCGAAGCGAGGACGCCGATATCGGGGACGATCGGCGGGTCATTCTTCGGATAGCAGTCGCAAGCCGGGGAAACATCGGTTATGAAAGTTACATAGCCGGCCTTTTTGTCTTTAACCGCCCCATAAGCGTATTCGACGATCTTTTCCTGGACGAGTTCGGGCGAGCCGATCCAGCACGCTTCAAGCGTCTGGTTTTTCCGGCACGTTTTAACTTCCGGGCAGTTTTTGCAATCCTGATGCATCCGCAATTTTCCCAAGCGGCTGCCGCACCCCATGCCGAGATTTTTCAGCACGCCGCCAAAACCGCTGACCTCGTGCCCTTTAAAATGGGTGAGGGCGATCAGCGTCTTAGCGCGGGCGATCGTCCCGCCAATATGAACGGTTTTAAAATGTTTTAGACTTACAGGGATAGCTGTCTGGTCTTCTTCCGCGGGAATTATGACGGGAGAAAAACCATGTTCTCTGGCTACTTCAAGGTGGGTTTTGGTCAGATGCCTTAGCCCGTTGTAGAGCGTATTGCAGTCGGTAAAGAACGGTTTGCCGCCGAGCTTGGCGATCAACTCAACTATCGGGCGGACTCGGGCCGGTTTGAGGTAGGCAGTGTTTCCCGGCTCGCCGAAGTGGATCTTGAGCGGGATCTCTTCACCCGGCTTGATCAGTTTATCTAATCCGGCAGCAGAGAAAAGGTCGGTTACTTTCGCTACATCTTTTGAAAAATGAACGGTACTCATCAACCCTCACCCGCTGACGCTGAATATTCCCCCCTCTCCCAGAGGGAGAGGGTAATATGCTTAAGCTTTCCTCCGAACCCTCTCCCAGCGCTAACTTTAATGCCGCTTTGGGAGAGGGGGGACAGCTTTTGGGTTAGTGGGTGAGGGTTTTGAGCGTTCATCAGTCTTCAGATTCTTTGGCCAATTCCGCGACCTTGCGGTGGTAATCGAGGGCGTTCTTGACCTCCTGCACATCCTGCCAGGTGAGCCATTTCGGTTTACCTTTTTCTTTTGACGGGTTGCGCAGGAGATAAGCCGGATGGAAGAGAGGCATGACGGCGATCTCGGTGCCCGGAAGTTTTAGCCACTTGCCGCGGAGGCCGGTAATCGGAGAATCGATCTTGAGGATCGCTTTAACGGCGGGAGTGCCGGCCAATAAAATTATCTTTGGCTTGACGAATTTGATCTGTGCTTCAAGGTAAGGTCCGCAAGCCGCTTGTTCGGCCGGGAGCGGGGCGCGGTTCTCCGGCGGGCGGCATTTGACCGTGTTGGCGATATAAATGTCATCGGGGCGTTTAATACCGACTGACGCGAGGATTTGGGTCAGGAGCTGTCCGGCGCGGCCGACAAAAGGAAGCCCTTGCAGGTCTTCGTCCGCTCCCGGCGCTTCGCCGATCAGCATCAGGTCGCACGGGACGGGACCGTTGCCAAAAACGACTTTGGTCCGCCCTTTGGCCAACTGGCATTTTTTACAGGTGGAAGCGATCTTAACTACTTCTTCGTAGGGGAGAGACAATAAATCGGGTTCATTGGAGAAAAGGTCCATTTGTTAAGAATATTAGCAGAAACTAGGGGAAGATTAAAGAGTTAGAGCCGGATCAAATATTTGGTAGATCAAGACCTTCGCCGTCTGCGTCAGTAAAAAACTCAGGCACAACTGATTCCGGATTATCGATCTTTATTCCTGAGTTAAAAACCACCCTTGGTTTTTGGCCTGGCGCCAGCGTGGGGTCGCCCCAATAATCCTGTAAGAGCTGAAGCGCACTCCGATCCGTCTTTTCTTTGCCGATCTCGGCTGCTATCTCAGCTAAGGAGGCCGTGGCAGCGACGCCGTGTGGTTGTTCAAAATCGTACAAGTGGATCTTATCATCGTAATTGATCTGGAGCATTAGCGTGAGCTTATCAATTTCGACAATATTGCCGATTTGATCAAATAGAACATTGTGGATATGTTTCCGGAAATTATCTGGTCCGCCATAAGCGATATCTTCGGCTATCAGTTCTTTAAGGTTGAGGGACAAAATTGCTTGCCCGCCCATTATTCGGCCGGTTTTTTCATCGAGCGCAAGGTTTAATCTGACCATTCGTTTTGCCAGGCCGGTGGCGGAAACATACGGGACTGCTTCCGGTATCAGTTCGGCTTCGGGCGACTTTTCAACCGGTTGCTTGATCGGCTCAAAAAATATTTCGTTGCCCTTAACCGTTGTGCGCCTGATGATCTCTGCGCCGATCTGCTCAGTTTGTTCTTTGGCGAGGCCTTCGATCTTGAGCGAAAGCACCGCTGGCCTGACAATCTGCTGGTCGGTTCGTCCGGCGGCCAAGTCGAAACTGAGCTTTAATGCAACCTTCCTATTGGTAAGGCAATTCCGGTCTAGTAAAAAATCATCAATAAGGTTTAGATACTTGTTGATAACTGTTTTGTTGAAGTTTGTTTTAGGCGAAGCAAAAGGGCCGCCCGGCAAAGCATTATAAAGGCCGACAGACAATTGATTAATCCGATACAGCGAGAACAAACCTGTGCTGTCCCGCTTGAGAGCCGTATTTGACGTTATTCCTGGTATTTTTCCCATATATGTTCCTCTTACATAATTATCGGAATAACTGGCCAGAAACTTGTATCTCAAATAGGCAAAAAATGAGTGAAATTTCCCTGTAATAGAGTGGATAAATGATTAAGGGAAGAGGAGCTTAAAATAAATGGGGCCGATAATCAAGATCGTAACAAATAGCCAAACCCGACCCTTTTCGGGGCTTCAAACTCTGGTTGTGCCGCCAGCGCTGGCAGAGCACCTTATGGGCAAGTATCTGGGCAAGCGTCTGGGCGAACAGCCTGAGCTTGACTTGACGATTCACCGCAAAGGGATGCTAATCACTCAGGAAAGCATTCCCGAGATCATCAACCCTCTTTTACGACGCCTTATTCCTGCTCACGCCGCAGGCGTAAAGTTGGAAGGGACGATCGAAGTTGATGAGCACTCTTCGCTTGGGTCGGATGTTTCGGTGTCTTCGACAGATCAGCATACTACGTTGTTTTACGGCGCGCAATTAAGAGGTAATATCACTGTTAGCAATGCGATACTAAACAGCGTTATTTTGTCGCCTGATGGGGAATGCGGCGTTGAGCGGCTTTTGGCCGATCAGCAAAAACAAATGCCGAAAATTACCGGCGATGAATCTCTTCCTCCCCCCCAATATTTTATTGTCAGGCGCTTGCCTCCAGCAGAGATAAAAAATCAGATAAGCGTTAAACAGAGCCGGGTGGAGCATTCATTTATTGCCGGGCCGGTTAACATTTCTGGTCAATCCGAAATAATTAATTCATATATCGATTTTATTGGAGCGGAAGGCAAAATTGAAATTAAGCATATGGTTATCGAGAATGCCTTTATCCCTCCCTGGTTTAAGCTTGAGCCGGAGGGCAACCGGTTCCGCGAAAAGCTCAACGATTTAAAGCAACAGCAGAAAAAATGGATAGATACCATCGTGCAAAAAAAGGGGCAATGGGTTTTAGAACAGATGAATTCTCGCTTGCAGGCAATGGATGAACATGATGCTTTTAACCTGGCGGTGGCGATCACTCTTTTAAACAGTCAGGGAGAGGATGAGTATGTAAAAAGAGTGTACCCGCTTTTCCCTAAATCCCCCGAGCTGATCAAATGGCTGGGCAGGATCAGCCTTTTTAGCGATGTAAACGAATGGTTCCTGCCCAAGATCGCGCGGATCTTCGGCTAACAGAGACTACATATTCAGCAGGGTCAACGCCTTATACATTATCATTGCCGGCCAAACCAGCGCTTTGATCACACCCAAGCAGCCGTTGAGGAACGAAGTCGCGTGCTGGATGTAATAGACCGCCGCGCCGAGAAAACCTAAGCCGTAGATCCCTCCGCCCAAACCGTTATCTTTCATAATGTTACCTCCGCCGGTATTATCGTTCTTGCTTATAACTTTGTCAAATCGGATTTGTTTAGAGGGCGATTAAGGCCCTTTTGGCCATTTGCCCTCATAGCCTTCTCAGGCCCTCCCAGGTCTTCATCGCCTTTTCCCCAAAGCATGACACCAAAAAACAAAGATGATTTAAGTGAAATTTTCAATCAATGTGTCCGATAAATATGAGCGAAGCCGGTTTATTAAAATTTAATAATAAAGGAGCTGGTTAACATGAGTATTAATGCTTTGGGTGGATTTAGCGTGATAGTAGGGGTCGGGCAGACAGAAGGGGAATCAATTAAGAAGGGCGTGTGTAATGAAGTCTTTTCCGCCGTTGTAACTAAAGATGAAAAAAACAAGGCTGAGTCTATTTCCACTCGTATCGTAATAGAGAATGGCAAAATAAAAACAGCGATGTTTACTATCAATGAATACATGGAAGACGGGGTGCCGCGTGAATACGCTCTTTACGCGCATAATGACGGGACGGTCACATCCAGTGTGCCAGAGCGTTTCACGACTCCCAAAGCGGCCCGGGAAAGGTTAGTTAATTATCTTGAGGGGATATTAAAAAGAGACGATTTTAATTCAACTAACAGATCGGTCTACGAGTTTGTGTTGAAAAAAATAACACCTCAGCAGTAAATATTTGCTTTTATGTTCCGCGTTCCGCATTGTATAATACCGGTATGCTTACTTTGCTTACCCGGTTGCTTGCCATTCTTTATATCTCCTTTATAAGTTTATTTGCCCTGGACGCGTGGGGTAGCGCGCTTGGGTTCATTATGCATCTTATTCCGTCGTTTATCCTGATTGCTTGCCTTGTCGTTGCCTGGAAAAGAGCGGTGCTCGGCGGCACGCTATTTGTAGCGATCGGTCTTATTTTTACCTTCTGGTTCAATGCCTACAGGCAACCTGTGCTCTTTTTAATGATCAGTTTACCGTTGTTTTTGATTGGGGGGCTATTTATTGTAAGCGGGAGCGGCAGAGAAAAAATATGATTCGGGCTTGTGATAAAAAAGATATCCCGATAATACAGGCGATCATCAACGATGGCGCGCAGGCGTATAAGGGAGTAATCCCCGACGACTGCTGGCACGAGCCGTACATGCCGCTGGACGAGTTGCGGCGCGAGGTCAAGGATGGGGTAAAATTTTGGGGGTGGGAAGAGGATGGGAAGCTGGTTGGGGTGATGGGGCTGCAAGACGTGAAGGATGTCACTTTGATCCGGCACGCGTATATTAGGACGGCCGCGCGGAGCAAGGGGATTGGCGGCAAACTGCTCGAGTATTTGAAAGGGAAGGCAACCCGTCCAATTTTAATCGGCACCTGGGCGGCGGCTACGTGGGCGATCGGTTTTTACGAAAAGCACGGTTTTCGACTCGTTTCTACCGCGGAAAGGGACAAACTTCTCCCCAAATACTGGCGCGCTCCCCAGCGGCAGTTTGATAGTTCGGTGGTTTTGGTGGAAGTGGAAAAGGCTAATAAGGCCCATGAAGGCCATTGAGGGCTAAAAGGGCTTATGGCTATCAAGGTGACAAAGGCTTAGGGCAAAAGGAGGGGAGGGAGAAAAGACTTAACTTTTTTTTGTGCCGCCTTCATTGCCATAAGCCTTCAACGCCCTTTTAGTCATCCACCATCATAGCCTTCTCAGGCCCTCCCAGGCCATCATAGCCTTCTTTTCTTTCCCAAAGGTTGACACCAAAAGATGGTGACAGTTTTTCGCCGTACACTGACGAGATTTCGCCGATTTAGCCCCTCAACAAGCTCGGGACAAGCGTGGCAATAAAATTGCTGTTATTCCAGAAAAGGGGTGATTGATGTGAACGAACTGATGCCGATTGAGAGAATAGAAAGTAAGATATTTGTAATACGCGGGCAAAAAGTAATGATTGATCGAGACTTGGCTGTGCTTTATGGTGTTTCCACAAAGAGGCTTAATGAACAAGTAAAAAGAAACATTAAACGCTTTCCAAACGATTTTATGTTTTGCTTATTACTTAGTGAAAAGGAGCAACTGGTCGCAAATTGCGACCGGTTCAAGTCTCTAAAGCATTCGACTTCATTCCCTTATGCTTTCACTGAACAAGGAGTGGCGATGTTGTCTTCGGTGCTGAATAGTGAAAGGGCGATTTGGGTTAATATTGCCATCATGCGCGCTTTTGTACGTTTGCGGCAGCTTATTTCTTCCCATAAAGAGCTGGCAAACAGAATCTCGGAGTTAGAAAAGAAATATTCCAGGCACGAGATTGAAATAACGACTGTTTTTAAGATGTTAAAGAAATTGATGGAACCGCCTGTTAAGCCAACCAGGCGGATTGGCTTTTTGGCCGACAAGGAGGCGAGAGGAAATGGATAGGGTACAAAGCAGATCAGGATATCAGGGGAACAGCGTGCAGGATACCGGAATATCAGGAAATCAGCAAAAAGTAATTGCAGGGTTTGAGAGATTATGGGTTTGGCAAAAAGCGCATCAGCTAATGCTGGAAATTCATAGGATTGGCAAGGCATTGCCTAGCGATGAACGTTTCAGAACACGTGATCAAATCGAGCGTTCATCTTCCTCCGTTGCTGATAATATTGCTGAAGGTTACACAAGTTATTATTACCAAGATAAAATCAAAGGATTCTTCACTGCGAGAAAGGAAGCGGGCGAAACACAAAATCATGTGCGAGCGATCGAGGGCAAGGGTTATGTCTCCGCATCAACAGCCAATGATCTTATCGGTCGTTACGAAGAAGTGATCAAGGGGATCAACGGTTATGCAAATTGGGTGCGCGATAAGCGTGGGGTGAAACGTTAGAAGGGATATTAGGCTATCAGAATATCAGCATGAAGGATATCAGCAAATCAGGACAGCAGGTTAAAAATCCCGGCTCTCTGTTCGCTAATATCCTGATACTCTACCTGCTGATCTCCTGATCCCCTGATTTCCTCTCCAACCCTTGACTCCAAAAGATGGGGGTGGGAGAATAGCATTTAAGTATTGTGAATATCTACGGATTAATGAGAGGTAAATATGATAAATAAAATTAAAGTTGATGGTTTTAAATCGCTATCGAACATTTCTCTAACATTTACCAAGGGCTTAAATGTATTAATTGGCCCAAATGGGTCAGGCAAAACAAATCTATGCCAAATATTTGGCTTGATATCCGCAAATGTTCGAGGAAGGATATTGCATAATATTTTATCATTAGGTGGGGTCAATTCGATATTTACAAAATCAAAATTAAAAGGGAAAAGGAGCATTAACGTTAAATCGAAATTAATTAAAATCTGGTGTCAAGGAGAGCTAAAAGAAGAAAGAGTATCATTAAGGTATATTTATTCGTTTTCAATAAGGATGAAAGAAAATATTATGATTGAAAAAGAAAAAATCGTAATAGATGTTGAAAAAGAGTCCGGCATTTATAAAAAGGCGATAGAAATCTCACAGCCGAGTCCAAATAATCCAAATAAATTTAAGATTAAAGTTGTCCCCAAATTAATGGGCCCCAATCAATTAAAGAAATTCAAAAAAAGCAATAAAAATGAAATAATATTAAAAACTTATGCTTCAAATAAGAGCATATTTGCGATAGGGTCTTATCTTTTTAAATATTGTTTTATGGTTGAACAAGATATTAAGGCATCTGATGTATTGGATATCGATCCGCATATAGCAAAAAAGCCGTCGGATATATTGGAACCAACAAAAATGTATTTTAATGGCAAAGGCTTGTCAAATGCAATTTATAATATGTCAAAAAATCAGCCCAATTCATTAAAGGCTATTAATGAGTTCCTTAGTAAAATATACCCTAGACATAAATTAATTGAGCCCCATACTAAGGATGGCGAATCAAATACTTTTGTTCTAGTTGATAAAAATGGGACTAAGTGCTTTGCGCAAAATATTTCTGATGGCACGATAAAAACATTAGGGCTTCTGGTCGGCATGATGACGCATCGACACAACACATTAATTATTGAAGAATTAGAAAACTATTTACATCCATGGGCTTGTCAAATATTTATAAATCGATTAAGGGAAATATCTAAGAATAAGGTGTACATTCTTACTACTCATTCTGAAACGATTCTTAACAATATTAAGCCTAAGGAGGTTATTATTTGTAATAATGTTGGGGGTGGGACGACGGCAGTAAGAATGAGGGATATTAAGCAGCTTGAAAATACAATCAAATATTCCGGGTTTGGCGTTGGGTATCATTATGTAGGAGGATTGTTGGGCGGGACACCTCAAAATGATTGAATTAACGAGGACTCTGTTCTTGATTGACGGGCCAACCGAGAGGGAGTCATTTAAAAATAAATTGCAAAAAGAATATAAAAGCTATCCGGAGATGGCACATGTGAATTGTAATGGGGAAGACGTGTCTGCCCATGGGTATGCAATAAAAGCCACCTCTTTTATTAGCCATCATTTTCGTAAACGATGCAAATGCTTTATTTGTATATTGGATTATGAAGGCAGAAAAGGAAAGCCATTAGTATTTGCAGAAGAAATTAAAAAAGAAATAACTCGTATGCTTCGAGATCAATACAAATTAAATGATGCCCAATTGCTCGATATGCGCTTGGAAGTGTGTGTTGCTGATAAGACGTTTGAGAACTGGATTGTGGCAGACATCGAAGGGATAAAAATAAGATCTCAATTGATAAAAAGCGAAGCTGAGCAAAAGTTATATGATGGTAAAAAGGGTGAAACTATTTTAAAGGGTATTATGAAGACACCGTATTCCAAAGTTATTCATGCCCCTATGTTATTTAAAGCGATTAGTTTTCGTAGGGCCGCCTCAAATTCACCGAGCTTTAATACGTTTGTTTTGGCTTTGCGGTAATAAATGAGTATCCGTAAAAACGCCGGATAGGGCAGGTAAGGCGATTATAACCCGGGATAATATGTTTGCTTATTTCTGTTTACTTTCTTTTGGGCCTGTCTCTTCTTCCCCTCCAGCATCCTTTCCTTAGCCCGCCGAGACCTTTTTCTCTTCTGCCTTCTGATCTTCTCGATCTCTTTTTTTCGCCGGCTTTTTTCGCCGGTTAGTTTCGCTTCGATCTTATCGAGCAAAAGCCGCCAGGCGAGGAAGCGGTTTAACGCTTGAGAGCGCTCTCTCTGCATCTTGACCTCAATGCCGCTAGGAATGTGCTTGAGATAGACCGCTGTTGAGACTTTGTTGACGTTCTGCCCACCCGAGCCGGAGGAGCGGACGAAGCGCTCTATTACATCCTCTTTACGGATGCCGCGGGATTTTAAGCGGTTTTCAAGTTCATCCCACTTTTGGGGAGTTATAAATGTCATTTCAGAGGTATTATTAAATGACCAATGACAAATGTCAAATGACAAATGAAGGGGTCGCTGCGCGACATTATTTAATGTGCCGTAAGGCGCACCTTAATTAGGCATTAGGCATTTAGCTCTGCTATAATCCGCTACATGAAACGCGCGCTGACCGTCCGTCAAGCACAGGCTTTTGATGAATTCGCCCAAGAGAAACTCGGTATCCCTTCGATCGTCTTGATGGAGAACGCGGGGAGGGGAGTCGCTGAAGTTGTGAGTAACGCGATACGCGTAACGAGTAACGCGTACGTGGTAGTTGTTTGTGGCACTGGGAACAATGGAGGCGATGGATTTGTCGCTGCGAGACATTTGCTGAATGCCGGCGTAAAAGTCAAAGTCTTTGTTATCGGCACCAAAACTAAACTTAAAAACGATCCCAAAACTAACCTTAATATCCTCTTGAAAATTGGACAAAAGATTAAGTGGGTTAAAACAGTCAAGGATTTACAAGGAATCGAACGATCGAGCCTCATTATCGACGCGATATTTGGGATTGGGTTGAATTCGCCGGTTAGAGGAATTTATTTCGACGCGATCAATAAGCTGAATAATTCCGGCGTGCCAATCGTGGCAGTCGATGTCCCATCTGGTCTCGATGCCAATACGGGGAAGGTTCTGGGAGCGGCGGTTCGCGCTAAAGTGACCGTCACCTTTGTCGCGGCTAAGAAGGGGTTCTTTAGGACGGCTGGACTAAAACATTGTGGAAAAATAATTGTGCGGGATATTGGCGTTTGCTGAATGCGGAAGGTTGAACTCTTACCTATGACCCAGCGTATTCTGCGATCCTTTGGGCGCGCTTTAATTGAGTATCTTTGCTTCGCTCGTTTTTAATTAATTGCGCGTCTTCAATTAATTGGTCGGCGTTGGCCTTGGATATTTTTGTGTTGATCAACTGTTGCAACATTTCTATGCCGGTTTTTCCTTCTTGGCTTAATAATGCGGCAACGTGTTGCGCCCCTATTGTTCTGACAAGGCACTCATGATCGGTTAAACTGTTGACAAAGCAGTTGGCCGTGATCGGGTCGATCGCCGTCCCGGTGAGCAGCTGATTGCCGATCAAATTGAACATTCTCCACCTGACCTTGAGCGAAGGGTGGCGGGTCACGTCCAATAGCTTGGGCAACTCTTTGTTATTCTTGGTTGCCATCTTTTCCAGCGCGAAAGCGGCCGCGTCTACGACCAGGTCATTGCTGTCCAAAAGCTTAGAAGCGATCAGATCAAATAGTTCGGGCCCATAGTCGATCGGTTCTTCCGTTCGGCCTAACGAATGGCCAAAATCAATAAGCGCATTAATGACCTTTTTCTCATCGAGTTCGGTGTTTAATATCGTTAATAAATCTTTTAAATTAGTGGGACGGGCTTGATTTGTCCCGCCGTAGCCAGGGATCGTGGTGGTTGCCGGGGTTTTGCTGGCCCGTGCTAAAAGCTCGGTCAAAGTAAGGGAGGGGGCTTCGATCGTTCCGTCTCTAATCGCTTTAATGGCCTCCCTTAAAGATTTCTTGCCGATGATCGGCCGATCGTTTTCCTGTTTACCCAACAGTTCCGAAAGAGCCGCCTTTAGATCTCTCCGTTGTAATATCTCTTTTCCCTTGCCGCTTTTGAGCTGGCCGTAATCGTCAATATCGCTGGCCCGGACGGGGATAGCTGTTTCCAGCACCGGACTCTTCGCCAGCGTTAAGGACTTCTTTTCATCATTCTTGCAAAAATTATCTAGTATTTCCCGCAGCGTAAAGGTTGGTAGCGTTTTGCTGGAAGGGGCGGCTCCCAGTTCGGCGGCGATCTTCGCACGCTGCAATATTTCAGGATAAGACTGGTTGCTTTTTACCAACGGTCGCCTTATGGGCCACAACTTGGCAGAGAGTGGTTTAGCTTTGTTCATTGCCTGGTAAAATATCCGTGCCTTTCGTTTGCATTGAAGAGAAAAACTTGTCGTGTAACTCCTGCGCTTCGTAGCGGCGGAATTTATAGCCAACAGTCTGAGGCTGCATTTGGTTGAAAAAGGCGACTGTCAAAGAAGGTTCTGTTCGGTAAAAATCGAGCAGAAAACCGGCCGCGGCGGCGCAATTACTGAAAGTTAAAAGGACTTGCTGGGTAGCTTGCTTTTGATAGCTGAAAAAATATCGACCCCTAAATATGTAGAACGCGACCGGTCTCGGGAGCATTTCCAGCAGCGGTCCGACATGAAAAGGGGAGGCGTTACGGCTAAAGATATGCCCAAGATCGGTGAACCTGAATTTGGAGCCGGCAACAGGCGCCTGCGTGAGGGGGGCCAAGGCCTCTCGACCGGCCGCTAAGGCTTCAGGCGCGAAATCCGCGGCAATGACGGTCCTGACAATATCTTCAACCTGGTTATACTTGCCCTGGCGGATCTCTGCCGCGATAATGCCGATCAGCCGTATTTGGTCGGCGCGAGGTATCTGCTGGATGCTTTTAAGAGCTTTGGCATCGGGAATGGGACCGACCAGGTGTCGCTCCGCTGGTTCGCCGTGCTTCTCTTTTAATAACGCGAAGAAATGCTCAAGCAGCGCGGCTTTGTCGTAGCGCCGAAACTCATAGGTATCGGCGGCTTTTCTTTCCCTGGAGAGGATGTCGAGGATCGCCTTGGGATTCAATTTCCAAACTTCGAGGGCGAACTTGGCGCCGGCCAGGGGAGTGCTGAAAGACAAAAGGATTTTTTGGGCCTTGATCGTTTCGGCTTGCCAGGGATGGACAAAATAGTTGCGCGCGAAAAACTTGGTCGCGACTTCGCTGGGCAATATTTCCAGCAATGGCCCGAGATAGAAAGAGGAACAAGTGAAGCGGGGCATAAAAGTGAGCAGGTCATAACCCCAACTGGTTTGCTCGATCTCTCCCGCTTTAACGGTGGCGGCGGCATCGGTGCAGGCCGCCAATATCTCCGGATCAAAGTTATAAGCCTGGATATAACCGACCAGATCAAAGACGGCTCTGTACTGTTTTTGGCTGATCCTGATTGCCGCCCCGGCAATATTAGCCAAGACGGTTGCCCTGGGAAGCGCCTTGATCGCCTGACAGCGATTGTAAAAATGCGCGATCAGCGGTGGTCTTCCTCCCGGGGTTAATTGTTGTTGCGAAATTCTATCCATTAGCGCATCCCTTTTAATGCTAGATATTCTTCGCTACTCGGCGGGAAAAATTTCATGTTTATTGCAAACATCTTGTGATATAATTTATTATCATGTCGGTAAAACTTTTTGATACTACCTTGAGGGATGGCGCCCAGACAGAAGGCATCTCCTTTAGCCTGGAAGATAAGCTTAAAATAGCGAAACTGCTCGACGAGCTCGGCATCCATTACATCGAAGGGGGCTGGCCTGGCTCGAACCCGAAAGATATCGAGTTCTTCAAGGCGATCAAAAGCGTTAAACTGAAGAACGCCAAGATCGTCGCTTTCTCGTCGACCAGGCGGGCCGGGGTCAAAGTCAACGAAGACCAGAATATCTTAACCCTCCTGGCGGCGGAAACACCCGTAGTCTCCATATTCGGAAAGAGCTGGGATTTCCACGTCAAGGACGCGCTCAAAACTACGCTCGAAGAGAACCTGGCGATGATCAAGGATACCATCGCCTACGCCAAAAAAGCGGGGCGTGAAGTGATCTTTGACGCCGAGCATTTCTTTGACGGCTATAAGGCGAATAAAAAATACGCGCTCGATGTCTTGAAAACGGCGGAAGAAGCGGGGGCGGATGTTCTTTGCCTTTGTGACACTAATGGGGGAACACTTTCTTTTGAGGCCCAGGATATCATCAACGAGATCAAGCCGAAACTGAAAACCCCGCTTGGCATCCATGCCCATAACGATTCCGATTGCGCCGTTTCGGTCAGTGGCATGGCGGTCCATTGCGGCTGCAGCCAGGTCCAGGGGACGATCAACGGCTACGGCGAGCGCTGCGGCAACGCGAACCTCTGCTCGATCATTCCGATCTTGAAACTGAAACTTGGGATCGATTGCCTCTCCGACGCGCAGTTAAAACGGCTGACGGAGGTCTCCCGCCATATCGCTGAGATCGCCAACCTGCCGCAATCGGCGCACCAGCCGTTTGTCGGGCGCTCCGCCTTTTCCCATAAAGGCGGCATCCACGTTAGCGCCGTCGTCAAGAATCCGGGAACTTATGAACATGTCAAACCGGAATTAGTCGGCAACGAGCGGCGGGTGACAGTCTCCGAGCTCTCCGGCGTCAGCAACCTGCTGGTCAAGGCCAAGGAGTATGATGTCGACCTGAAAAAGGATTCACCGGAAGTCAAAAAACTGATCAAAGAGCTGAAAGAGATGGAGCATGCCGGGTATTCGTTTGAAGAAGGGGAAGCGAGCTTTGAATTGTTGGTTAAGCGAACAATCGGGATGATCAAACCATCGTTTGAGCTGGAGAACTTCCGGATCGAGACCGATAAAAAAGGGGACCAGCCGGCGGTGGTGACCGCGCATATTAAATTGAAGATCAAAGGGGAGCATGTTGACGCGACCGGCGTCGGCGACGGGCCGGTCAACGCCCTGGACGCCGCTTTAAGGAAAGTCCTGGAGAATATCTATCCAGCGATCAAAACGGTCAAGTTAACCGATTATAAGGTTCGTGTCCTCAATTCCGAAGCCGGAACGGCGGCCCGCGTTCGGGTTATTATCGAATCAGCCGATGAAAAGAATGTCTGGAATACCGTTGGGGTTTCGACGAACGTTATTGAAGCAAGCTGGCTGGCGTTGGTTGATGCGATCGAGTATAAATTGATGATGGAGCAGAAATGAGCCTGCCAATTACGGCTAAAACTAACAAGAACAGCCACCTCGAAATCGGCGGTTGCGACGTAGCCGAACTGGCGAAAAAGTACGGCACGCCGCTCTATGTCATTGACGAAGCGACACTGCGGGAGAACTGCCGGAATTATATTGATTCATTCAAGGCGGCTTATCCCAACAGCGAGATCGCCTTTGCCAGTAAGGCGCTTTGTACTGTCGGAATTTCAAAGTTGATCGCCGGTGAAGGTTTGGGCTTCGATGTTTCCTCCGGCGGCGAGTTATTTACCGTCCTGAAAGCCGGTGCCGACCCGAAGAAAATCTATTTCCACGGTAACAATAAGACTTTGCAGGAAATTGAAGAGGGGCTAAAAGCGGGGATCGGCCGGTTCATGGTCGACAATGTCGAAGAACTAGCAAACCTTGAAGCAATCGCCGGTAAGCTGAAAAAAACCGCTAATATCATGATCCGGGTTAACCCGGGAATCGATGCCCATACACATGAATTCATCCAGACCGGGAAGACCGATTCCAAATTCGGCGTCCCGCTCGATCAGCTCGACGCGTTCGTGCAGAAGATCAAAACATTAAAGTCGGTTAAACTAAAAGGGCTGCACGCGCATATCGGCTCGCAGATACTCGACGTTAAGCCGTTTGTTGAAGAGGCAAAACTTCTGCTCGACCTGACCTTGAAATACCAGACGGAAGAATTGAATCTCGGCGGCGGGCTGGGAATATCATATTCGCCAGACCAAAAGCCGCCGGCGGTCGCTGATTTTGCCCGGGCGATCGCGGCCGTGCTAAAAGGAAAAACCAAGGCCAAATTGATCCTGGAACCGGGGCGCTCGATTGTCGGGACGGCGGGCATAACTTTGTACACGGTCGGGGTCATTAAAGAAATTCCCGGGATCAGGCAATATATTATTGTCGACGGCGGGATGGCCGATAACCCGCGGCCGATCCTTTATGACGCGAAATATGAAGCAATGCTTGGCAATAAGATGGGGAGAGCAGACACCGCAACTGTGAGGGTCGCGGGGAGATTCTGCGAGTCGGGCGATATCCTGGTCAAGGAGATAAAACTGCCAAAAGTTGAGGCGGGTGACATATTGGTCACGACCTGCACCGGCGCTTACAATTACTCAATGGCTTCTAATTATAACCGCGTTCCCCGGCCGGCGATGGTTCTGGTTGGCGGCGGCAAATCTTCCGTTATCTTGAAGAGGGAAAAATACGAGGACCTGGTAAGAAACGATGCCGATTGATCTGCGCTGGATAGACATATTAGATATCCTGATCGTTTCGGTCCTGGTTTATTATGTTTTTGTCTGGCTGCAGGGGACGAGAGCGATCCCGCTTATCCGCGGGGTTGTCCTGCTGGTCCTGGTCTATATCTTTGGCCGCCTCCTCGGTTTATACACGATCAACTGGCTTTTTGATAAATTCGCGGCGGTGATCGCCGTTATGCTGGTGATCCTCTTCCAGCCGGAGCTGCGGCGGACGCTGGAGCGTCTGGGACGAGGGCGTTTGTTTGGCCGGTTGATATTTAGCCAGGCACCGCAAGGCGGTAAATATGTCCGCCACATCATAAAAGCGGCGGAGCAACTCTCTAATAGCAAAACTGGCGCTTTGATCGTTCTCGAGCGCTTGACCGGCCTGACCGAATACCTTGAATCAGGGGTCAGGATCGACGGCTTGCTCTCGGCAGAGCTGCTGATCTCGATCTTTGAGCCGAGATCGCCGCTGCATGATGGTGCGGTTATTCTCCAGGGAGAGCGGTTGTTGGCAGCCAGTTGCCTCCTGCCTATCTCCGAGAGCCGCCTGCTTGATAAGCGCCTGGGGACCAGGCACCGGGCGGCGGTCGGTATTTCCGAGATTTCTGACGCGCTGGTGATTGTCCTCTCCGAAAAAACCGGGACGATCTCGATCGCCGAGAACGGCTACCTGACGAGATTCCTGACCAAAGATATGCTGGAAGAAAAACTATTCTCTCTTTATAAGGTTGAAAAACCGAAGTTCGAACTCTTTTCATGGAAAAACGCGAAAAAGTAACGGTCAAAGGGATCAAGGGATCAAGGCATCAAGGTGCCAAGATTGTGATGTTAACGGCTTATGACTATCCGTTCGCGAAGATCATGGATGAGGCTGGGGTCGATATTGTTTTAGTCGGAGATTCGCTCGGTAATGTTGTTTTGGGATTGCCAAACACCCGGGGCGTGACGATGCCGGATATGCTGCATCACACGCGAGCCGTGGCGAGGGGAGTGAAGCGGGCGTTACTGGTTGCGGACGTTCCTTATCGATCGCTTTCGGTGGCTAACGCGAGGAAGCTGCGGCAGGCCGGCGCCAGCGCGGTGAAGGTTGAAGGGATAACCCGGATCAAGACCATCAAGCAGATCGTTGGCGCGGGCATTCCCGTAATGGGACATTTAGGCTATCTGCCGCAGACCGACCCTAAGCCGGCGATCAGTCGGTCCGAATCATTAATCGGCCAAGCCAAGGAATTGGAGAAAGCCGGCGCTTTCGCGATCGTTTTGGAACTGGTCGAGCCTAAACTGGCGAAAAAGATCGCCGAGTCCGTCACTATCCCGACGATCGGGATCGGTTCGGGTAAAAATTGTGCTGGCCAGGTTTTGGTCACTTATGATCTGCTCGGGTTAAGCGATTGGTCGCCGCGATTTGCTAAAAAGAAGATTGATTTGCGGCGGATTATCCTGCGGACGTTGCGCGAGTTTGTTGCGGAGAACAAATAATAAATGGCCCCGTAGCTCAGATGGATAGAGTCCCGACGACATTAATATTTTTATTAATGTAATGTCGGGATCCCGATGATTCCATTATGATGGATTTTAATGTGCATCGGGACAGCGGTTTCAGCGCCCGTAGCTCAACTGGATAGAGCATCAGTTTCCTAAACTGGGGGTTGGGTGTTCAAGTCACCCCGGGCGCACTTGAGAAATATTATGAATATCATACTTATTGGGTTCATGGGTTCGGGCAAGACGGCGGTCGGCAAGGAATTGGCGGCCAAGCTGAAGATGGATTTTCTGGACACCGACGAATTGATCGAGAAGACGGAAGGGCGCTCGATCACGTCGATTTTTCAGGAATATGGCGAGCCGTATTTCCGCAAATTAGAGACCGAGACGCTAAAAACTTTACAGGATTATGATAATTATGTATTATCTACCGGGGGTGGTATCGTCCTGAAAGAGGAGAATGCCGCCCGGCTGAAAGAGCTGGGGAAAGTCATCTGGCTCTGGGCGGAACCGGAGGTTATCCACGAAAGGATCAAACATGAAACGCACCGGCCGCTGCTTAAGGTCGCTGACCCGCAGGCCGAGATAAAAAATATTCTGCTGGTCCGTCTGCCGTTTTATAAAAACGCGGCCGACCATAAGATCGATACGACCGAGCGGCCGCCGCACCAGGTGGCAATGGAGATAATTGAATGGTTAAAATTAAAGTAGACCTGAAGGACCGGGGTTATGACGTGATTGTCGGGACCGATACTCTGCCGGAGCTGGGAGCCCTGATCGAAGCGGACAAGCTAGGCCGGGAGATCTTTATCATTACCGACCCGCTGGTCAATGACCTGTACGGCGATATTTTGCGTAAAGGGTTAAAACAACGGGCCAAAACGGTCGAAGTCGCGCGAGGCGAACAACAAAAGAACCTGAAGATCGCGGCCAAGCTTTTTGATGAACTGGTCAAGTTCGGCGCTCATCGCGATTCGCTGATCATTGGCCTGGGTGGCGGCGTGATCGGCGATCTGGCCGGTTTTATCGCCGCGACTTACATGCGGGGGATCAATTATATCCAGGTGCCGACGACCCTCCTGGCCCAGGTTGACGCGGCGATCGGCGGCAAGACAGGGGTCAACCATCCGAAATGCAAGAACCTGATCGGCTGTTTCTACCAGCCGAAAGCGGTTTTTATCGACGTTAAAACCTTGTCGACCCTGCCGGCGCGGGAGCTCCGCACCGGCCTGGCCGAGGTCGTCAAATACGGCGTGATCGAGGATGCCGACTTCTTCAAGTTCCTCGAGGCGAACGCCCATCATTTAAACACCAAGGCGTTCGAAGAAGAAGAGACCAAACGGGCGGCCCTAAAGCTCTGGCAGACGATCGTGGTGGAATCGGTCAAGGTCAAGGCGAAAGTCGTGGAAAAGGACGAGAAAGAGGCCGGGCTCCGGATGATCCTCAATTACGGCCATACGGTCGGGCACGTGATCGAATCGCTGACCCGCTACCGCGCTTATAACCATGGCGAGGCGGTGGCGATCGGGATGGTTGTGGCAGCGATGATCGCCCAGCGGATGGGAATGCTGGACAAGGAGATTGTTATCAGGATCAAAGGCTTGCTCGAAAAACTCGGCTTGCCGACCGAGATCGACAACCTTCCGGCCAAAAAAATCATCGCCGCGCTCTCGATCGATAAGAAGGTCAGCGCCGGCAAGGTCAATTTTGTCCTGCCGACGAAACTGGGGAGCGTCGATGTCAGAAATAATGTCCCGGCCAGTATCATTAAACAGTCGCTGGTGGAATTGGGGGCGAAATGAAAAGTATTGAAGAGCAGTTAAAGATAATTAAGCGCGGAGTTGTCGAATTAATTCCGGAGGAGGAATTGATCGCGAAACTTAAAGAAGGCCGGCCGCTTCGTGTTAAATGGGGAGCGGATCCTTCGGCCCCTGATATCCATTTGGGCCACTCTGTTGTTTTGAATAAACTCCGCCAATTTCAGGATTTAGGCCATAAGGTTATTTTTATTATTGGTGATTTTACTGCCAGGATAGGCGATCCTTCGGGCAAGTCAGAAACCAGAAAGCCATTAACGCCACAAGAAGTCAAAAAAAATGCTGAGACCTATCAAGAACAAGTATTTAAAATTCTCGATAAGAAGGCGACCGAAGTGGTTTATAACCATAATTGGTTGTCCAAATTAAATATGGAGGATATTTTTAACTTGGCGGCGAAATACACGGTTGCGCGGATGCTCGAAAGAGATGATTTTATGAACCGCTTTGAAAAGGAGCGGCCGATCTCAATTCACGAGTTTTTGTATCCTTTAGTTCAAGGATACGATTCGGTTGAAGTAAAAGCCGATATTGAAGTTGGCGGGACCGATCAAAAATTTAATATGCTGGTTGGCCGGGAATTACAGCGGGATTATAAAGATAAAACGCAAGTTGTTATAACTATGCCTCAAGTGATTTTAACTATGCCGCTTCTTGAGGGAACCGATGGCGTGCAGAAGATGAGCAAATCCTTGAATAATTACATCGGTATTACTGAGTCGCCAGCCCAGATATTCGGGAAAACGATGTCGATTTCCGACGATCTGATGATGCGATATTATGAATTATTAACGAATGAAAATCTCGAGGCAATCAAGCAGCTGCATCCGAAAGAAGCGAAAATGAAGCTTGCTAGCATCCTGATCACCAAATTTTATAATGCTAAAGAAGCTCAAAAGGCGGCCGAAGGATTTGACGCGATCTTTAAGCAAGGTGGAACGCCGGAGGATATTGAAACGGCCGTAGTAGCGAAAAAAGAATTGAATATTATCGATCTCTTAAGTGAAACTAAATTGGCTTCGTCAAAAACGGATGCTAAGCGCCTAGTCGGGCAAGGTGGCGTCTCGGTCGACGGCGAAGTTATCAAGGACGAAAAGCAGACGGTCAGCCTCGATCGGGAACGACTGATCAAAGTCGGTAAGCGCCGCTTCTTAAAGGTCAAAAACGCCTGATGGCAGCTGATTGCCTCGTCGTCGGCCTCGGTTTTGCCGGTGCGGTCGTCGCCGAAAGACTGGCGAGCGCGGGGAAAAAAGTCCGGGCGATCGACCAGCGCGGCCATCTTGGTGGCAATTGCTACGATTGTCTTGATGAAACGGGCATCCTGGTCCAAAAATACGGGCCACATATTTTTCACACTGACAATGCTACCGTCTGGAATTATCTCTCCCAGTTTACCGAATGGCTTCCTTACGAGCATAAGGTTCAGGCGAATGTCGGCGGCAAGAAAGTCTCCTTACCGGTCAATTTGAATTCGCTTGACCAGCTTTTTAGCGAAAATGAAGCAAAGACAATCGCGGCTAAGTTAATTGAAACTTTTGGGCCTGGCGCAAAAGTTTCAATTATGCAACTCCGGCAAAGTGCGGACCACGACCTGAAGAAAGTTGCTGACGAAATTTACCAAAAGATCTTCCATAATTATACAAAGAAACAATGGGGTGTGCCGCCGGAAGAGCTTGACCCGGCGATCATCGAGCGGGTGCCGCTCTGGACCGACCGGGACGAACGTTACTTCAAAGATAAATTCCAGGGGATACCGCGCCATGGCTACACCAAAATGTTTGAGCGGCTCCTTGGCCATCCTAATATCGAAGTGGTGCTGAACGAGGAGTTCAAGCCTGCTAATAGCCAAGACTATGAACAGATCGTTTATACCGGGCCGATCGACGATTATTTTAATCATCAACACGGGCGGTTGCCGTACCGTTCGCTCTCTTTTTATTTTGAAAAGATTGGCCAACCCTGGTATCAGGAAGTGGCGGTCGTTAATTTCCCGGGGACCGAGGGCTTTACCCGGGTGACCGAATTCAAGCATCTGACCGGGCAGGAGCACGAGGCAACGGCGATCGTCCGCGAATATCCCGAAGAGCACTTGCCGGAGAAAAATATCCCAAGTTACCCGATCATGAACGAAGCGAGTAGGGCGCAGTACCAGAAATACCAGGCTGAGGCGGCAAAGCTGGAGAACGTTGCGTTCGTCGGCCGCCTGGCCGAGTTCAAATATTATGATATGGACGATGTGGTAGAGCGAGGGCTGTCGGTCGCGAGAAATATTTAATTGGAGGCATGGCCATTAAGAAAAAACTGATCGAAAACTTTACTAGCTTGTCCGTCTTGCAAGCGTCAAAATACGTCTTGCCGATGATCACTTTCCCATACCTGGTCCGGGTTATCGGTCCGGAGAAATTTGGCTTGATCTCGTTTGCCCAGGCATTTGTCATGTATTTTATGATCTTGACCGATTACGGTTTCAATCTGTCCGCGACCAGGCGTGTGGCGATCCATCGGGAAGACCGGCAGAAGTTGTCCGAGATATTTTCCGCGGTCCTAGTGATCGAATTGGGCTTGATTCTTTTAAGCCTTGTTTTATTGATGTCGGTCGTGTTTGGCTTTGAGCGGTTTCGCCAGGATTGGCTCCTCTATCTTTGGACTTTTGGCATCGTGCCGGGCAATGTTTTTTCCCTGATCTGGTTTTTCCAGGGGATGGAAAAGATGAAATTCATCACCGCGCTGAACCTCTTTTCCAAAACTATATTTTTAGTTTCTATTTTTATCTGGGTCAGGCAGCCGTCCGATTATTTGAACGCGGCGATCTTATACACTCTGGGTTATTTCGCCTCCGGCGCGATAGGATTATGGCTGGCCGTTAAGCGCTTCAAGGTGGGCGTTATTTGGCCTGGCTGGACAGCGATCAATACCGAGCTGGTGGAAGGTTACCACGTCTTTATCGCCTCGATTTCCGCCAGCATCTACACCTCTTCTAGTGTTTTTATTCTCGGTTTGATGTCGAGCAACACGATCGTTGGCTATTACAGCGCCGGGGAAAAGATCGTCAAGGCGGTCCAGGCGCTCTTTAACCCGGTTTCGCAGTCGATCTTTCCCCATTTGAGCCAGCTGGCGCAGAAATCAAAAAGTGAGGCGCTGGCTTTTGCCCGCAAGGCGACACTGATGAGCGGCTGGTTCCTGTTCCTGGTTTCCTGCCTGATCTTCTTTTTCGCGCCGCAAATCGTTGCCGTCGCCCTCGGCGGGAAATATTTATCGGCTGTTCCGGTCATCAGGATACTATCGGCCTTGCCATTTATTGCTAATATGGGGAATATTTTCGGTACCCAGATCTTGATAAATTTTGATTACGCCAGGGTTGCCTCGCGCGTGGCGATCGTCTCCAGCCTGCTTAATATCCCGCTGGTCATTGGCCTGGTTTATTTGTACCAGGCGAACGGCGCGGCCGGCGCCATGATCATTACCGAAGTATTCGTCGCGGTTGCTTATTTATACCTGATCGAGCGGAAAGGCTTGTCGCTGCGCCGCCCGGAGCGGCTGTCTGGATAGCGGTTTTAATATGTGGTATTGTAATATGCGAACGGAAGGAGTGATGGGTGAATAAACTGGGTCGGACGATCAAATATATTTTTAATGCGGGTAAGACGCTGCTGGGCAAGATACTTGGCGGTCTGGTCCAGCCGCAGATAGAATACTTGTTCTGGGAAGTGACCGATCTCTGCAATTCGCGCTGTATCCAGTGCAACATCTGGCAAAACAAGCCGTCGGGGGATATTTTAACGCTTGCAGAGGTTGAAAATATCTTCAGCAGCGGATTTTTCCGCCATGTTAAAGAGGTGATAATTTCAGGCGGTGAGCCGATCCTGCTTCCCGATCTGGAAGCCAAACTCCTGGTAATGCAAAAATATATCCGGCCAAATGCGCTGGTCTCGTTCAGCACGAATGGCTTGCTGCCTGATAAAGTGCTCAAGGTGGTCGAGGCGTGCCTGCGGAACAAGATGAACCTGGCGGTCGGTGTTTCGCTCGACGGCATTGGCGAACACCACGACCGGATCAGGGGCGTTAAGGGGAATTTTGAGAAGGTCGAGTATCTTCTCGGCAAACTCTTTGAACTGCGGCGGGCCTACAAGGGACTGAAGGTTTTGGTTGGCTACACCTTATCGTCAAATACGGTCGATTACATGCCGGAAGTGAAAAAATATGTCGAGGGCTTAGGCATGGACTTTGCCCCCCAGATGTATGAGGAGTTCACCTTTTACAAACTGACTGACAAAGTGAAGAATTCCTATGACGAATTCTCGATCGATATGGTCAAAAAAAGGGATAAAATGCGGCAGCAGGTGGAGACTTTGGGCCCGTGCTTCCAAAAGGAAATCCTGCTCCGGTTCTTGCAGGACAAGCCGCTCCGTTATAATTGCGCCAGCATGAGGAAATTCTTTGTCTTGCGGGCCAACGGTGATGTTTCGCCTTGCCTTCGTTTTGCCCATATCAGGCTGGGTAATATCCGCTCCGGGAACTTAAAGGAATGGTGGCGGAGCCAGGAGGTTCGCAAGGGCCGGGCGATTGTTGATAAGTGTCCGGGTTGTTCCAATACTTGGGGAACGCTCTGGAGCATGGAGCATTGGTTCCCGCCGTTCATTAATGTGGCGGCGACTGTCATGTTGACTAAAGCCGCGGCTGGCGCAAAAGCTCTATTTAGAAGAACATGAGAATAACGTTTATCTTGCCCGGCTACCCTTGGAAACCGGGTGGCGGGGCAAAAATTGTCTATGAGATAGCCAACAATTTAGTGAAAAGGGGCTATCAGGTAAACATTGTCCACCCCAGGAATATTGGCCCCGCTGATAATATTAAAACCATGATCCGCAACTGGCGAGATACGTTTCTCAAGCCAAGGATAAATTGGGTTACTATCGACCCCAGAGTCAATTTGCTTTTTGTCGCCGAACCAACGGCAAAACATATTCCGGATGCCGATTTTGTTTTTGCCACTTATACGCCCCTGGCCGAATATGTTTTAAACTATCCCGCGGCCAAAGGGAAAAAATGTTATCTTTTCCAGCACAATGAGTTTTGGTTTGCTAAAGAAGAGCTGGCGGCGATCTGGCGATCCGATCTGTTGAAAGTCGTTGTTTCCCGCTGGCTGGAGGAGATCGGCCAGGCCTTTGGCGCCAAAAATATCTATTACATCCCGGACGCGATCGATCACGATCTCTTTCGGGTGATCGAGCCGATCGATGGCCGGCCGCTTCGCGTCAGCATGCTTTATTCGCGCTGGCCCTGGAAAGGCTCCGCCGACGGGATCAAAGCGCTGGAAGAGGCGAAAAAGAAAATTCCGGGCTTGACCGCGGTCGTGTTCGGCATCGACCGGCGCACCGCGGCGATCCCGCGCTGGATCGAATACCGGCAGGCGCCGCCGCCAAAAGAGCTGGTGGAAAAGATATATAACGGCAGCTCGATCCATTTATGCCCGAGCCATTCCGAAGGGTTCGCTTTGCCGCCGGCTGAAGCGATGGCTTGCGGCTGCGCATTGGCCAGCACTGATTGCGGCGGAAATCGGGATTACGCGGAAGATGGGATGACAGCTTTACTTTCCCCACCCAAAGAACCGGCTGCCTTGGCTAGAAATATTTTACGGCTGGCTGCTGATGAGGCGTTGCGGGCCAGGTTAGCGAAAGCCGGCGGCCAGCGGATCGAGCAATTTAACTGGCAGCGGGTGGCCGATCTGTATGAAAAGTTCTTTGCCGCCAATAGTTGAAGAAACAGGATAATATTTATGCAAACCGAAGAAAATAAAAGAGGCGAGATCGAGTTCAAGAAGAAGCTCTACGAGCAGCAAGTCAACCACCAGCCTGTTTTACGTGATGAACATGATGCCGAAGGCATTGAGGCTTTGTTGGCGGATAGAATGCGTGTTACCTCCGATCAAATGAAGAGGTTAAGACAAAAGGGGGTGGTCTTGTCGCCTTTTGCGGAGATTGGGGCGGAAAGAGGCCAGCGCTCATTAGTAATGACTAATGAATTGTCGGCTGAGGGAGCGGCGATTGACCTCTCATTTGAAATGCTGAAAAGTTGTGAATACTACCGGTTAAAAAATGGGCTGAAAAGATCGCCGCTTAGGATCTGTTGCGACGCTTATAATCTGCCGTTCAAGAGCGGTTCGCTCCCTTTTACTTTCTGTTATCAGACCCTCCATCATTTTAATGATCCGGCCCCAATTGTTAATGAGCTCTATCGAGTCTTGGCCCCAGGCGGGCATTTCTTCTTCGCCGAAGAGCCGTATCAAAAAGTTTTGCATTTGAACCTTTATAAAAAGAAAGTAGTGGATAGGAAAGAACCCGGCTTATTTAACGCGCTGTCCCGCTTGGCCGACCGCTTCCTGGCGGAAGAGACCTGCAACGCGATCGATTTTGGGATCACCGAAAATGTGAATATGCCGCTAAGAAAGTGGCTGGGGGCGTTGGGTACTTTTAGCCAAAAAGAGATCACGCTGATCTCATTAAAGGCATTTAAAGTTAGCTTTAAGAACCCGCTCTCTTTCATATTTTATCCCATCGCCTATCTTTTTGGCGGCGAAATATCGGGGCTTTGCCAGAAAGCAGGGCGAGCCGAGCGTCCGGCCAGTACTATATATGAATGCTTGGCTTGCCCGGCCTGTGGGAAAGATGATCCCGCTTCAGCTTTGAACGTGAAACACGATAAAGCAATCTGTGAAAAATGCCATGAAACCTATCCGATAGTTGACGGCGTGTTGTTTTTATTCACCAAGCCGGAACTGGCAAAGTACTATCCGGAGGTTGCCAACCGATGAAAGTCTGCCTGATCAATCCAACCAGTACCAGAAAAAATTGGGGGCATTCGTTCCCGCCGCTCGGCGTGGCTTACCTGGCCGCGGTTGCGCTTGATCTCGGGCATGAAGCTTTTATAATTGACCGTGACTTGTTACTGGATGAAAATGGCGGCAACCTGAGCAAAGTTGACCGGCTGATGGAAGAGCTGATCCGGCGAGAGAAACCGGCGATCGTCGTGCTTAGCGTTACGACCCCATTGATCCCCGATGCTTATAAATGCGCTGTTCTTGCGAAAACGATCGATCCGCGGATAAAGACCGTTATCGGCGGGGTGCACGCGACCGTTCTGCCGGAACAGACAATGGCCGAGTGCCCGGCGATCGACCTGCTGGTGGTCGGCGAGGGGGAAGCGGTTTTTGCCGACATTATTAGCGGCCGGGAAAGCGGCGAAATATTGGGCCTGGCGTATCGGGCGGACGAGGAGATCGTGATCAATCCATCCCGGCCGGTTATTGTTGACCTCGACACGATCAAAATGCCAGCCAGACATTTGCTCCGGATGGATGAATACACCAAGAAGTCAAAATATTTGATCCGCGGGGTCAGCTTGAGGGGGACCAGCATCTTTACTTCCCGGGGCTGCCCGTATGCCTGTTCATTTTGCGCCGGACCGCTCGTTTTTGGCCGGGGCGTCAGGTTCCATTCGGTCGACCGGGTGATCGCGGAAATAGAGCAGATAGTTGAACGCTACAAGGTCGAAGGGATCTATTTTGCCGATGACATGTTCTCGGCTAAGCGTGACCGCGCCCTGGAGATCTGCGAGCGGCTGATCAGCAGCGGCCTAAGTAAAAAGATCGTCTTTGCCGTCCAGCTGAAGGTGAACGCGGTGGATGAAGTGCTGCTCAAGAAATTGAAACAGGCGGGCTGCATCCAGGTGGAATACGGCTTTGAATCCGGCTCACAACGGATCCTGGAGCTGATGAATAAGCGGTCGACCGTTGAACAGAATGTCCGGGCGGCCGAACTGACCCGTTCTCTCGGCCTAAGATTTTTGGCTAATATCATTACCGGGATGCCGGGTGAAACTAAAGAGGATTTTATGGCGACGATCGATTTTATAAAACGGATAAAGCCCGATGTCACCGGTTTTTATAAATTGATCCTCCTGCCGGGCAGTCAATTATATGAGCGACAGCAGACTTCGTCCGGCCATATCGTCAGCCCCCAAAGGTGGGAACAGGCACTGCAGGATGACCTGAGCGTCAACCTGACCGCGATGAAAGACGAAGAATATTTTGCGCTATTCAAGCATTATGGCCGCTTTATTTCTCTTAATAATGCCAGGAATTATTTTGTTTATAATCTTAAAAGGGAACCGCTTGGCACTCTCCTCGAGACGTCCGGCTTGGTCTTTAATAAACTTGTCAGAACTTTGACGAAGAAGGGACACCCTGATGAAGAATAAACTGGCGATCATTATCGTCAATTGGCGGCGATATGATGACACTGCCGAGTGCCTCCGCTCGGTCAAAGCTTCAAATTACCGTGATCCTCGGATCATCTTGGTCGATAACGCTTCCACCGATGGCTCCGGAGAAAAATTAGCCAAGGAGTTCCCTGATATCAAGGTGATCTTCAATCAGGAGAATTACGGTTTTGCCGAAGGGAATAATATCGGCATTAAGCAAGCGCTTAAAGAAGAGGCGAAATACATCATGCTGCTCAATAATGACGCGGTGCTGGATCGGGATTGCCTCGGCAACCTGATGGCGGCAATGGAGAACGAACTGGCGACTGGAATAATTGGGCCCAAGATATATTTTTATGACACTGATTCGATCTGGTACGCGGGCGGGATGGTCAGCCGCTTGACCGGACTTCCTTACCATATTGGCGAAGGCAGACTCGATCGCGGCCAATTTAGTAAGCCTGGCGAGGTCGATTATGCCACCGGCTGCGCTCTGCTCGCAAGAAGAGAAGTATTTGAGCGGGTCGGTTTATTGGACAAGGATTTTTACCATAACCATGAAGACGCGGAATTTTGCCTGCGGGCGAAAGCGGCCGGCTTTGCTGTCGCCTATGAACCTAGCGCGGTCGTTT